>JADHXR010000064.1 GCA_016782865.1 Phycisphaerae bacterium
GACAGATCTACGGATCATAGCCGTCGGTTTTTTCGAAGCATTCTCAAACCTGAGTGCCTTGATCCGGCTGTGCTATGATTCTATACAAAAAGTGGGGTACACGATGCAGAAAATGATGACCTTGAAGGGCGGGTGTCTTTGTGGGGCTGTTCGGTATGAGTGGCGGGGCGCGTCAACGTCGGCGTCGTATTGTCACTGCCCTGACTGCCGCAAGGCCACGGGAGGGCCGTATACCGTTGGTGTGGGTGTGGATGCGGCGGGCCTGACCATCTGCTCCGGAAAGCCCAAAGGATATACCAAGACCGCCGACAGCGGCAACGAGATCACGCGGGAGTTCTGCCCGGAATGCGGCTCGCCGCTGTTTACCAGGGCCGAGGTTTGCCCGGACCGGGTCTGGATCAAGGCCGGAAGTCTGGACACGCCGGAACTCATCGAGCCGACATACCAGTCCTGGATAGGGATGGCCGTTCCCTGGGCCTACCTCGATAAGGACCTGCCGAGCTTTGCGGGAAATGGCCCTTTGCCGGACGAGAAGACCGTGTAGCGGCACACTTGTGCGTAGAATTCGATTTCTGTTATTGGGGGCATCGTCGGCTATCAGTCTGAGGAGCGGGGTGAAGGTGCTGCCGTCGGTGCTGTTCTTTTTGGCGTAGGGGCGCTGCTTGGCGAAATAGACAGAGCAAACGAAGATGAAGACGAATGCCACCAAGAGGATGAAGAGGATGAAGTGGTCATCCAAATCCGCAACAATAACGGCTCAGAAACACCGATAGTGCTCAAGAGGAGGGCCGGCACCTATTTCGGTCCAGAGGGCGAACACTACGACCGGCTGCCTACCGAAGAACAGTTGAAACCGGTCTACGGATCATAGCTATTCGGGGAGAATTAAAGGATGTATGGATATCACACATTCGTAGTAGGGGCTGACTTTTTCGAAACCCAATTTCTTGTACAAGGACAGCGCAGCCTGGTTGTCGGCCTTTACGTTTAGGCCTATGTGGTCGACGGTTTCAGCTAATGATTGGCATAATCTTGCCGTGACGGATTTTGCGAAACCATTGCCTCTATAGTCCGGGTGGGTTACGACGTTGCCCAGAGATGCCACTTTGTACTCTCGCGAACAGACATGGACACCGGCTACGCTGACTAATCTGTTTTCTTCTCTTATGCCGAAATACTGCTCTGTCTCCAGCATCCTTGGGTTGAACCAATTGCCGGGGTAAGCCTCTTCGTAGAGCCGGAGCATTTCGTCCAGATCGTTGGCCGTCAAGCGAACGACCCGCGAGCAATCAACGCCAAAGAGACGTGATTTGTCGCGCAGCGCCATCTTGTAATTCTTCTCACTGGATTCTACGCTGCCGCGCTGCGCAAAGACCTCCGCCAGTCCGGGGCTTAAGTGGGCGCCGAACCGAACAGGCAGCAAGTGCAATATCGATCGGAGCAGTTCGGCCATTGGGCCCTGCTGCTCGCACATTGCGTGAAGGGTCGGGACCGGCGGTACGGTGTAGAGCAATACGAGAGCCTGAATATCGTCGCCGTCTTTGGCGGCGTACCATACGGTATTGTGCCAGAAGAAATCGTCCAGGTCCCCGATGCTGTAAATATGAAGGTAGACGTTCTTTCGCAGGGATGCTTCTATTTGGGCTTTGTCGTGCAGGGCACATGTTTCCATGGTCACCTTTCTTTTTCCATTTGGGATTCTGAGTATACGCCACAGTATAACGTCCGGCGCGTCGAACCTCAATCGCAGATAAAATCAGTTGCAATTACCTCTCCGGCGGGATTACTATGACGGCTTGATCGTAAAGGCCGTCTTGCAGATTCGTGTTGATTAAGGAGAATACAAGTGAATGGAAAGGCACAAAGCATGCCCCGAGCGCAGTCGTGGGGTGACAAAGGCAAAAGGCAAATGGCAGAGGCAAGAACTTCTTACTTTGGACTTTTTACTTTCTACTTGGCCTTCATGGCTCTGGGCATGTGTCTTTTTTTAGGCGGTTGCGCCGCGAGCGCGCAGGCATCGGCCGATACCGGCGGCTTCGTCGAGCCGGTTGATTTCGACCCGGCGGTGCCTTCGCCCGAATCGATAACCGGTCACGCCGTGGCTGCCAAGGCGGTCCGCTATGACGCGCTCGAGCGCTACGCGAGGGCTTTGGCTGACGCCTCGAAGCTGGTGACGTTTACGTCCTACGGCCAATCGCACGAGGGGCGGACGCTGTACTACCTCACCATCACCAGCGAAGCCAACCAAAGGCGGCTCGAGCAGATCAAGGCCGACAATGCGAAACTCTCGGACCCGCGCAAACTCGGCGGCTCCGCGCAGGCGGAGAGGCTCGTCAATTCTCTGCCCGCCGTCGCATGGCTCAATTACAGCATCCACGGCGACGAACTATCGAGCACCGAGGCGGCGATGTACGTTGCGTATCATCTCGTCGCCGAACGCAGTCAGGCCAGCCATAAGCTGCTGGATGAGGTCGTGATCCATCTCAATCCTTTGGTGAATCCCGACGGCAGAGAGCGGTATCTGAGCTATCTCGAACAGCTCACGGGCGTGGTTTCGAGTCCCGACTATCAGGCGATGCAACACCGGTCGCTCTGGTCGCGGGGGCGGGGGAACCATTATCTGTTCGACCTCAACCGCGACTGGCTCGTGCATCTTCAGCCGGAGGTGGGCGATTTGGCGCGGGAGGTTTTGGCGTGGAACCCGCATCTGTTAGTGGACTCGCACGAGCAGGGCGGGCTCGATACGTATCTGTTCGATCCGCCGCGTGACCCGATCAATTTGAATCTGTCGCCGAAGGTGCTTGAGTGGCGCGAGCGTTTCAGCACGGACCAGGCCGCGGCGTTCAACCGCTACGGGTGGAGCTATTACACGAAGGACTGGTACTCGGAGTGGAGCCCCGTTTACACGAACGCCTGGGCGAGCATGCAGGGGGCGGTCGGGCTGCTCTATGAACAGGCCAATGTTAATGCGGCGTCCGTAAAGCAGGCGACCGGCGAACAGATCAGCTATCGCCAGGCGGTGCATCACCACATCGTCAGCACTCTGGCGAACCTCGAAACCTTGCGTGCCAACAGGCGGCAAATCATTCGCGATTTTCTCGCCGACCGTCAGTGGGCGATCGAGGAAAAGGACGCCGGCCATACGTTCCTGCTTCCGCCTTGCGCCGATACGTCGCGGCAGAACCGATTCATCGAACTGCTCGAGCGCCAGGGCATCGAGGTAGAGTTTGCCCAGGAGTCTTTCGATGCCAAAGGTGTAAGTGACGTGTGGGCAAAGAAACTTGCGAGCAGGAAATTTCCGAAAGGCACGCTTGTCGTCCGCTCGCAGCAACCTCGCCGCCGAATGCTCCAGACGCTGTGCAATTTCGATCCGCATCTGACCGATGGCTTTCTTGCGAAGGAGCGCAAAGAATTGGAAAATCGCAGGGAGACTTTGCTTTACGATGTCACGGCGTGGAACCTGCCGATGGCGTTCGCTCTGGATGCCTATTGGGCCGGGGACGTATCGGATGTGGAACTCGGCCCGGAGCCTCCGGGACCCGCTGCGGCCTTGCCGAAGCTCAGCCGAAAGAGCGGTTACGGATACCTGATCGATTTTGCCGATTCCGGGACATACCAGGTTCTCGTTCGGCTGTTCGAAGAGAAATGTCATCCGCGAATTGCGATAAAGCCGTTCAAGACCGAAACGCGCCAGTACGAGCCCGGGACGGTCCTGCTCCGCGCTCATGAGAATCCCGACGACATCCTGGAAGTCCTGCGTAAGATCGAAACCGAATTCGGCGTCGGTGTTCATGCCGCCGACAGTGCGCTGGCCCAAGACGGCCCCGATCTTGGCAGCGGGAAGTTCGAATTACTGACGGCCCCGAAGGTGGCGATAGCTTCACAATGGCCCATAAGTTCGACTTCGTTCGGATCGATCTGGTACCTGCTCGACCATCAGCTCCGACTCCGGAGTTCGCCCGTCAACATCCAGGGCATCGGCGGCATCGACCTGCGAAAGTACAACGTCCTGATACTGCCCGACGGCGGCGACCTTGGTCCGGTGCTCGATAAGAAGGCTGTCGAGAAGATCAAGAAATGGATCGAGGGCGGAGGGACTCTGATTGCCGCCGGCAGCTCGGCGGCATTTATGGCGGGCAAGGACCGGGGGCTCTCGTCGGTCCGGCTAAGGCGTGACGTGCTCGACAAACTTGCCGAATACAATGAGGCCGTCGAGCGCGAAGAAAGCGCCAGGCACATCAATATTGACCCCGGCCAGATATGGGAGACAGGAACGTCAGAGATGAAAGAGGCAGAACCGGAAGATGAGAAAGACGCGGCCAAGAAGCCCAACGTCGAGAAGCTCAAGCGCACGGATGAATGGCACCGCATTTTCAGTCCGACAGGAACGTTCCTCGCCGGCGTGATCAACACCGAACACTGGCTCGGATTCGGTTTGGGTCAGAAGCTGCCTGTGATGTTTATGGGCGGCAGCGCGTTTATGTCGAAGCATCCGGTGAGGACCCCGGTTCGCCTGGCTGGCGCCGATGAGTTACGTGTGAGCGGCCTGCTCTGGCCCGAAGCCAGGCAGCGCATTGCACAGACAGCGTACGCCACGGTCGAGTCGGTTGGACGCGGTCAGATAATTCTGTTTGCGACCGATCCGACCTATCGTATGTGGCTGGGCGGCGCGCAAAGATTGTTCCTCAATGCCGTGCTGTTAGGTCCCGGCATGGGTACATCCCAGCCGCTGCCGTGGTAAGAAGATCAAAAATCAAAGTGTAAAATGTAAAATTAAGGAAGTCATCCGCCTTCGGCGGATTCCGCAATCTTGATATTTGATTCTTGATCTTTCATTTTCATCGTCTAAGCCGTGTAATAGCGATGAAAAAGCACACCATGATTGTCACGGCCAGCAGCAGGCTCCATCTGGGCGCAAGGCCAAGTGCGCTGGGCAGGTATGCGCAGAACAAGGCAAGTCCCGCGACAAACAGACTGTAGGGCAACTGCGTGCGAACGTGATCAATGAGGTTGCAGGAGCTTGCGATTGAACTCATGATTGTCGTATCGGAGATGGGCGAGCAATGGTCGCCGAAGATTGCGCCGTCGAGCACGGCCCCCAGACTTATCATCGTGGTCAGGCCGTAAGCCTGTCCGTCGATTGCGAAGGCGATCGGAATGGCTGTGGGCATTAGGATGGCCATTGTGCCGTAGCTGGTCCCGGTGGCGAACGACGTCACCGAGGCCACGATAAAGAGAATCGGCGGGAACAAGTAGGGCGGAACTCTTCCGGCGAGAATTGTTGTCAGGAACTCACCTGTCCTCAGGTCGTCACAGCAATTCTTGAGCGACCATGCGAGAATCAGTATTACAAAAGGAATCATGGCGCGCCTGACTCCCCGTTTGAAACAGTGGATTATCACAGGCCTGCTCAGCGATCCGAACAGTTGCGAAAAGATCAACGCCAGCGTCAGTCCGAACGACGAGGCACAGGCAAGAACCAGAGGTGTGTTCTCGGCGTGGCCGATGACCTCGCGCCAATAAATCCAACTGACCGGAGACAGAGTTTCAATATCGAGTGGTTTGGCTGGCATGTCTTGGGCGACAGTCGTCAGACTCCGGGCTTGCCACTGATTCATATCGTTTCTCAGCTTGGCTGTCCCGTCGAACCAGAGTCCCGTAAGATGAAGGAGCACCAAGGCGGCCAGGGGGACCAGGGCATTGATCGCCCGGCCTTTCTCGATGCTCGATTCTTGATTCTTGATACTCGACGAGCATCCAGTATCCGGCATCGAGGATCGAGACATGTCTTCAGGCGGCCCCTTGGCTTGCGCTCGCTCCTGAGCGGTTTTCATCGGACCGAAGTCACACCCCATTAGAATATGCACGAAGACGAATGCTATCATCAAGAGACAATAGAAGCGAAAGCTCAGCGCGTCGAAGAACATAGCGTACCCGCTCTTGCCAATGCCGAGTGTGCCTCCGATCTGCCCGAGAAGGCCCACCTCATAGGCAATCCAGGTGCTGATTACCGCCAGCCCGGCTATAGGAGCGCTGGTTGCGTCAACGATAAAAGCGAGTTTCTCGCGGCTGACGCGAAACCGATCGGTGATAGGCTGCATCATCGAGCCGACGACTATGGCGTTCGTATAATCGTCGATGAAGCACAGTATCCCCATAAGAGCGGTTGCCGCCTGAGCGGATTTGGGTCCCTTTATCCACCTCAGGAGCCAGACGATGATCCCTCTGAACCCTCCCGAGGCGATGAGTATCTCGATCATTACGAAGATCGGCGGAATAAACGCAAGGATCTGGAGATACGTCGTGTCCGTGACAGTTGCTGTGACATGAGTGCCCGCTGTCTTGAACCCCTCGAACCAGGCGGCTGCACTGAGCGGGGCCTGCGGAACATGGTTGAGCAAACCGCCCGCTATGATGGCGATTCCCAGACTCGGCAGGACGCGGCGCGTCAGAAAGGCCAGCACGATTGCCAGAACGGGGGGGATGACACTGTACCACGTTGCCGCTTGCGGATCTTCTGTCTCGGCCGGTGCGAACAAAACAGCCAGCGTGCACAGGGCAGCGAAGATGACGATTGCCACAGCGACTCTTGTGATAGCCTTTGTCATTGCGTAGTGACTCTTCGTCTCCGTAATAGCGATGCCGCTCACTTTTCTTTTGTCAGGCCTGCTTCAACCATCGGCCGACTTCTCGCAGGCCGGGCCGTTTGCCGTACATCAGGATGCCGGTCCGGAAAACCCGGGCGGCGACCCATACGCCGCCAAGCACCGAGGCCGCCAGCAGGACTATCGAGAATAGTGTTTCGACTATCCATATCTCGGTGCCGGAGGACAGTCGCAGTATCATGACCATTGGCGTGGTCGGCGGAAGGAACGAGAGTACCCTTGCTAACGTCCCATTCGCGTCCCGGATAATATTCTGCCATGCGATGATGGGCACCACACACAGAATGATGACGGGCTTGAGCAGGCTCTGTGTTTCCTTGATGGTGTTGCAGATTGAGCCGATTCCCACCATAAACGAACTGAACAGGAAGAAGGCAAGCACATAGTAGAGTATGAAGTATGTCAAAATCGCCGGGCTTATGTCGATGCTCAGGCCCTGCCAACTGGCGGCTCCGCAGGCCGAGACACCCCACAGGAACACGACGGTCAAACCGACACTGACCAGCCCCAGAATCTTGCCTGCCATCAACTCGAATGGACTGACCGCCGAGAGCAGTACCTCGATCACGCGGGAATTCTTCTCCTCGATGATGCTGCTGAGCATCTGCTGACCCATGGTGAGAATCCCGATGAAGAGCAGGTACATGAAGAAGAATGGAATTGCCATCTTGACGACTCTGTCGCCTTCGCTTTGGACTCGCTCCTGACCGCCCGTCGAGCCTATCTCCATTCGTTCGATGGGTAAGTTGCGGAGGTTTCCGATAAGCTCCGGAGAAAGATCGCGCCGTTTGCACCTTTGTTTGAACACGGCATCGCGCATAGGATTCTCAATCGTCCACAACGCCTCTATTACGGGCGGCTTCGGCTTGTGTGTGAACACGTGCATCTTGCCCGTTTCTTCCAGAACATCCTTGTCGAGCACGACGTAAACATCCAGCTCGTCCCGACGCAGCCGCTCCTTTTCCTGCTCCTGGGTAGCCTGAGACTCCTGTAGCGAGACTCTCTTATTTGGATTGTTGGTATTGTGCTGGTCGAATGAAGCCTCGATCTGAGGTCCCAGCTCGCCCGACAGGTCGGTGACAGCCACCCTGATCGGCGGGCGGTCTGCCGGTCCGCTGCCCTGGAGCTTGCCGGCGAAGTAGACGATCAGAACAATCATCACGGGAAGCATCAAGATCATGAAAATGAACGTTTTGGTCTTGACGGTCTCGATGTACTCTCGCTGAGCAATCTTAAGAATCTTCTGCATCGCTCTTTCCAACCAAATCCACAAAGATTTCATGCAACGAGGGCACCTTCAACTCGAATGCTCGAACACGCGTGCGCTCCATCAACGACCGGAGCAGCTCCTGGGAATCGGCGCTCTCCTTCAATGTGATCTCAAGCCGATTGCCCTCGGATCTAACCTCTGTGACATTGGCGAGCCCGCTGACAAAATCGGTGTCACCCTCGAGTTCTGCGCAAACCACGTGAGAGCTCTTCTGCGCACGAACGTTCGCCAGGCTGTCATCCAGGATAGCTCGTCCCTTGTTAATCAGAAGAATGGAATCGCAGAGCTTCTCAGCTTCGTGCATAACGTGCGTGGAGAAGATGACCGTTTTTCCTTCCTTTCGCATCTCAAGGATGATACTCCTGAGCAGATCTGTATTCAGTGGGTCCAACCCTGAAAATGGCTCATCCAATATCAGCAGTTCCGGCTCGTTGATCGCCGTGACTGCAAACTGCAGTTTCTGGTGCATTCCCCGCGATAGCTCCTCGACTTTTTTGTCCGCCCACTTTGCCAGGTCCATGCGTTCGAGCCACTGGGGCACTCGGCGGGCCAGATCGGCCGCTGTTACGTCCTTGATCGCCCCGAAATACGTCAGCACCTTGCGAACTGTCATCTTGCGGTACAGCCCCCGCTCCTCGGGCATGTAGCCGATCCGGCTCTTGGCCCGCTCGACCGAATGATCTCCAAATAACACGATCTGTCCACTGTCCGGGCGCATGATGTTCATAATCATGCGAATGGTGGTAGTCTTGCCAGCGCCGTTCGGACCGAGGAAGCCGTAAATGCTCCCGGCCGGAGCCGTCACGTTCAGGCTGCTGACGGCACGGACTTCGCCGAAAGATTTACAGACATCGTTGATTGCTACTGCGTCCATATTCGATATTATTCCAGGTCACCCTTGGCTTGCGCCATCAGAATATCACACCGGAATCATAAGTACAGTTTTTTCTGCTGTCCGGCGGCCTCAGTTTTGGCCGGCAGCGGCGGGGCTGGGTGCGACGCTGAACGTTCGAGTCTTGGTCTGGTCTTTCCATTTCGCCACTATGCTTCGGGCCGGGATAGTAAGTTCTCCGTACTGACGGACCTCGTGCGAGAAGTTGGCCACCAGTTCGACCTTGTTGTCGAGGACCGTGCGCTGGAGCAGTCTGTCGGGGCTCAGCCAGTTGAAATCTGTCATCTGCGAGAAACCCAATTCACGATGCAGCGGTGAGAAGAACTTGTAGTACCTCTTCATTGTCTCACAGTGTTTGGCGAACTCGTCCAGATTCATGTGATACAAGGGTGGGGCCACATACAGCAGTCCTGTAAGCTCCACGGTGTCGATCATGTTGTCGAATTTCAGGCTGCCGTTTTGCCAGTGGTTGGTGGTGACGACCGAATCGTGATACACAATTTCATAGAGCGGCAGACGAAAGCTCGGATCGTAGTAGAAGAATTGGTATTGTTCCTTCATGGGTACCTGCTTGACGAAGATCTCCGGACCGTCGGGGGGATAATACCGCCCCAGGAAGTACTTTGAGTCCCGATTCTTCATATCGGGATCACCCCAGCTGAAGAGCGGGCCGAAGATGCCTTCAGAAACGTGAATCACATCGGCAAAAAGAAAGCAGCCTCCTTCGGAGCCGACAGGGACTTTGAAGGTTTCACCGATCCAGCGCATGCGATCGGCGCGGGCGCGGGCGTCGTCGGCCTGACTCACTCGATGTCCCGCCGAATAGTCGTCGTAGACTTCGCCGTAGGCGTCGCAGTCGACGAAGTAATAGCTGTAGGGGACGTTTTGCATGTTCCTGCGGACGCGTTTTTCGACGTGCGTGCGTGCGGCAAGAGGGGAAAGCTTTCCGCCGACGCCTTTGAAACCGCCCAGCGGCGTGCCGTCCCGGCGGAGAATGCGACCTGTATCGTACAGGCGCTGATCGAACTGCGCCGTGGGCCAGGTGCTGTCGGTGCCGAGCAGGGCGGGGTCGTGTATGCTGTGGTAGGAATCGTAGGTGCCGAACAAATAGCCCATTTCGTCGGCGAGCCGGGCGACGGCGGGGCGTTTTTCCACGCCCTCCCAGCCGGCAACACACAGGCGCATCCGATCGAAGCCCTGTTCCTGAAACTGCCTGAGCATCTTGATTGAAACGCCGTTGCCCCATAGATCGGGGGCCAGCATAAACTCCTCGAACGCCCTGTGCAGCAAGAGGCTGTTCATGCGGCACAGCTCGGCTGATGACAGTGTGTCACGGTCTCTCTCGAGCAATTCGAGCACTTGTCCTTGAAGCGGCACTGCCTTCCAGGAATTGTCGTCGAAGAAGTCCTTTCTGCCTAACAATCGGGACAGCTTATTGGCAACCTGAGTCTTAGTGTAATTGTCGGGCCATTGTGATTTTGATATTCGAACGACTTCGTTCCACCGCTCGGGCTCCATGAATTCTTTGATTCGTTTACCGGGTGAAGAGCCGGGGGCCTGAGCCTGCTCGACAATATCCTGACAAAATGATCGCCATTTGTTGCGCGGGATATCGTGGCGCGAAAACGGTTCGTCACCCCACAGGTAGATGTGGGCGGCCCCCAACAATCTTTCCGTCCTGGGGATTTTTCTGATTTTCTCGCTCATGCCGACGAACTGACCCTGCTGCTTGAGCCAATCGCGAAATTGCCTGGCCGGTTCAACGGGCGAGTCGTTGCCCGACAGACGGATCACGAATCCGTATTCCTTCTCGGTTTGAAAAGGCGTGAATTCATGAGTGAATGTCATTCCAAGTTTGCCATCTTTTCGATTGAAGTCAATAGCGTTGTTGTACGGATTGGCCGCGATGTATGTCAGGGATACGTCGTTGCAGTCGAGACCCCAGAAAGGCATGCTGAGGCCCTCTAACGTGTTCCATTGGCCGTGCTCGATCATGTAATCGGTCCAGCGGGAGTTATCGAGCGGTATCCAGAATCCTTCTGCGTGAGGCCAGACGAGCGCCCTGATGTTCTGTGATAGCTGCAAAACAGGCCAGGTGAATTCGCCGGTTTCCTGCGATGATATTTTTACCGAAATATCTTTTTTGAGGAGTTCAACGGCTACGCTAATCTTTCTGTCTTCCAAGTCCCATTGCGCAAGATTGCCGGTCTGCATTAGCCTGCCAGGCCGACCCAAACCGCCTTGGCCCTGCGACAATCGGATCGGCTCTTTCCCCGCCGCCCGCGCCCTGGTTTCCAACGTATGCGGCGACACCTCAATCGTCCAATGCTCATTGCTCAGGGTAATCTGCCGGGGTTGGGAAGCCCACACGGCGCAATTGAAAGCAGCAGCGACGCTGAAGATGACGGAAAACCCTTTTTGCATCATTAAGCCCTGCCGGACAAAGCGACTCCATCCGATGCTTTACGTGCTGAATACCCGGCAATTACACTGCGGGTATACGGCACACATTCAGCCGCTTCGGGCCTTACGATATGTCAAAAACTTTCGTCAGTTGCGTGATTTCGAATACCCTGCGGAGATTCGAGTCCAGATTGGATAGTTGCAGCTTGCCACCTAACTCGATCACCTTCTTGTGGACTCTGACCAGAAGGCCCAGGACGGCCGAGGTCATGAACTTGACGTTGACGAAATTGAGAATCAGTTTCTTGTTCTCGTTCTTCTCAATCACCGCATCGAGAGCGTCCTGAAGCTCCTTTATCTGCTGCTCCTCGAGGATTTTTTCTTCCGTGAACGTCGCAAACGTGACATCCAATCCGTACTCGATCTCTATTCTCGGTTGTCCCTGTTCCATAAGCATCTCCTTATAGCACCTGTCTGGTGAATCTTCCTTACTGTGCCGGTCCGGGCCTCAGTATCGTCAGGATCGGATTGGCGACACGAGAAGCATCTTACCGGATAGTCTCTGAAAACGCCAGAAATACCTTAGGGCCGTGGTATATTTGCCCGGAAAGTGCGCCACCGCTCTCTACTGTCCGGCTTGTGGCCTTTATTTGGAACGCAAGAGAACTTTTCGATATTTCCGCAGGGAGATGTTGTGCTGCTACGTTTAACAGGTGGCTTACCCTTTGTGTGGCAGCCGGAACGTCAACCGAAACGTTGTTGAGGCGGACAAACTGTCCGCGGAGAAAGAGAGTATGGGTAACAATGCAAAAGAATCCTTCAATCTAAGGGCGTTCGCTTCGGTTTTCGCCGGGCTTTCATTTGTGCTGATGGCGGTCACGGGGCTAATCTTGTTTTTTGCCCCTTCCTGCCGAATTGCCCGCGACACCTCTTGGATGGTGTGGGGCCACGACAAGGAACAATGGGTAGCCGTCCATGTCTGGCTCGGCATCGCGTGCGTAATCACATCGGGCATACACATCTATCTCAACTGGGCCGCCCTTACCAACTATTTCAAAGACAGGGTCCACAAGGCTCTTGCGTTTCGGGTCGAGTGGGTGGCCGCTCTTGCCATATGTGTCGTTCTCTATGTCGGGTCCGTGCGTGGAGTGGCGCCTTTCTCGTCTCTTATGGTCTGGAAAGACACATTCAAGCACGGAACGACCGGCGGCGCCGAGCATGGCCGGGGTTGGCGTGGGGGCGCAGCAGCCGACCAGCAAGTTCAAAACCACGCGAGCGGTGCATTAAACTCGAACGAGCACCAGGGCAATCGCGGGCAAAGTCAGGGGCTGGGGCACGGTCCGGGTGGGGCCGGCAGAGGGACCGGACAAAAGACTCTCGGACAGTTTTGCAGCGATGAGGGAATTGAGCTTTCATGGGCAATATCGCATCTGCGAAACCAGGGGCTTACGATCCGGGATACGATGACCGTGCGAGAAATAGCCGATGCTGTGGGCGTGCACCCCCGCGATCTGCGTGCTGTCTTGCAGGCCAGGTAATATCGAATGCTCTTGCTGCGAGATGATCGGGAAACTACGAATTGTCCTGGCTTCGCCGGCACAGACCTATCAACCACTTCTGCTGCTCAGCGCCGTCGAGCGGGCGTTGAAGAATGAAATTGCCCCGCAGACAAACGCGACTACGCCAACCATCGCCGTTCTTTTTCGATTCATTGCTCGCCCCCCGTATCGGGCTGATCTTCCTCCAGAACCAGCCAGGCCAACCCGCTGGACCATTGCAGGCCCAGTGCGGCCAGATATTCAGGTTGGTTCTGCGAAGGTGCGACCTGTGGTTTCTTTCCCGTGACGCTGTACCTGCCCACCTCGTATCCTGCGCCGACGGCAATGATGATCGAAGCCGCCACTCGCAACACTTGAAGTGGCAACCTCATTCTCACAACATGTGTTCCGGCGTTTCGCCCGGAGGCCGACTGTTCCACTCGCGCCAGGGTGACAATCCGGTCCGCCACATCATGCTCGGCTGTCTCAACGTTCCAATCCCCTAACGTATCCCACAGTCTGTCCGTTTCCCGCCTGCGCTGCGAACACTCAGGGCATGCCGCTATGTGCTCACGCACCTCCTTGGTTCGGGGCCCGGTCAGGTTGCCTGCCACATACTCGGTCAACTCGATGTCATTTATGTGTTTCATTGTTCTGACCTATCTCTTAAACGATCTCTATCCTCACATACTGCGGACTATTCGACAAAATATCTCACTTTGTCAAGTTTTTCCCTCAGATTTGCATACGCTCTGACCAGCAGCGACTCCACTGCCGAGCTGCTCCAGCCGGTAACTTCCGTGATCTCACCGTGGCTCAAGCCCTGATACCGATGCAATATGAGCGCCATGCGCTGCCGCTCCGGCAGCTTGCCCACAGCCGCTTTCACCAACTCCACGACTTCCTTTCTCTCGGCGGCATCATAGTCAGTCTCAGCCTCCACATCGAGATGCGCCATCAAGCGGTGCTGCTTTTCTGGCCTGCGATCGCTGTGCGTCAAAGCAGAGATTGACTACGATGCGATACAGCCATGTGGTGAACCTGGCTGTGGACTTGTAGTTGCTGGCCGCTCTGTGTACCCGAAGGAAAGCTTCCTGACCAACATCTTCAGCTTTGTGCCAATCATTCAGAACCCGATAAGACAGTGATAGAACTCTGTCCTGATGCTTACCGACAAGATCGCCGAGGGCCTCCATATCCCCCGCGGCCAGACGAGCCATGAGTGCGGTGTCGTTGAGTTCGTTGTCTGTCACTGAAAAGATTCTACTCCGGGACCTTCTCGGAAACACAGCCCTATATACTGCCTCCACTCATCAGAGTTCAATTGTTTTTTTTTCAAAAGGACCGCAGGTTCTCGATATGTGGATCCGTTAAACAAATGTATGTTGAATATTCGAGGGTCTTTAGCGGGCCGGCAAAAAATGAGAGAGCATGTGACACAGCTTAGCGTTGAGAATTGAACTGACAGAAGAAGAATCAAGGAGAACAAGAATGAGAACGAAACCGTCACTAAGTATTTTGGCTATTGTCGTGGCCGTTGTTGGGTTTGTAGTCGTCTCTGCCAACGATGGGGCATCGGCGCAACCGTACATGGATGGGCAGTGCCAGGAAGGCGGATCCTGCGGGACCGCAATTGAATCGCAAATGCCCATGCATGGCGGTGGATATGGGCCGGGTCGAGGTTGGGGTCGCGGAGGCGGAATGGGCGGCCCTGGGGCACAATTGGTCCAGGAACAGCAGTGCAGCGACTGGGAAAGCGGCCAGCAGACTGGTGGAATCAACGGTGCTGTGGCAGGAGGTTGTAGTACTCAGGGATTTGCTCGGAATTCAGGTTGCAGCAGCTCCGGTGGTCACGGTGGTGGCTCTTCGTGCAGTTCCGGCGGCGGACGAGGCCAGAGTTGCAGTCAGAGTATGGGTCGGCAAATTGGTGGAGGTTGCAGCAGCGCCGGTGGTCACGGGGGCGGCTCTTCGTGCAGTTCCGGTGGCGGCCGAGGGCAGGGTCGCGCCGGCGGCTGTGGTCAGAGTTTCGCCCGGAACACAGGATGTAGAAGCGGTGGTGGTTGCGGCAGTGCTTCATCCTGCAATTCCAGTCGCGGTCGCGGGCAAGGCTGGTCCGGAGGCCGCGGTCAAAGTTGTGCCCGCAGTGGCGGACACCGCGGTGGAAGCCGTTGCGGCAGTGTCTCATCGTGCAATTCCGGCCGTGGCGGTCGCGGGCAAGGTTGGGCAAGAGGCCGGGGCCACGGTTGGGGTCAGAATGCAGGCCGTGGGGCCGGTGGAAGTTGTGGAGGTTGTTGAGTTAACCCGCTCTGTGAATAGCTCCGGGTTCTGTGGCGTGCCTGACGGATAGACGCGCTGCCACCTGCAAGACGCAGGCGAGTTGGCACATCGGGCATCTACTGCGATGCCTGCTGTGCCAGCTTCATTCTTTCAATCTCGATCTCTGCTTCCAGCCTTGCAAGCCTGCTCCTCGCCACGTCATCCTGACCTGCCATGCCGGCCTTAGCCTCTCGCGCAATCAGATCCCCGGCCCTTTCTTCCTTTCTTCCCTTCTTCCCCTTTGGGGTCAATCGCGCTTGACAAGCGGAAGGTTACCGGCGATTCTCCTTTCGATGGCTGGCTCTGATGACATCGCGTTACTGGCGCAAGATTTGTCTCTGGCTTTCGATACCGGCGCCGTGCTGGAGGGTTTCTCGATCGAGATCTCGGGTGGGCAGAAGATCCTTATGACGGGACCGTCCGGCTGTGGAAAATCCACTCTTCTGAAGTGCTTCCTCGGCCTGGTGGTCCCGAAGAGCGGCTCTATAGCCGTCGCCGGCCAACCTCTGACGCCGGCAACGGTCTGGAGCCTGAGAAGGCAAATCGCCTACGTTACGCAGGAGCCCGATCTTGGCCTGGGAAACGTCCGTCAGATCGTCGAAAGGCCGTTTCACTATCGTGCAAACACCCACCTGCCGAACTACTTTGAAAGGCTGAACGAGTTGATGGATTTGTTCGGACTCGGCAGCGACCTGCGTGACAAAGATGTTTCCAGGCTCTCAGGCGGCGAAAAACAAAGGATAGCTCTGACAGTCGCTATGACGCTTGATCGGCCGATCTTGCTCCTGGATGAACCGACGTCGGCGCTGGATGTGCGATCTAGAAGGACTCTCAGCCAGTATCTCCAATCACGCACGGATCTCACTGCCCTGGTGGTGACGCACGACACCGGCAACTTCACATTCGCTGACAACATAGTGCACCTGCAGGCCCGCGTGGCAGGAGATTCGGAATGAATGCTAAGGATATCGCCCCCTGGCAACTGGCCTCGGCTTACCTTTTACTGATACTGCCCCTGACTGTGATTCTATGGTACAGAATTCCGATCCTGGGACAGACGGCGCTGGCTGTCTTGCGTATGACGGCCCAACTGGTTTTTGTCGGACTCTACTTGCAGGTAGTATTCGAACTCAACAACTTATGGCTGAATCTCGCCTGGCTCAGCGTGATGGTCATAGTTGCCGACGTCTCAGTCGCGCGTTCCTGTGGGTTGCGATTGACTCGAATTGCCCTGCCTTTGTTTGCGGCGCTGCTGCTTGGGGCGGCGGCGCCCATGCTGATATTCACGGGGCTGATCCTGCGATGCGAAAGTCTTATGGATGCCCAATATGCGATCCCCATCGGCGGCATGATACTCGGCAATTGTCTCCGTGCCGATATCGTCGGCATCCGAACGTTTTACAGCTCAATACGGACAAGTGAGAAATCATTTCATAACTCTCTGGCCCAGGGTGCACTGCTTCACGAAGCGGTTCGCCCGTTCATAACCGACGCCTGCCAGTCGGCGCTGGCCCCCGCCGTGGCCACGATGGCAACCATCGGACTGGTCTCGCTGCCCGGAATGATGACTGGTGTCATCCTCGGTGGAGCCAGTCCTTTCACGGCAATCAAATACCAGATCGCAATAATGATCGCCATATTTTCCGGAACGTCCGTGACAGTAACACTCGGCATCCGTCTGACCATGCGGTCGGCGTTCAATCACTATGGCCTGCTCAAGGAATCGATCTTCAAAGACGGCGGGGAATCATAAGTATTGGGATTCGACCTGTGAGTCTGTTCAAGTACCGTTGAGACGATCTCAGATGATCGGGAAATTATCTGTCAACCGGTTTGCGTGTCAGATCGTCCTACGGGTATAGTAAGAAAAGGGTCCGATACGAACTCTTAAGAAGGACCCCTCCGGATCGGATTTGCTGCAATGGGAAGTCATATCCGTGCTATCCGGAGACAATAGATCTCAGGCCGGATATTCCTTCGCCGTATACGACCTCGGACGGAACAGAAGTCGTGACAGCTCTGATGAAAGACGGGAATTATGCGATCGTACCGGTGACGATTGAGAATGGTGAGCCTTTGAGTTACAAAGAAGACAAGTGGGGCAAAGGCCGACAGCTCGAAATTGACGCCGCGGATTTTCCCACATTAGCCGCGACAGGGCTCCATTCTGAGGCGGAGCTGAATCGGGCGAAGATGATTGCGGGCCGGTCTATCGTGGAGATTACATCATGCGTTATGGCTTCTATGAAGGACACACCGACTACAGAGCAGATCCGATCGCAATTGCCTTCATCTTCGGGATCAGCAGTCTCGAACAAATCGAAGCGGCATTTGAGGGCAGGCTGTACGAAGCATTGACACGGCCTTTTACCAGGTAGTCGGTCTAAAGCTGGGCTATTTCGGAGAGGCCTTCGATTTGCTGCTCGGTAATCTTTCTAATCCGAGCTTCGAATTCGTCCTGTAATGTCACTGTCTCTTCTCGCAATCTCTCTTCGAGCTGTGAGCGGAATGCCTCGCGCGCTTTGTGGATTTTAGATTGTGTCAGGGCTCGCTTGATGACCCACGCCGGGGCGTCCCAACTCTCGGCCAGCTTTGCGGCCTTCTCTTTTCCGTGCCGGACCGTTAAATACGCGATCACCAGAGCGAACACGGCTCCGCCGATCAATCCGACCGGACCCGATACCAGGATTGCCGTACCGGCGCCTCCGCACAGGATCGCCCCGATACTGGTTGCGATCCCGATGACGAACCATCCGACCGTGTCCATAATCCCGCCGTATAGATCCGGCGCGTCCGAGCCGACGGCGTCGCTGCCTATCGAGATTTTCCTGCCCTGCTCGATTTGAGCATCTCCCAGGCTCAAGCCGTGAGACTCGAACCATTTGGTGAGCAGGTCCCTGACCTGTTCGGGCAATCCCATCCTGAGGGTTTGCATTCTCTCTTCGACGATTTTCTTAAGATCCGGCTCGAACGATTTTGCTGTCGAGGACACACTCTTTTTGAGCGAGGCGAGAGAGCCGCCTTTGGCCCTGTATTCCTGCAGGACAGGTTTGATTTTCTTATCGAACAATTCCAACGTAATATCGGTAGCGACGTCCACCACGTATGCGTCGGTTATCTTGCGAACGAGCGGCCTGACCTTTGTCCGGCAGAACTGCGGAAGTTCTTCCCTGAGTCTGCTGCGGGTCTTTTCAAATTGCCTTTGAAGGGGTGACAAAATTGCGAGCCCTTCGGAGATAACAGCGTAAGGCCTGTCGCTGCGCATCAGATGTGACGGGTCGAGCCCCAGCGCTTCGGATAGACAATCATAAACAAAGGGCCACTGGCTGCTGCCCCCGGCAAGAATCACCCGACAGATGTCGCCGGTGCCGATCTTTTTCTCGGCCAGCCCCTGTGTCAACGACTGCCGGAACCACTCGATGAGGTTTATCGGCTTGTCTTGTCGGATCAGCCTGCCGGATTCGAGACCGATCCCTTGCAGGTAGCTGACGAAAGCGGGGCTTGGTTCGTAGGCCTTGGCTCGGTCCAGAAATGCGTTCCAGTTCATGCCCCTGAGGCTTCCGTAGCGCCCGACGGACTTGTTGACGCTTTCGCTTCGGTCCCGGGCCATTGTCAGCGAGAAGAACTCCTTCACCTCCCGGCAGAGATACGATTGAACGTAGTAGGTGTCTCTCGCCCGTTCGATTTCCTTCAAGGCGGCGGCGTTCTCGTCCAGGAACCACCGGAAGAACAAGTCGTCGAACAGACGTCCTCCCAGTTCCATGTCACCCCAGGAGTAGCACTCGTGCAGGCTGCGCAGAAACGCGAAGTCGCACGTGCCGCCGCCGAAGTCGACGATCAGGACTCCCCTGAGTGCTTCGTCGGGCGAGAAGTCCTTGTGCCACAAATGGGAAAGCAGGGCCCCCTTGGGCTCGTCCAGGAGCTTGACGTCCCCGTATCCGGCGGCTTTGGCGATTTCTCTCAGCTTAGTCCTGAAACCCTCCCCGGCCTCACTCGGCACACCTACGATCACTTCGTGCCGGGCCGGATCGAGGACGATGTGCTGCTTTTGCGATTGTTCCACAACGGTCCGCAGGAAGTCCTCGGCGTTCTTCGCCGCCTCTTCGCTTGTTGTCACATCGGGCTTGAACTGTGTGCACAGGCGGTAATGCTCACGTTCTTCGTTCGATGATTCTCCATATTCGTGCAGCGCGGGATTGCCGACAAGCGGCTCTTTATCCCGGCGATAGAGAATTGCGGTGGGGATTCCGTCCCGTCCCGAGCCGAAATCGACGCCGACGGGGGATATCTGGTCCGCCGGACACTTACAGAAGTAAGAGTTCGTGGTCCCGAAATCAATCGCTAAGATACTCGGCTCACTCATGTTTACTGCTTGTCTCGAAGCTTTCTTACCAATCCTCGTTCCATGACCTCACCGTCGAAGACAACAGGCCGGCGCTCGATTCTGACCTTGTCACCTTCGGCGACGTGGCCAAACGGTTCGTATTTGTTCAGAAGGTCACTCGTCCAGGCGATTACGCTCTGCTCACCGGCGGGGGCCGAGGAGAACGCAGGCGAACCTTCCAGTCCTTCGAAGCCGCAGTTCCGTGCTTGCTGTATCAGCTCGTCCGCTGCGACCGACAGTGACTCGGGTGCGGTTTGGTGCAGGGCGTAGATCAGCCCTGCGATCTTGCGAAATGCAGATTCCTTGTCCGCCGGGGTATCCTGCGACCGCGTTCGCCAAGAGCATAACGCCGCCAGCAAGGAAATCGCCAGGCCCAGCCACTGCTCGATCGACGTGCGCACGACCCGCTCATGGCTGCGACGATCATATCCCGGCAGACGCTGGGCCATTCCAAAGACCCGGCCGAATAGCTTGAGCAAAATGCTGCTTCGTGACAGCCTGTGGACAATCAGAACCGCAAGAAGCGCACCGAGAGGCCCGCCGAGGGCCAGTCCCACGTCGCGCATCTCGAATGCCAATCTAAACAGCGGAGTCAGGATGACCATCCCCAGGATGGCGCCTATCATGGCGCTGACGGCGAGTCGATAAGCTTTGGGCGCCGAGTGCCTCGCCGGTTCGGGTATCAGCAACTCTCTAACAATCGAATCGAAGATCAGTGCGACCGAAGCCGTCGAACGCTCGTCGGTGACGGAGCCACCGCTGACGAGCGATACGGAGGCGGGACTGAGCAGTTCCCTTCTCAGTAGCGACCGAGCCGCCGCCTGGGCGACATCAAGCTCAGCTTGCGTGGGAGAACTACCGGCGCCCAGAGACACAAAATATTGATCCGTTGCGCCGTTGATCAAGTCACGGCGCAACTTCTCGGTTCCCGCATACGCCTCAAGGATTTTCTCTTTCACGTCGAGCATGAACGAGTAGTTGGCAGGGTGGGGCGTGCCCCACCCTGCCGGGCAAATCTTCACATTTCCTACTTAACCGTCCCAACGGGTTTGGCCGGCTCGGCCGGCTTAGCTGGCTCGGCCGGTTTGGCTGGCTCGGTCGGTTTGGCTGGCTCGGCCGGCTTGACGATCTCCAGCAGCTCAATTTCGAAAACAAGAGCGGAATTGGCCGGGATGGTCGGTCTTGGCCGGGAGCCGTAAGCCAGGTTGGCGGGAATGTACAGCTCCCACTTGCCGCCTTCCTTCATGAGCTGCAGTGCCTCGACCCAGCCCTTGATCACGCCTGTGACGGGAAACTCGGCGGGTTTGCCGCGCTTGTACGAGCTGTCGAACTCCGTGCCGTCGATTAGCGTGCCGCGGTAGTGAGTCTTGACTTTGTCGGTTGCGACGGGGGTGTTGCCAGTACCTTCCTTAATCACTTTGTACTGCAGACCGCTCGGCAGAACTATTACGCCTTCTTTGGTCTTGTTGGCCTCAAGGTACGCCTTGCCTTTGGCGAGGCCCTCAGAAGCCTCCTTTGCCTGCTTGGCGGCCTGTTCCTGTTTCCTGCGCGCCAGCCAGGCGTCGTACACCGTTTTCATCTCGGCCTGGCTCATCGCCGGCTTCTGGTCCGTCAAGGCATCTTTGAGTCCCGAAATCACAGCGTCAACATCGACCTCAACTTTTGCTGTCCTGATGCTCGCGGCCAGTTGGGTCCCTATTATGTAGCTGATCTTTTCCATTTCTGTTTCGAGGGAAATCCCCTTTGCGACCACCGCTTCAACGCTGGGCACGGTTGCCGTCGTCGTTTCTTTTGCACCTTCCTCGGCTGCATAGACCGACATCGCAATCAAACAGCCCAATACCAACATCGCAATGCTAATTCTTGTCTTCACAATTTTCTCCTTTTTTCGCTTGAAAAAGACCGCGGTGTGCCGGATCTGCTGACAATCCTGCATAACACACAACTCAAACACAACGGCAGACTATACCAGAAAACTCAGGATAAGACAAAGCATTTTTAGCTATGCGAATAGATGGCAGTTTCTTCTTGACTCTGAGGCGGCTGATGTGGTACATTTGGAATGTATGGATTCTGCGTATCTTCCGGCTCTCCGGCGGGCAGTATTCTTGTGGTTCCGTGCGGTTTCCGGCAATCATGGAGTGAGAAAAGGCAGAGGACGGCTACGAACAAACTGGAATTGCGTGCAAACTGTTGCCATGCCAGCAACGGGCAGGCTTCAAAAGAAGGAGGTGATATCAAGGTGTAAAAGACGTCCTGGGGCAGACATATGCAGGAAGTTGGTGGTGTAAGATTCTTTCTGCAAATTCGAGTGAAGTGGTCTTATTTGCCCCTTTCGCAGGAAGGTGAGGGCAAGGATCATTATCGGTTGTTTTTGACTTTTATAAGGGAGGACTATTATGTCCAAGAAATCAATTCTTCTAACGTTGCTTGTGCTGGCGGCCGCCAGTACGTCTGCTCACGCCGACAAACTCACCGGATTGGCGGATGTTACCGTGGTCGACGGCGAGATCATAAGCTTTCGGCACGAGGGAACGGAATATGTTGTCGCCGATGAGGATGTGGCACTGGGCACAACGACAAGGTGGTACATCGATGCGGGCGTTGAGGTCTTGTGGGCGGAAGGGGATCCCGTTCCCGCAGCGGCACCGACGGTACCCAACCCGTCGTCCACTGCCAAGGCCGGCGATGTGGGCTCGAAAGCCGACAATTTCCTGTTCACCCTGGATGGGGCCACTAACATATCGTCAATTGACGGGATCAACTTTCAGGAGACGGTTTTTCCTTTCCTGACGAATACATTCTTCGTGTTCGAGCGAAACGGCAATGACAACGGTACTGTTCAGGCCATTTTGCCGGACGGCTCGCTGGGAGCCGCGATGACGCTCACGGCAGGCGGCGCACCCTATGCCAGCACGGGAGTCGACGTCAATGGCCAGACGGCCTATGGCTATGTCGTAACAACGGACGTGCCGGTCCAGGGCATACGAATCACGGCGGAGGGGCACGACACGCTTAGTCTTTCGGCACTGCCGGTGATACCCCATACTGCTCACAGGCCGGATCCTGCCGACGGTGCGCTGCTTGACCAGACATGGGTCACCCTCGGCTGGTCGCCGGGCAAGAGTGCGGTCTCGCACGACGTATATCTGGGCGAGAATTTCGACGACGTCAGCGAGGGTATTGGCGATACATTCCGGGGCAACATGACCGAAACGAGTCTCATTGCCGGCTTTCCCGGATTTCCCATCCCGGACGGTCTGGTTCCGGGAACGACTTACTACTGGCGAGTCGATGCGGTCAACGACGCCAACGCAGCAAGTCCCTGGAGGGGTGACGTCTGGAGCTTCTCCATTCAGCCCTATACCGCCTACAATCCCGACCCGGCCGACGGCGCTGAGTTTGTCGGTCTCAGCGCGACTCTTGGCTGGTCGCCAGGCTACGGCGCTGCATTGCACACCGTTTACGTCGGTACCAGTTTCGACGATGTAAATGATGCCGTCGGAGGAGCCCCGCGGGGGACCACAACATACAGCCCCGGCCCGCTCGAACGGGAAAAGGTCTATTACTGGCGGGTTGATGAGTTCAATCCCCCGACTACGCACAAAGGCGATATCTGGAGCTTTACCACGCCGGGCGCCGTGGGCAATCCACAGCCGGCTAACGGCGCTGTGGATGTGCCGATGATCGCAACGCTTTCATGGACGCCGGCGGATAATGCTGCTTCGAGTGATCTGTACTTCGGTACCGACGCCGATGCAGTGAAAAATGCCACCAAGGCCTCGCCTGAGTACATAGGCAACAGGGCACTGGGTTCGGAGAGCTATGATCCCGGTAAGCTTGCGTTGGACATGGCTTACTACTGGCGTGTGGATGCGGTTTATCCCGCTGAGACGGTCAAAGGCCTGCTCTGGAGCCTTGCGACAGCCGACTTCATCGCAGTGGACGATTTTGAATCCTATAATGACATTGATCCACCTGATGCGGCGAGCAACAGGATATTCGACAAGTGGATCGACGGCTTTGGGACCACGACAAACGGCGCTCTCGTTGGTAATGATCTTCCTCCCTATGCCGAGCAGAATATCGTTCACGCCGGTGGCCAGTCGATGCCGTACCTGTACGACAACAATCTGAAGACCTCCGAGGCGACGTTGACGTTAGTATATCCGCATGACTGGAGCGAGCAAGGCGTTGCGAAGCTGTCATTGTGGTTCCGCGGCGATTCTGGTAATTCAGCCGAGCGGATGTTTGTTGCTGCCGGCGGTAACGCTGTGGTCTACCATGACGACGCGAGCGCATCGCAGATAACCGGATGGACCGAGTGGGTGATCGACTTGCAGGCATTCGCGGGTGTTAACCTCACCAATGTCAATACCGTTACCATTGGCTTCGGCACCAAGAATAGTCCGGCGGCCGGCGGCACAGGAACAATGTACTTCGACGACATTCGGCTCAACAGGCCGTGAATGTGGATCTGTGTGAGCGGCCTGACAAACCAGGTATGTCCTGAGACGCCGGGAATTGGGGCTGACATTGCAGGTAGGGTTGGGCTTGTAGGGATTGTCGTGCAAATTGGAAGAACTGTTGAATCTGTTTTCTATGAGGTCTGTAATGCGTAAGGAATTGGTTTGTTGTGCGTCTTTTCTCTTGGTGCTTGTCGTGACGGGAAATATCTCGGCTGAACTGGTCGCGCACTGGAAATTTGATGACGGCGCCGGGAACACGGCTGCGGATAGCATCGATAACGCTCATCCCGGGACAATCGGCGGCACGGCCAATTGGGTGGCCGGGCAGGCAGGCGGTGCGTTGGATTTCGACGGATCGACAAACTACGTTGACATCGGAGGCGATCAGCCGGTCATTTCCGGAACATTCTCGCTGACGATGTGGGTATACGCTCGAGGTATTCCTACTGCCGCGGGCGATTTACGGATGCCGCTCTCGAATGATACGTGGGCTGACCGCGCCATTCACGTCCATATATGGCCTGAAACCAGCGTCTTTAGAATCGATACCAAGAACGGGACGGATATTTCCTCCAATACAGTGATCCAGGCGGATCAATGGTACCACGTAGCGGGCACGCTCGACGCAGCCGGAGAGTCCAAGATTTACATTAATGGAGTTCTGGACAACAGCGCGACAGGAAACGGCAGGGAGTATGTCATAGGCCCGGCAAATATTGGCGCCTACCAGGAGAGTTCCAGGTTTTTTGACGGCATGATCGATGATGTCCGCATTTACAGCCACATTCTGTCCGAGGCCGAGGTTCAGGAGACAATGCTGGGTTCTGACGCTCCTGCCCGACCATTGGCCCGCAGGCCCAGTCCTGACGACGGTGCTCTCCTCACTAATACATGGGTGAGCCTAAGCTGGTCACCGGGAGATTATGCGGTCTCGCACGATGTGTATATCGGCGATAGTCTTGACGATGTCAACGACGGCACTGAGGGAACGTTCGTGGGCAACTACGGCACAACGACGCTCATTGTTGGCTTGTCGGGATTCTCTATTGCGAATGGTCTCATCCCCGGCACGACCTACTACTGGCGAATCGATGAGGTCAGCGATGACGATCCTAACAGTCCGTGGAAAGGAGACGTTTGGAGCTTTTCAATCGCCCCCAGGACGGCCTACAACCCGAATCCGGCTGATGGCGCCGAATTTGTGGACCCGAATGCGACCCTCACCTGGACGGGAGGTTACGGCTCCCAATTGCACACCGTCTATCTCGGCGAGAGCCATGACGACGTGAGCAACGCCGGCGGCGGTATGCCATTGGTATCCCCAAGCTATGATCCCGACACTCTCGAACGCGAGAAGGTCCTTTACTGGCGAGTCGATGAGTTTGACGGAATAGAAACGCACAAGGGTGACATCTGGGCATTCACCACGCCGGGCGCCGTGGGTAACCCGGCTCCGGCCAATGGTGCTGTGGACGTGCCTATGCTTGCGACGCTCTCGTGGACGCCGGCCGATACTGCCGCTTCGAGCGATCTGTACTTCGGCGCCGACGCCGATGCAGTGAAAGATGCCACCAAGGCCTCGCCTGAGTACATAGGCAACAGAGCACTGGGTTTGGAGAGCTATGATCCCGGCAAACTCGCTTTTGACACGACTTACTACTGGCGTGTGGATGCGGTTTATCCCGCCGAGACGGTCAAAGGCCTGCTCTGGAGCCTGGCGACAGCCGACTTCATCGCAGTGGACGATTTTGAATCCTACAACGGTATTGATCCGCCCGATTCGGCGAGCAACAGGATATTCGATGGGTGGATAGACGGCTTTGGCACCACGACAAACGGCGCTCTGGTCGGCAACGACCTGCCGCCCTATGCCGAGCAAACCATCGTGCACGGCGGCGCCCAGTCGATGATCTACAGCTATGACAACAATCTCAAGACGTCTGAGGCGACTTTGACGCTGGTATATCCACGTGACTGGACCGAGGAAGGCGTTACCAGGCTGTCATTGTGGTTCCGCGGCTCTTCGGCCAATTCAGCCGAGCGGATGTTTGTCGCTCTAAACGGCAATGCGGCAGTTTATCATGACGATCCTGCCGTGACGAAGAAGGCCAAATGGACCGAGTGGACAATCGACCTGCAGGCGTTTGCCGACCAAAACGTGAACCTGGCCAACGTCAACACCATTACGATTGGCTTTGGAACAAAGAACAGTCCGGCGGCCGGCGGCACAGGAACAATGTACTTCGACGACATTGGGCTGGTAAAATAGGTTGTTTGAAAACCGATTGAAGCGGCCGGCATTTGCGCCGCTGAGACGGCAAGTTTATGAACTCGGGTTCTATGCCGATTGGCTCGGCATAGGCCCCGTCCTGTTTTGGATGCTCATGTCGCGCCCTTGTTTGCCTCAAATCACAAAATACTCAAAAAAAGCGGGAAAATTCCGAAATTGTTGAGCGCGGTCCCCGACTAAGAACTCAGTATAAAGGTCAAATAGTTCAGGAAAACTTATTATGAGCGATTATCCGAAAGTCACGTACAAGAAGCACACATTCCTGTCATCTCTGGCCATGGGGCTCAGCGCCGTCGTGATTACCATCATCATCAGTTGCACGGTGGTGATCATCTACGGCATACACTTTGCGGGCGACAGGTCTGAAAAGCTCGTTTCGCTGGTGGGAGACGCCATCGGAGAACTGCCTGAGCTGCGCAAGGCGTTGCCGCCGGCCCTGGCCGATGTCCTGGACGACCGTCGCCAGCCGGGTTACGCTGCTGAGCTTGATATTTCGGCTGTAACGGCGCTGACGCCCGATCAGCACAGGATGGTGCGCACGAAAGTTGAGGTTGTCAACAAAGGAAGCGAAATCGTGTCTCTTCTGTGCATGAGAATTGTCGTTTTTGGCCCGAACGGCGAGATTCTCTCCGAGTCGAACGAATGGGCCGCCACCCCGATAGCCGCCGATCACGAATGGCGCGGTCCGCTCATGCCCGGCTCACACCGGTATTTCGTTTCGTCTCGCCGTGCGCTTCCGGTCTTCCTGGCCGATGAGTTGAGGACGGAGGTCGAGATTACTGACCTGCGGGTCTGGAACCGCCCCGCGGCCGGTAGCCCGTTGATCGAGGACCGGGTACTCTCGCAAGCCCCGACAACAGAACCTGCCGGAGGGGTGCAGAGCATGAAGATACTCTATTAGCGCCGACGATGTCATGCCCGGCCCGCTTTGGGAGTCCGGTTGGTCAGATAGACACCTGATATGACCAGAACGGCGCCGACTGCAAGCGAGAAGGTTATCTGCTCCCGGAGGATCAGGCAAGCACAGAGTATCCCGAATATAGGGACGAAGTTTATGAACAGGCCCGCTTTGGTAGGCCCGAGACGCTCCACTCCCTGGTAATACCAGACGAATCCGATTACAGTTCCGAATATTCCGAGGTAGGATATGCACAGCCAATCGCGTGCTGATTGATGCGCGATGTATCCGACTAGTCCTTCGAAGCAGGCAGGGACAAACAGTGCAATAGCCCCAACCGCCGCCGAATATGATACCGCCGTCAATGGAGACAGCTCTTTCATGACACCTTTTCCTATCAGCGAATAGGTCGCCCAGCTCAGGACACAGCAGAAAATGTAGAGTTCCCCCCGGCCCAGACCTCCGTCAATTATCCGGCTGATGTCCCCTTTCGAGATGACCACGGTCGCGCCACATACAGAGATAGCGATCCCCAGAGCTTTTAGCGGAGTGATCTTTTCTTTAAGGAACAGCGCCGAGAAGATCGTAATGAAGATCGGACACGTTGCGATTATCAATGCCGCGCGGGACGCTTCGATGATCTTGAGGCCCTTGTAGAACATGGCATTGTACACAAAGATGCCTATCAGCCCGAGCAGGATGACAGGTATTATCTGGGACCTTTTCAACGGAGGGAACTTGCCTTCGCTCTTCCAGGTCAACGGCAGCAGAAACGCCGAGGCGATAGCGAACCTGAGAAAGGCGATCGAAAAAGGCCCCACGTTCTCGGCGGCCAGCTTGCCTGCGACGAAGGTGCCCCCCCAGAACAACATAGTCAGAATCAATTTTACGTAAATCTTCATAGCAGCAGCCACCATCGGTTTTGTCGCGGGCCATTCTGCCCGCTACAGTCTCGGCCGTCAACAGTCAGGAGACTTTGCCGCAAATGCTCACCAATCGTCATTGCGAGGCCCGAAGGGCCGCGGCAATCTCTTGTGTCACGTCTGGAACAACACAGCGGCGTGTTTGAGATTGCTTCGCTTCGCTCGCAATGACGCGGGCCAGGTCAGTGCTCTGAGGTGCACGATTTGACGGCCGGTCATTCCGAGCGCAGCGAAGCGCAGTCGAGGAATCTGCTTAAATGGACCCCTCGACTCCGCTCGGGGTGACAACACTCCGTGTGAGCAGAATTGGCCCGTCACGCTTTGTCGCGAGTTCGGTCTGTACAGATTCCCACGGATGAGCTACAATTCATTTGTAATCAGTCGGGCGGCACCTGACAGGTTTGGTCGCAAGTAAAGGAGATTTGAGTAGTGTGCGGTTGCGGAGAACACAAAACCTGGAGGTTGGCTTCGGTCATCTGGCTCGTTGCGGGATTGACGGTTGCCTCATTTCCAGAGCAAGCCTGGGCTGAAGAATATTCGGTTCGAGCTGCTGTTCAGCGGGCAGGCAACGCCGAGAGCGACGAGCTGCGCCTAAGCTATCTGAAGGAACTCAGCAAACAGCCGGCGCTGGATGCATCTCTCAGGGATGATCTTGCCAGGCTGGTCACTCAAGTCGAGCGCTGGCTGGGCGACAAAAGGCTGGACTATTTCGGTCGGGACGCTGCAAGAACGAAGGACTTCGATTTTGAGATTGCCGAAAGTTCGGTGCTCTATCCGCTGACTTGGTTGTATCGAGGCAGGATGGTAATCTGGTACGCGTTGGAGTCCGGCGGAGTCTGGAATAATCCCGAGAGGAAACGCGAGTTTTTCGCCGCGGCGCGTGGTTTCTTCGAGAAATACGCCGAGGCATTTCCGCAGAACAAGATCGTCCGGATGTATCTTGGTCATCCGACGGGGCCGCAGAAGCAGTACGACGCTGTGCCGGGTGCGCCTGAGTGGGCGATCTACCAGCGTGAGGGACTGGAGCGTCTAACCGATGTCATCGAGTGGTGGATCGACAATCGGATGCAGGCCGACTACCAGTACGGCGGAGGCTGGGGCGACGACTGCGAGATGTGGCGCTGGTGGGTACCGGTCCTGATCGGATTCGACAGCGCCAAAGTCAGCGGCGCGCAGGCGCGCTTCTCAAAGGCTCTGATGGACCAGGAGCACATGAAGCAGGGTTACACGACTCGAATGTCGGATGTCGAGCACACCGCCGAAGACTCGGCCGATGCGATAACGCCGATGATGCACATTGATCCCGAGAACGACATCTGGCGCAAATATGCCCTCAAGTTAGCCGAGTTCATGGAAGAATCCTGGACGGCTAAAAATCAGCGCGGGTTCCTGCAATTCAAGAGCACCTATTTTACCGCCGACAAGGTCGATACGAATCCGCAGCGAGCCTGTGACACTGTATATCACCCGCGCGTCGTCCAGCCTACGTTGCTCTATTGGCAGCGGACCGGCGACGAACGGCTGAGAAGGCTCTTCGCAGCATGGATGGACACCTGGGTTGATGCTGCGGCACGAACCGAACGCGGCAAGCCGGCCGGCATCATCCCAACTGCGATCCACTGGCCCGACGGCACAGTAGGGGGGCTCGGACCGGATTGGTGGGATCCGCGAAACCACGGCGAATACACGCTGTACCTTTATCCCAGCGCGATGGGTCTGATGACCCATACGTTGCTGCTGACACACTACATGACGGGCGAAGCGAAATATCTTGTGCCGATCCGCTCGATGGCCGACATCCGCCTGAAGTATCTCAGTTCGCCCCCTCAGAGAGAGGCGGCTGCCGGAACCGAAGCCTGGTGCGCATCGAGACTGGGAGGGCTCGCGAGCGTGATTGCCAAGTACAGGTTCCTCACGGGCAACGCCGAGTTCGACGATTTTCTTGCCAGGGACATGTCACCGTACATGCGTTTTCGCCTGCGCGGCGATTCGGCCCCGCTCGTATCGGCTCTGCGCCAAAACGCCCAGGCCCTGCGCATGAACTTCGAAGGCTATACCAGCGAGGTGCGCTACACCGACCGTGTCCTGCGATTCCCTTCCCTGTTCGCAGGTTCCGAAGTGCTGGCCAGGCCGGTCGAAACGATTCACACACCCAATCCTTCCCTTCTATATTCGATGGCAACGGGCGACCCGGGGGATGCCGGGTACTTCCCGCTCAACGCCGTCCGCTGGCTAACACCACCTCGTGACATTGCAGTGCTGGTCACCGAGTCGGCAAGCAAACAATTTGGGGCGGAACTGTTTTGTTTCGGCCAGAAACAACGTTCGATGTCGGCGGAGTTCTATTTGCTCGAACCCGGTAAGTACGAACTCACCGTTACGACGAAAAACGGCGATAAAGAGAAATTGTCAGAAACTCGGGAATTTGTTGTGCAAGGGCGGCAAACGCGTGTTTCTTTCTATCTGCCCCCGCGCAGGCTCTGTGTCTTGCGCATTCGCCCCTCCGATCTTTAGCGCCGCTCCCTCCAGCGGTCGATCGCTCTCTTGCCGGGCGGGTGGGGTTTGAAGAAATCATCTTCTTTGAGCCCGCATTCGCGAATTGCCCTCTTGCAGTATTCGAGAGTCCCGAGGTCTGTGCCTCCGTTGTTGGTTCCGCAAGTGAACTTGGCCCCGGCCTTCTTGGCCTGCTTGATGAATCTGATGCTGGGCAGTCTGTACCGGGCGTTGACTTCTATCGCCACGTCGTTGGCGACCGCGGCGGCGATGACCTTTGCCATTTTATCTTTGGTCCAAAGCTCGTCGTACTTGTCGGCTATCACCGCGGGCAGAAACGTCGGGTTGACGTAGATGTCGATCGGTTCGCTGCTCAGGATGCCGACCGTTTTGCGAACCAGCATATCCATGAACTGCTGCTCGTCGTCGACGTGCACCTCATTGGGCATCCACAGTCGCATGCGCCTGCCCTTATCGTCGGTCCACGTCATCGAGTCGGTGAAGATGTAGTCGAATTTCGCCATCCACTCGGGTGAGAACATTGTCAGCCATTCGCGACCCTCGGCCTGCATTGCTGCGTAAACGGGTTTGCCTTTGAGAAGCTTCAAATACTCGCGCAGGCCCTCGTCATTGCGGCATGGGAAATTGAGCCCGCAGTTCTGTGCGATGCCGAACTTCACCCCTCGCTCTTTGGACATTTGGATCGCCTGTTCGAGCTTCAAGCCGCCCTTGAGATGTACATGCAGGTCCGCCAGTGGAAAATCAATCACAGGCAGCGGTCGGACCCTGATGTTCCTGTAGTGGACGGTGCTGCCGGGGTCGTGTGCCTGCAGCGCGAAGGCCCCGCTTGAAACGATCCTGCCGGGGTATGCTTTTGGCGCTTCCGGCGTTTCAGGTTCGGTCCACTCGACCACCGTTTTGCCGTCGACTTTTACGATGATGCGTTTGCCTCTGACAATAATATGCTCTGTGAACCAGACGTTGTCGGCGACCGGCGTGCTGGCGACATCCTTCATCTGAAAGAGGCTGGCCGTCCGGTTCTTGTTCTTGTGGGTATTGTTCACCTGAGCCTCGAAGCCCTTAAGCGGCCAGCCTTCTTCCTGGTATTCGGTGTGGAAGTATATGCCGCCGTTGGCACCGGGCTTTGTCATGACGTCAACCTTCAGCTCGAAGTCTGTGAAGATAGCGTTCTCGACCGGCCCGGTGTAGAACAAATGGCTCCTCGCTCCGGCGGCAACAATCACACCGTCGCGAACGCTGAAACTTCCTGAATTCTCGCTTGCCTTCCAACCGTTCAGCGTTGTGCCGTCAAACAGCGAGACCCATCCATCCTCGCCCGCCTGAGCACTCAACGTGCTCGTCACAGCAAACAACACCAACGTCCCAAACACAGTTCCAACAGTTGTTCGTGCCATAATATGGTCTCCTTTTTTCCAGCATACTACCCGGTCTGCCCCAATGATTCAAGCTTTTGTTGTAAGGACAGACAAATCGTTGTAGAATCACCGAAAAAGACGGGGAACAACAATGTCTCTACACTTCAAGAGCTTGCGCAGCAGTAGCAGCGGCAATTGCCTGCTTGTCTGGACCGACCGCACGAGGGTACTGATTGACTGTGGTCTCGGTTCCATGAAAAGAACCAGAGAAGTACTCACAAAGGGCCTGGGCGATCAACTTGATATCGATGCGGCAGTTGTTTCTCACATGCACACAGACCACATAGGCCACTACTCTCTGAGAGTCCTTGACAGCCTCGGTGTCGAAGTGAGAGTCCATGAGAGTTGCTTGTCGCAGCTCAAAGCCAAGCACTTCAACGGGCGCGGATTCTGCTCACTCAAGTTGAGACCATTCGCCGACAGCGGCTTTAAGGTAGGCGACCTCAATTTTCAAGCTTTCGAAGTGCCGCACAATCCGTTGTATCCGACCTACGGATTCGTAATCAAGTACAAGAGCAGGAAAGTGGTCATCGCAACGGATTTCAACGATTGGGACATGTTATTGGAACAGTTCGTTGATTCGGATTTTATCTTTGTTGAAAGTAATCACGACATGAAGTTGCTCGCCCGGCATTTCAATCCCAATAGCAGGTTTCACATGCCAAATCCCGAGGTGGGCAAATTGCTATGCACTGCCAGAAGGCACAGCAGAAAGCCACCTCAGGCAGTCATGCTCGGCCATCTCAGCTCGATAAGAAATCGGCCGGATATTGCATTGAAGGAGGTGGAGAGTAGCTTTGAGAATTACGGCGTGGAATTGGACTTTCCGTTGTTGGCCGCCCCGAGGTCCGAGGCAAGTGGCGCAGTGAAAGTGAACAACTTTGCCAAAGCCTGCGCAGGTGGAAAAGAGTCAGGATTCACAACCACGAGTTGAAAGGAACATTGATATGAAGATTTCAATTGAGAGTCCGAACCGGATCAAAATGATTCCGGAAAGCGAACACGAAAAAGAAAGTCTCGATTCTCTTTGGAAGACCATTGTCCGCTGCGATCAGGACAGCAAGGTGCTGTGCCCTATAGGAGCGTACATTCCTGCGACCGACGATGGGGCAAGTTTCGCCATTCAGGACCAGTGATTCCACACCCCTGCGAATGTCACTTTGAATTCTCATGAAGGCCTCCGGCCCCAATAGTCGGACCTTATGCCAGGTTTTCACGCACGTCCTCGATCTTGACGCCCAGATTCGCGAGGGTCTGGGCTGCTATCCCGTCGGTTTCTCGCAGCAGGCCGAGCAGGAGATGTTCGGTTCCTATATGATCGTGTTTGAGCGCCCTGGCCTCTTCGATCGCATGTTGAACGACCTGTACAGCCGGCGCTGTCGGCGAGAGCTTGTTCTCGGCGGCCGGTTCGGACTCGCCTTTTAGCTTGAGGAACTGTTTGATCTCATGCAGCATCTTCTTTGTGTCTACGCCGCGATTCTTGAGTGTCTTTGCACCGGTCCCGGTGTCCTCCTTGAGAAGGCCCAGGAAGATATGCTCGGTCCCGACGCGATTGTGGCCGAAGCGTTGGGCCTGTTGATTGGCCAGCGCCATGACGTTGCGTGCACGCTCTGTAAAACGCTCAAACATCGCTCACCTCGAATCATTCGCTATTGCTATTGTCGGACAATTGCTGTCCACCGCTTGAACAAGGGCCACTTTTTTGCTTGGATTATGTCCTCGGATGTGTTATAAAACAAGTGGGGTCTTAAGATTTGGACACTTGACGGTGGTTGTGGTGTCTGATATCCTAAAGGGTGCCCGCTAACGGTTAGTGGAAATACGGCATTGATTCAGCCGGGAAAACATGACATTGCAGGAAGGGTTACTAATGAACAGAAGAAAAGCCTTCACGTTAATCGAGCTTCTGGTGGTTATTGCTATTATCGCTCTGCTATTGGCGATACTTATGCCGGCTCTGCAGAGAGTAAGAGAGCAGGCGCGTGAACAGGTGTGCAAGTCCCATCTTAAGAGTGTGGGCCTTGCTATCCTGATGTACCTGCAGGATAACGACTACACGATGCCTGACTTCCACACACACTCGGGCCCCTGTAACGGGCATCTTTGGTACAATTCCAGTGGACGGTTGCTTACGGCGCGTGACGACCGCTCATACTGGGGCGTAATCTACCATGACTATGTGAAGGAGCCGGACCTTTTCGGCTGCCCGAGCTTCAAGAACTTCTCTCAGGTTGTAGCACAGGAAATGCTGTATACCGCCGGCGAAGTCAAGAACTCGGCGTTCTCCATGAACGGCTGGCTGACCAAGGAGAGAACCAGCGCGATCAAACAGCATGCGGAAGTCGTCGTGGCTCACGATCACATGGAGCCGAGAATCGAGAATGGAAACGATATGCTCTATGCCAACTCGAGCGGCAAGAATTTCGAACACTACCGGACCGGCGGCCGCACTAGCTGGTATCGCGGCATCTTCAGGCATGCCATAACGAAAAACGCCGACTTTGAAACAGGCGGAAAACTCAATTGCCTCTGGCTGGACGGACACGTCACAACCATCAACGAGACGCTGGGAACGGAAATACCCAAGCGCTACTACGACCCGCTCGGCAAGAACTAGGCGTCACGGCATAATGCGCCGCGACCGAAGCATCTGCAATCATCAGCCTGCGCCTCCGGCGCCTTCGCCCATTGTGCTGGAGAGGATCGAGTTGAACAGCAGGCGGAAAGTTCCGTGCGGCTGGCCTCGATGCTGGACAGCGAATCCAAGCAAAATGATTTTCCCGTCACCATACTGCACCTCGACGATCGCCGGCTTGTCGGCTATCAGTTCCACCCCCCTGATCCATCCGCTCTCCAGCAGGACCGTGTCGGAGTATCGCGCCACAACATGAGCGGGGAAGCGGACATCGGGACTCCTTGAGTTCTTATCGTCTTTCTTCGTCTCTTGGATCAGCTCGAATGCCTGAGATCTTGCGAAGTACCCCGATATCCATTCGGGGCAGCCGTAACCGACCGGGTGATTTTGATCGACCCACACGCGAAGAATTGAGCCGGGGCAGAAAAATTCCTTGGATGATTTTCCGCCCAGGACGTTGCGAACCGGGATATTGAAATGCTCTATGGGAAGATTGCACGAGCGATCGATGCAGACCAGCGTTCCTCCGCCCTGCACGAAGTTCTGTAGTGTGACAATCCCATCCGAGCCGATGCCGCCCACATACTGCGGTTCGGTTGTGTCCACGGATCGACCATTGATGATCGAACTGGAACTGACCGACGGTAAAACCAGACAGTCGTATCGCTGCCTCAGGTTCCCCGCCCGGATTTCAGCGTTGTGTACACAAGTATAGGCAAACTCGAAATTGTCCAGCACCAGCCGGGTCCACCCTTCATCTATGCTGGCTGTCCACGGCTGATAAAGTCCCAGACGCGGCGGTGATATGTCTGCAATCGCATCTTTTAAGTGTGAATCTTCCTGCGGCACACCGATAAGCTCTATAGAAATCCCCTCAAGGAGTTTTGGCGCCTCCTGGTTCGCGTCAGATATCAACAACGAGCCACGCGGTATTTCCGTGCCGGTTATATCTTTCCACAGGCTTTCGGATGTAATTATCCGCAGCGCGATTGCCGCCTTGAACGATCGGTTGACCAGGCGATAGTTGTCATTGGCGCCGGCGCGCACTACGTAAGCTCGTGTCTCGTCCGATTCCTCTGTCACCTTACCTTGTGGCAGTGGTACCGTCTCCAGCTTTCTGGCCCGGCATTCAAACGGCTGATTCACACTGACGCTGCGCACCCCCATCTGCAAAGGCAGCGTCCAGCCGGCCGTATCATACGGGGCCTCGGGCGGCCCGCCGGGATAGCTCGACCGATTCGGATATACCTGCCGTTCCATCATGTCGTTCAGATGGGCGCGGTAAGGCTGCGCGCAGTAGAGGATATAAGTCCCCGCCGGGTACCGCACACCGTCGGCGGTGAATTCAGCCTCAGCGGCGTGGATCTCAACCCCCGTGGCGTGCAGAATAGAAAGCATCTCCGCCGCCGTCTTGGCGTCGATCTGATCGGGAGGGACCAGCCATGCAAAAGGCGGTTCGTCTCGGCCTAGTTCTATGGCATCCCGGGCCTGCTTGATTGTGTTGCTCTTGATAAGATCGTGGTACCGTGCCGTTAGTGTGAACAGACTCATACAGGCGATCTTTTCGTATTCCACGATGTCGCGCAGCCGCCACCACCCGCCGGGCCAGGGGTCGGGAAAATTCGTCGCAATTGCGTAGCTGGGCATCCCGCGCCTGTTTCCGGACAACTCGCTCTTGCGCTGGAAAACAGGCGATGCGATCAGTACGCTCGCCGCCTCGGTGAGGATTCCCGTTATGTTATGCCGGTACGCCGCGGTGCGAAAACCTCCCTGCCACCAGTTGTCGTACATGGCGCTGTTGAGAATGCCCTTCTTGCCGGCCCGGTTGAGCGCGGCTCCCATGTGTCCGCCGATGATCATCATCATGTGATCGTTCAGCGGATGGACATTAGGGTTCTTCGGGTCGAAGAAGGGCGGGACAAAGAGCCTCGCGCCCGAGTTGCCCATCTGGTGAATGTCATAGAGGATGTTGGGCAGCCATTGCTCATAAATCACCCGCGTTACCAACCTGGTCTCGGTAAGGTTGAGCATGAACCAGTCCCGGTTGTTGTCGTGGCCCGCGTATGTCTGATAAAGCCAGGGCATCCCCGCCCCCTCCCATGGCTTTGACAGCGAGCGTTCGTACCAGTCGATGACCTTGTCGAGTCCGTCCGGATTGGCGCTGGGGATCAGCACGATTATCGTCCGTTTGAGAATCTCCTGGATCTCGGGCGAAGTCCCGGTCGCCAGGTCATAGAGCAGTTCCATCGCCATCTGGCTGGAGGCGATCTCCGTCGAGTGGAGATTACAGTTAACCAGCACCACAACTTTGGCGTTTGCGACAAGGTCATTTTCCTCCTGCTGATTCTTAATCAATCGCGGATCGGCAATCTGTCTTTGGTCTGCCATCGCCTTGTCCATCCGTGCCGGCGAGGCGTCATCTGTAACCTCGGCGATGAACATGTCCCGCCCTTCGGTAGTCACCCCAATATCGCGAACATTCACCCGGCGACAATTGTCAGCAACGTGCTCAAAATACTCCCGAATAGTCTCGTAGCGCGACACCTTGTAATCGGCCCCGACCTCATGGCCGATCATTGCCTCAGGTCGCCGGACCTGCGCCGCCGCACACCCCGGACCAAGCAGAACAAATGCGAACTGTAAAACAAAAGCCAGGCAAAACAGATTCTTCCTCGCCATACTTTGTCCCTTCCACAAAAGATAAGATTAAATGTCAAATATTAAAGATCAAAATTGTGGACTCCCGGCAAGCCGGGATGACTTCCCTAATTTTGCATTTTGATCTTTCTTACCGGACAGAATATCAGATCAGTCTGCCGGATACGACTAATAAAAGTACAGAAACTCTTTTATACTTGCCGATTATTGATAATGTCAGACGCACTGGAGAAGAAGGGCTTTCCATGTGAGGTAAGATAGCGTTTCTTGGCGCCATGAACAATTACAGGAGCTTTCTTGGAGGTCGGCGGAAACGTCGAGAAGGCGAGGGCAGATTTCAGGTTGGGTGCAAGTCTTAAATATCTACATTGGAGTAACTTTGTACAAAATGGAGTTTTTCAAAGGCATCCGGAGCCGTTGTTCGTCGTAACACTCAGCGTGGCTGATACTGAGAGACTCCGAGAATGCCGTTATCAGTATTGATACCCGCGAAATGAATGCGGACTGGTCCAAAAGAGAAGAAGGCCGATAGTTCCGAGAAGAGTGCTGGCAACCCTGCACAAGTGCTCATAATACCCCCAGGGCTTGCGAATGGCAGATTATTTCCTTGAATTTGATGTTAATTTATTCTGTACGATAGACGATAATCTACAGGAAGAAGCAATGGTTAACTTAACAACGGTCCGATTAGTATTGAGAGGTTACACGATGGGTACATTTTGGAAGATGTGGATGGCTCTCATCTGCGTGGGATTGGCTGTTTGTGTTGCTCAGGCGGCTGAAATGAATCTTCCCGAAGATACGAGCGTGCGCTTGGTTGTCAAAGAATTACGGATCAGCGGCAACACTCTGATATCAACTGACCGGCTGCTCGAATACATGCCGGAAATTTTCAACGCATCCGATCAACGATTGTCCGAGGCTGAATCTCAGTATCTCTATGACCTGAGGGTGATTCGTGAGATAGTGGCCCAACCCGGCGAGCCCCGAGAGGTTTCGGTGAGAACCATCCAGGGTTTGACGCAATACATCTTGTCCGTGTACCGTGGCGAAGATTTCTCCGGGATTTATGTGTATGTGCCGGAGGGTTCGATCCTAAACGGCGTCGAGCTTGTGAACGGCATTTTACCGGTAAATATTCTTGAGGCTCCCGTCGGTGAGGTGAGAATAAAATACTTCGACGCCGAAAGAAATGAGGTCGAGCAAGGCTATCTCAAGCGATCTGTACTTGAGAGGTGGTCGCCGGCGAAACGCGACGAGGTGGCCAGTCAGAGGGCGCTTGACTATTTGGTCAACCTGCTCAATCTCAATCCCGACAGACATGTATCGGCGATTGTGTCCAAAGGCGCCGAACCCGACACTCTGGCGCTGGAATATGATGTTCACGAGACAAACCCGTGGCATTTCTTCATTCAGGCGGACAATTCCGGTACGAGTGACAGGCAGTGGTCTCCGAGAGCCGGCGTGATCAATACCAACTTGCTGGGTATAGACGACAGACTTACCGCCCTCTACCAAGTGGCGCTGGATAACTTCGACGAGAACTATTCGATTTTTGGAAGCTACGATCTTCCGGTAATGGGTCCCCGGCTTCGCCTGAATGTTTATGGCGGGTACAGTGAGTTCGATATAAATCCGGAATCCGGAATGATTGATTTCATCGGTAGCGGCAAATTCTACGGAAGCGTCCTGCGTTACAACCTGCTCCAGCGACGAGGATGGTTCGTGGATATTTCCGGCTCCGTGAGCCATGAGGAAAGTACGATCACCCCGTCACTGTTTCCACAGTTCTTTGCAAGTGATGTTGAGATGGATATATGGGGGCTCGGCATCAGCGCCCATCGCAGGAACGACATTTCGACTGTTTCGTTGCTTCTCAACGGAGTGCAGAGCTTTGGCGGCTCGAACCGCACCGAGTTTGAACGATCGCGAACAAACGCGGATCCTGATTTCACCATTCTTACGGCCGCGGCCAGCTACAATGAGTACGTGGATCCAGACAAAGTCCAGCAGATCAGGGGCACCGTCCGGTACATATATCCTACCGAAAGATTGGTCCCCGCGAAAATGACTTCCTTCGGCGGCATGTACTCCGTCAGGGGCTACGACGAATACGAAGTTGTTGCCGATGGCGGCATGTTGCTTTCGCTCCAATATGAATATGACCTGGTCAGGCATCGCCGGGCCGGCGGGGCCGAGACATTGGTGCACGAAGATCTGAGAAAGCTCGCGCCTCTGGCTTTTGTCGATGTTGGCCGGACCAACATAAAAGACCCGGTGGCAGGCGAGGAAGAACGTCAGACGCTTTCCTCAATAGGCGTCGGGACAGTCTTCGAGATCGGCAGTAATTTCAGCGGAGCCCTATATTACGGCCATCCGTTGAAGGAGACCGCCGGCACACGCGTAGGCAAAGGCAGAATTAACGCCAGCGCTATGATCCGGTGGTAAGCGGTCGCGCAAGAATAAATTCACTTTTTGAGGGAGCAAATTGGCGTTAGATTTGGTCGCGCCGATTGAGTGAATCCGCAGGCGTAGCTATTCTACGTCGAGGAATTCACGATTGAGAAGCGGCCGAAGATAATGT
>JADHXR010000065.1 GCA_016782865.1 Phycisphaerae bacterium
CACGACGCACGCCAGTTCAAGCCGAATGCCGGTCTTGGCTGCGATTGAATCACCATCTTCGATTATCAACTTTGCAACGCCGGTGCCTACAGTGCCGAAGCCGGCAAGCCCGACTCTTACAGTCCGTTTGGCCATTTACCTACTTTCCTACCGTTGTCCCAAGAGTCCATCAATCCTGCAAGAGCAGGCACGGAAGTTCCGATATTCTCCCCGATCCCGGTGGAGGGGATAGTCAGTCGAACCAAATCGACTAAAGTGAGAATTTAATGATACCAGTTCCATGAGGTCAAGCAAAATCCGGCAAATCACGGCAACTAAAATAGTATTGACTTAATTACCCCGTCTGTGTTAGAATAGGTAAAGTGTTAGGGTTGAATATTGTAACTGAGCCTCAAGAAGCGGTACTGAGTGAACAGGAAGCAGGCTTTGCGGATCACAAAATGAGGAGTCTGTCCTATAATACGGTGCAGGGGCCGCGAATCGCTATATTGAACTGAGCTGACAATCGTCGCGTCGAAAGAGAATTGGAACGCTCGGTAACGAAGGTTGCTATGTTAGAAAGTAGATCGGTAAGACAGGCTTGCGGGCGGAGCGGGAATCCTGTGCGTCGAAAAAGCGGTTCGCAGCCTTCGCGCATGCCGGTCGAGTTACCCGATCGTACTCTCGCGTGTCGGCATGAGTTGAAGTATCACATAACTGAGACGCAGGCCGCTGCGATAGCGGAGTTCGTCAAACCGTTCGTCGCGCTAGACCGTTACTGCAAATTGCAGCCAAGCCGTGACTATCCGATTGTGAGTTTATATTTGGATTCGGGTGATCTGCAGCTCTGCCGGGAAAGTCTCACTGGGCACAAGAATCGCTTCAAGCTTCGCATCCGCAGTTATACCGACGAGCCTGAGTATCCTCGCTTCTTCGAGATCAAGCGCCGGGTGAACACGGTAATAATCAAGAGCCGCGCACGGGTGATGGACTCCGACGTGGAGACCTTGCTCGCGGGATTGCCCCTGCCGCCGCAGAACTATACTGCGAATATGGATACGATCAACCAGTTCCAATTGTATGTGAGCAATATTCGAGCCAGGCCTGCGGTACTCGTTCGTTACATGCGTCAAGCATACGAAGGCGATGATCCAAACAGAGTAAGAGTGACCTTTGACCGCGAGCTTGCCTACAATACTACGAACGTCGCTCAGGTGCGTTTAGGAGGCAGGGGCTGGCAGCGGAATCCCTTTACGATGGGTGGAGTTATTCTGGAGATCAAGTTTACGGACCGCTACCCCGCGTGGTTGAGCCTGTTGGCCAAGCACTTCAACCTGCGGCAGCGATCGATATCGAAGTATGCTTCGTCACTGCAGGACTCCAGTTCATTGAAGTTTTGCGCACCTGAATTGGCAATGTACTGATTATGGATAGAGTCTGGCAAATACTGGAAAGCGGCCCTTCAACGGCACTATCTTTTACGCCGGAGACGGTTGTGCTGTCGCTGTTGCTCGCCTTTGTTCTCGGGCAGGTTCTGGCCTGGGTCTACTATTTTACCCACAGCGGCCTGTCTTATTCCAGATCTTTCGTGCAATCGCTGGTCCTCATAACCGTTGTCATCGCAATGGTTATGGCCGTAATCCAGACCAGTTTCATAACTGCCGTGGGGCTGATGGGTGCTCTGGCGATCATACGTTTCCGCAACATTATCAAGGATACCAGAGATATAGCCTTTATCTTCTGCTCGCTGGTCGTGGGCATGGCATGCGGCTCTCAGCGGTACGCCGTCGCCATCTTGGGGACGATTATTCTCAGTTTGATAATCATATATCTGCATCTGGCCGATTTCGGAACGCACCAGCCGCATAATGGTTTCTTGCGGTTTACCTTTGCGGGCCATATTGAGCCGGGCAGCAGGATTCTTACTATTCTCGAACGTTTCTGTGGTCGGTTCGCCCTCATATCGGCACAGGACAGCGGTTTCGGAACATCAGAAGTCGAATATGCTTACCAAGTAATGATACGAAACACGGCAAAGAATCAAGAGATGCTGTCCGCACTGCAGGATGTCGAGGGGCTTGAGAATATCAGTCTGACGATGCAGGAAAGGTTGCTGGAGGTTTAGGCTGAGCATGAAAAGGATAGATATTCGAAATTATCCATTTCGTCTGCGGTTGCACCTTCTGCCGATCCTGGTGTGGCTGGGGGCTCTGGCATGTGTGATCGGTCTTCTTTCCCGCCGCTCACAACGTTTTGAAGTTTTAGGGATGGCGCGGGGCGAGAGGCGTCAGATCGCAGCTACCTCGACGGCACGACTCACTAATGTCTCGGTTCAATTGTTCGAAAAGGTCGAGCAAGGTCAGACTCTTGCCGTGCTTAATACCGTGCTCGACGACGAGCAATCGCGAGAACAGTTGCAGGCTCAACTGGACACGGTGCTGGCCGAAATCGAACGCTTGGCGGCACAACTTGTTCCTGCTCAGGACAGCCTCTCGGCGGAAAAGGCCGACCGGGAGACGACGCGGATCAGTGACCGCAGGAGGTTTTCAGTTGACGTCGAGAACGCCAGGCTCGAGATACTCAGGCTCAGGGCCCTGATCGAAACAGACAGAATAACTCTGGAGGACCTGGATATCGACGTCAAGATTGCCGAGAAGCTTGTTGCCGAAGAAGTCCTCGCGCCATTCGAGTTGCAAAAGGCAAAGGCCCAGCACAAAGCCCTGGCGAAGAAGATCGAAGAGACTGAGAGCTTATTGGAACAGGCCAAAGTCGCCCTGGAACAGACACTGCAGCGCCGAGACGAGTATATTCAGCATCAGCCTTATCACCCGTCCGTTGACGATGCCTTGGAAGTAATTCGCAAAGCGATTAGCGTGCAGGAAAAGCGGATGGAGGAGCTGGTGACGCAAATGGAATCTATGGATCGCCGAGCGGCGCTGGAGTTGAAGGCTCCGATGGATGGCGTTGTGAGTCAGATTCTGCACCGTCGGACGGAGGTAGTCCTGGCCGGTGAGCCGATACTCACCGTCGCAGAGGGCGAGATAACCGAGATCATTGCTTATGCCGGCGAGACACTGATGGACACGATCAAAGAGGGAATGATCGTCGAGTTGGTCAGGAGCGGCGAACCTCCGAAGGTCCAGGTCGAATCCTCACGGGTGACATACGTCGGGCCGGTCGTTGAGCAGATTCCCCCACAGTTGTGGCTGAATCCGAACGTTCCACAGTGGGGGCGTCCCTTCCTGATCGAAGCTCCCACTGAAATGAAGCTGATAGCGGGCGAGAGAGTCGGAATCCGGACCCGGCAGAAACTGAAGATATGAGTTGCTGTTGTTTCACCATTCGATTGCGGCAATTGGTCATACTTGGCATGGCGGGCTTGTGCGGTCTGGTCGGCTGCGCCCAGCACAACTATAAGAAGGAAGCCGACGAACAGGCCTATCGCATCATCGACCAGAAATGGAGCGACGATTTTGGCTCCAAAACCAACTACGCTATCAGCGACGTGGCGCCTTCGCCAAACGACATACAGATTGAGAAGAAGATTGCTATCCCCGGAGTCTTGACTCTGCCACAGGCCGTTGCTCTTGCAACTGCTCACAACCGAGAGTACCAGACGCAAAGGGAAGCTCTCTACATAAAGGCTCTGGATTTGCGGCTGACGCGGCATGAATTTGAGACACAGTTCTTCGGCGGCTTCAGCGGCGGATACAACGCTGATCGCAACGACGAGGCGGTTGGGACAGAAGCGAGCATTGGGTTCAGGAGATTGTTGGCCGGAGGGGCCAGGATCAGCACTGAAGTCGCCCTCGCCTGGGTTGATGTGCTCGGCGGCAACCTGCGCGGCGGTTTGGCTTCAATCCTGGGCGCAACCGTTACGCAGCCCCTGCTCCGCGGCAGCGAGCGCGCGATTGTCATGGAAGGCCTGACTCAGGCCGAGCGTGACACGCTTTATCAGGTGCGCTCCTTCAATCGTTTTCGCAAGACATTTGTAGTCTCTGTTATCGCCCAGTATTACACGGTGTTGCAGCGGCTGGAAGATGCGAATAACGCTAGGTCCAACTACGCTACTCTCGCCTGGCTTCTCGAACGCGTCGAGAAACTGGCCACCGCCGGGCGTCTACCCATGCTTGAGCTTGACGAGGTCCGGCAGGAAATACTTCAAGCGGCCAACTTGTATTCTCGGGCGGAAAGACAATACCGGCAGGCAGTCGACGAGTTCAAGTTGACTCTGAGCCTTTCGGCCGGCGCCGAGCTGCGATTGGATGAGAAGGAGTTTGAGGTTCTCAGAGCGGCGGAGATGACCGAGCCTGAATTCTCCGAGGATGAGGTTCTTGAAGCTGCCCAACTGGCTCGCCTGGACCTGGCTAATAGTGCCGATTTCATCCTCGATGCTCAGCGCAAGGTCCACGTTGCTGCCGACAGCCTTCGGGCGGAGGCAAACCTGATCGGCACGGCGGGGACTACCTCAGCCAGACGGGCCGACAGACGCACGTTGGACTGGCTCAGAGAAGATTACGGCGTCGGCCTCGAACTCGATCTGCCGCTGGACAGGGTGCCCGAACAGAACGTTTATCGCAAAGCTCTGATCACGTTGAATAGGCGACAACGAGAATACGAAGAGGCTGCCGACACAGCCAAACTCCAGGTGCGGCAGGCGCATCGTGATCTCACCGAAGCTTCCGATCGCTACAAGGTATTGACGGAGGCTCTGGAGTTGGCTCAGCGTCGATTCAACAATACCTTCCTGCTGCTCCAGTATGGCAAGGCAAGCAGCCGCCGGGTGCTTCAGGCCCAAAGAGATCTTTTTGACGCCCAGATCGCCGCTTCAAAAGCTCTGGTAGACTATAAGATCGCAACTCTGAGTTTCTATCGCGATACCGGCGTCCTTCAGGTGCGCCCCGACGGAATGTGGGAGCTTTGAGGGCTCCACGACAGAACTGACTGATCATTCCGCTTATTCACGATCGCAGAGCACCTGTATCAGACAACACTTCAGAATTTAGTGGATTTTCCGACCTGATTATTCTACTGTATGCGCAAATGACTGCATTCTACTTTGATCAGGAGCCCAAGAATAACAGATGTGTTCGATGAAGGGACATTACAGATTCGGCGAAATTGAAAAGAAGTGGCAGCGGTTTTGGGAGGAGTCCAAGACGTTCAAGGCGCAGGACTGCGACGATTCCAGGCCGAAATACTACGTGCTGGATATGTTTCCGTATCCGAGCGGCCAGGGTTTGCACGTTGGCCATCCGGAAGGTTATACCGCGAGCGACATAGTTGCCCGGTACAGGCGAATGAAAGGTTTCAACGTCCTGCATCCTTTCGGCTGGGATGCATTCGGCCTGCCCGCCGAACAATATGCCATCCAGACCGGCACGGCGCCCGAGGAAACGACGCAAAGGAATATTGCCAATATGCGTCGACAGACTAAGTCGTTGGGTTTCAGCTATGACTGGGATCGGGAAGTTGCGACGACCGATCCGAAGTATTTCAAGTGGACACAGTGGATCTTCCTCAGGCTCTTCAATAGCTACTTTGACCAAGCAGAGCAGAAGGCCAAGCCAATTGACCAATTGCCAATCCCTGAAGGTCTGAGCGGCGCCGAGAAAAAGAAGTATATCGACGACCACCGTTTGGCCTATGAGGCGGAGGTCCCGGTCAACTGGTGTCCCGAACTCGGGACGGTCCTGGCAAACGAAGAAGTGATAGGGGGACTGAGCGAACGTGGCAATCATCCGGTTGTCAGAAAGCCGATGCGCCAGTGGATGTTGCGGATAACAAAATACGCCGAGAGATTGCTGGACGACTTAGCCGAGGTGGACTGGCCCTACTCGATAAAGAAACTACAGACGGACTGGGTGGGCAAGAGCGTCGGGGCCGACGTCGATTTTGCACTTGATGGTTTCGACGAGACCATTCGAGTCTTCACCACCCGACCGGATACTCTGTTCGGTGCGACCTATATGGTAATGGCGCCCGAGCATCCGCTCGTAGACAAAATCGCAGCCGAAGACAAAAAGGAAGCGGTCGATAAATACCGCACGCAGGCCGCGCGCAAGAGCGACCTGGATCGGACGGATTTGGCGAAAGACAAGACCGGCGAGCCCATAGGGGCATTGGCGATAAATCCCGTCAACGGCGAGAAGATTCCAATCTGGATAAGTGACTACGTGCTGATCAGCTACGGCACCGGCGCGATTATGGCGGTGCCTGCGCACGATGAGCGCGACTTCGAGTTTGCAACGAAATTCAACTTGCCCATTATCCCGGTCGTTGAACCGGACAGGCAAACAGCTTTGGCTTTGCCGATACCTACCGATTATTCTTATGATGGGCCAATTGGAGAAAGAGTAAGCATAGAGGAATGGAGTGCCATTGCTGACTCAATCATTAAGGAAGTAAAAGCCGGAAGGGCTCCTTTCACAAGACCCGTACCTCAGAAGTTGGAGGGGGAAGTAGCACGCCTTGTAGCTGATGATTCCGTTGCTCGCGAGGAGATCAGCATGCGAATGCGCGACTGTGCTATTATTTCACAGTGCAATGCCGGTGAAGGCTGGGCGATCAACAGCGGGCAGTTCGATGGCTTGAGCACGGCTGAGTTCAAAGAGCAAATTGCTGACTGGCTCGAACAGAAAGGGCTTGGCAAAAAGTCCGTCAATTATAAGCTGCGCGACTGGCTCTTCAGCAGGCAGCGTTACTGGGGTGAGCCGTTTCCGATCTTGCATGCCGACGATGGTCGGGTCATGGCGCTTTCAGAAGACGATTTGCCGCTGGAGCTGCCGGTGGTCGAAGACTATAGGCCTATCGGGACGGGCGAGCCGCCGTTGGCCAATGCCGTCGATTGGGTCAATGTAACGCTCGGCGACGGCTCAAAGGCCAAACGCGAAACGAACACGATGCCCCAGTGGGCCGGGAGCTGCTGGTATTATCTGCGATATCTCGACCCCGACAATGATCGACAGGGCTGGGACCCGGAAAAGGAGAAATACTGGATGGGCGACGTCGGGGTCGATCTCTATATCGGCGGCGCCGAGCATGCGGTTCTGCACCTTCTGTATTCGCGGTTCTGGCACAAACTTCTTTACGATCTTGGCTATGTCAGTACGAAAGAGCCCTTCAAGAAGCTCATTAATCAGGGAATGATCCTGGGTGAGGACGGCCAGAAGATGAGCAAGTCCCGCGGCAACGTGGTCAATCCCGACAAGGTCATCGCCGATCACGGGGCCGATTCGATGCGGCTGTACGAGATGTTCATGGGGCCTCTGGATGCGGTCAAGCCCTGGAACATGCAAGGTGTGGAAGGCGTGCATCGGTTCCTGCAAAAACTCTGGCGATTGATCGTCGACAAAGATACGGGTGAGATTGACAACGCCGTGAAGGAAACAGAAGCCGACGAAGCAACGCTTCGGTTGTTGAATCAGACCGTAAAGAAAGTCGGCGACGACATTGAAAGCTTCGGTTTCAATACTGCGATAAGCGCTATGATGATCTTCGTGAATCATCTGACAAGGCTGACGGTCGTACCCAAAGCCGTTGTCGAGAAGCTTGTTCTGGTCCTTGCTCCATTCGCGCCTCACATTGCTGAGGAACTCTGGGAGAAGCTGAGCCACGCCGAAAGCCTTGCCTACGAGAGCTGGCCAGAATACGACGAAAAGCTTGTCAAAGAAAAGGAAATCGAGCTGGCAGTACAGGTAAACGGTAAAATACGAGATAAGATAGTCGTTGCGGCCGGCGCAAGTGAGGAGCAGATAAAGCAACAGGCGCTGAGCAGCGGGAAAGTCGCCATCGCGATGCGCGGAGAAGATCCCAAGAAGATCATCGTCATCAAGTCCCGCCTTGTGAACATCGTCGTTTAGGCTGGAAAACATAGGATCTTGTGCGAACACGGTATTGTGGACTACGTTGATTTGGGAGGAAATCAGAGTGACCGAGAACGAAAATGAGCAACCATATATTGCAATAATCGTTATGCTGGTCTTTGTAGCCCTCGGGATAACAACTCTTATGGTAGCTACGTACATCGCAGAAATCGACGGTGATGCCGTCCTCGTTGTGCTGCTTCTTATCCCTGTCTTCGTATATCTCGTAATCACGGGCAAACTGAAGGCTTTCAGTTTCGGATCGCTATCTGCGGACTTCGTAGACAGCAGGGTCAAGGACATAAAGAAAACCGTCAGCGAAATCAGCGAATATGAAGAGCAAAGAAGCACCTATCTGGGAAAGCTCAGTCAAATACAGGAAAAGGAAAAAAGTAAGTTCTGCTTGATTTACGCCGACGTCGATGACCTGCGTCAGCATAGTCGCAAGATATTTCTCAAAGAAAGGGAAGAAGAACGGCTGCCGGAGAAACGGAGGTCCGAAGATGATATTAGAAGGCAAATAATCAAGAAGCTCGAATTTGCGCTGGCCGACGCATTCTGTGACGGAGGAGTCTGGGCCAATGAGAAGAAGAAGTATGATATCTTTCAATTGGAAGAACCCGATATTGCGATGATTGCTCGTGGCACGAACGAGAGAGAGGCAAAAGCTGTGGCCGAAGGAAGTCAGGAGATTTTCAAATGCGGCACTAGACCGGAGAAGAGTCCCGAAGGGTACAGTGCGACAATTGCCATCGTAGCGAGCGACGAAGTGAAGGACGCAAACGCACGGAAATTGGATAAGATGGCGCTCAATAGGCTGTCTTGTGGAAAAGAACTTCGAAAAGGGGAAGTGTACACACTGTCAACATCTCGTAAGAAGAAACGGGGAAAGACAGGCATCTATGGCTTGCCGACCTATTAGTCACCATGAATACAAGGCAGAGAGTATTCCTGATATCTGGGAGTGCCGGTACTTTGTTTCCGGCTCGAAGGAGCGGCCCGATGGGTATGAGCACGACGACCTGAAGGATAGCGGAGAATTCTTCCACAGATGGGATGGTCCCCGTCGTGACGATGATGTCTACTTCATTTCAGACGAGATCTTTGTGAACGTGAAGCTCAGGGAATCGAAAGAGTCCGAACCAACGATCAAGCTGAGGGTCTGCCTGGACGCATACAAGGGATTTCAGCTCTGGCATACGGAATTTGTGGAGAGGCTTCCTGCTCCTGCAGAAGTGTGGAAGCAGGTGCTTGAACAACTGAAAATCAAGATCGGCGATGATAATGAAAAGCAGCTGTCGACCAGTTCGCAGGCGTCCGAGGTTGAAAGAATACTGTGCAGGGCAGTGCCAAAGCCACTCTGCAAACAGGCTGTGAAGCTTCGCTGGCGCTATATAGGGCCTCTTGGAGAAGTGGAAGTTGCCGAAGTTGCTGTTGCCTCAATTCCTCCTCGTTCCGAAGATATTGCTTCCCCGCCTCTCTATTCTGTGTCGTTCGAATCCAAGTCCACCGATACGACCGGGATTCGCAAAATTCGCGATGCGCTAAAAGCCGACAGACTGGGGACGCCGGAGAGTTACGTGCAGTGGCTCACACACTGGCCGAAATGACCCTCGTTTTCTCGCAGAGGACGAGATTATGTTTGGTGAACCGACTCACACGACATAAGATGCAGAAGATGAAACCCGACGACGGCTATATCGCCTACATCGTAAACCCCAAAGCGGGCGCCAGCAGCAGCAAGCTTACCGGGCGCCGCTTCGAACGATATCTTGTCAAGAACGGTTACGGCGTCAAGGTCCACATGACCAGATCGCTGGAGCACGCCCGCGAGCTGGCCACCAACGCAGGAATCGATTACGACTGCGCGATGGTTATCGTCGTCGGCGGTGACGGCACCGTTCGCGAGGTCGCCCACGGTCTGGAGGGCAGCGACAAGCCGCTGCTGATAGTGCCCCACGGGACGGAGAATCTGCTCGCCAACGAACTGGGATTTGATGAAACGCTTAAAACGCTCATAAGAACGTTCGAGGCCGAGTACGTTCGGCCTTTGGATTTGGGAAGAGCAAACGGCCGATGTTTTACTTCCATCGCCGGGTTCGGATTCGATGGTGACATTGTCAAACGGGTAAGCGATCGGCGAGAGGGGCACATACGTCACTCTGATTATTTCTGGCCGATATGGCGGACGTTCTGGAACTACAAATTCGATCCCATGAGAGTGGAGGTTGATGGAGAGGAGATTTTTGATGGGCGCGGGCTTGTTTTTGTAGGGAATATCTCGCGCTACGCCGTGGGGTTGCAGATATTGCACTATGCAGATTTTGGCGACGGTCTGCTTGATGTGTGCGTCTACAAATGTGCATCTCAGCTTCACCTTGCCAAGCACTCGCTGTTGACTATTTTCAAGCATCACGCCGATCGCAAAGATGTTATCTATCGCCAGGGGAAGAATATTTCGGTAAGTTCCGGTATCGCCGGGATACAGACCGAGATTGACGGCGATCCGGGCCCCGCTTTGCCGGTCGAGATCAGCGTGATACGGCACGCGGTCAATTGCGTTGTGCCGGAAAACGCGAAGCCGGCTGGGATGAGAACAAGAATTGTCAGGGCGATAGGGTAAGCATTGACTATTGACTATTGATGTGGATATGAACAACGCTCGTTTCAATATAGGCGAAGTGGAAGTCAGTTTGGATTCGCCACTGTTCGTGATGGCCGGGCCTTGCGTGATTGAAAGCAAAGCGCACTGCCTGGAGATTGCGAGCAGATTGGTCGAAATCGGCCAAAGGACCGGCACTGGAATGATTTTCAAGGCGAGTTTCGACAAGGCCAATCGTTCCAGTTTGCAGGGCTTTCGCGGCCCCGGTTTGGAAAAGGGCCTTGAGATTCTGGCTGCGGTTCGCCGGCAGACCGCCCTGGCGGTGATGACGGATGTGCACGAGCCCTCCCAGGCTGATTCGGTTGCCGACGTCGTCGATTGTCTCCAGGTGCCCGCTTTTCTATGCAGGCAGAGTGATCTACTCTGCGCGTGTGCTCAAACAGGCAAGCCCGTCAATGTGAAGAAAGGGCAATTTCTCTCGCCCGATGAGATGCGGAATGTTGTCGATAAAATTCGTGCGTCTGATAATGAGCAGATAATGCTAACCGAGCGGGGCACGTTCTTTGGATACAACCGTCTGGTCAACGACATGACGGCAATTGACGCCATGAGACAATTGGGCAGTCCTGTTGTGTTTGATGCCACACACAGCACGCAACAGCCGGGGGGGCTTGGTAACGCAAGTGGGGGCCGGCGCGAAATGGCGCCGATACTTGCCAAGGCGGCGGTCGCCGCCGGTGCGGACGGCCTCTTTATCGAGGTTCACACCGAACCGGAGCAGGCGAAATCCGATGCCGCTTGCATCATGCCGCTGGACTGGCTAGAAGAGCTGGTGACAGTCTGCAAGGAAATATTTGAGGTCGTGCGCGGATAAGAAAGTGACAGGTGCAAGGAAATATTTGTACGGGCCCGTGCCGTCACGCCGGCTCGGACTGAGCTACGGCGTTGATATTGTGCCATTCAAAGTGTGCACTTTGGATTGCGTCTATTGTCAGCTTGGGAGAACCGTCGAGAAAACAATCGAGCGAAAGGACTTTGCGCCTATCGAGGCGATTCTCGCCGAGCTCAGAGAAGCACTTGCCGAAGGTGCGAAAGCCGACTTTGTCACCATCGGCGGATCCGGGGAGCCGACCCTGCACTCACGGCTTGGCGAACTAATAGACGGCATAAAAGGGATCACAGATATTCCCACGGCATTGTTGACCAACGGGACTCTATTCGAGAGGCGGGATGTGCGCGGCGATTGTGCCCGGGTTGACGTGCTGCTGCCCTCGCTGGATGCCGGCGACGAGCAGACGTTCCGGAGAATAGACCGGCCGGAGCCGACTATTAGTGTTGAGAACGTGATCTCGGGATTGTGCGCGCTGCGAGAAGAATTTGCCGGGCAAATATGGATCGAGGTTTTCCTCGTTCCCTCTATAAATACAGCCCCCCGTCAAATTGCGCATATCAAGGAAGCGATAGACCGGATCAGGCCCGACAAAGTCCAGTTGAACACGGCCGTACGTCCAACCGCCGATCCGAACGTTGTCAAACTTAACGCCGAGAAGCTACAGGAGATAGCGCTGCGGCTGGGATCGGGCTGCGAGGTCGTAGCCGACTTTTCTATTGCCCCGAATGGGCAGGTCACACGGGGCGGAGGGGCCGATGAGCTGGGAATGCATTTCGGCGTGGCTGAGAAGAGACAAACGGTGCTATCAATGCTAAAACGCAGGCCCTGCTCGCTGGACGACATATCCGCAGGCCTGTCGCTGAGCAGCAGCGAAGCAGAGAAGTATGTTGCCCAATTGCAGGACCGGGGATTGGTTCAGGCCACGCGAAAAGGCGGACGAGTCTTTTTCAAGAGCGTCTCCTGAGCGCAGCAAAAAACATTTCAAGCCGAGAGCATCGTAGTTAATTTCTCCGAATTTCCTCTCAATTGGTCATATTAACATTCAATTTGTAAAGCTGGAAGAGTTATTGGCCGATAAAAGCCTTGTGGCATTTTTCAAAGCATTGATTTTATCAGGCATCTTGAAGAAAAGTTATGTTTGTGCTTTAGATTATTGCGTTTAGGCCGATAAGAAAAGACAGTTGCTCAAAACGCTTACGCGAATGTTGCTTGCCGCTCGGTTTAGACTGACTTTTATGAAAAGAATGAAGCGACAACTGGTATTGAACAAGGGAGTTGAGAAATTTATTTTCCGTTACGAAAATGGGAGAGAGGATGAACTTCTCGACGTTTTGATTGAGCGGGCAAAAGATAGAAGCACGGATTTCGATTGGTTCGATGCAGCAGTGTTGAGCTTCAAACTCACGCAGTCCCTTATAGGCCAGGCCGATGAACTCCTGAACGAAAACAAAGATGTTGAGGTCCAGTCAAACCAGTCATTTTGATGTCTGCGGAGAAATGAATGAGTGCTGTGTATTCTTTAGAAGGCGAAGGAATTCTGCGAAATGATCAGACAAACAGATAGGCACATTATGGAAGAAAGTACGATTATCCAAAAGTTCTTAGATTACCTGAGATTCGAAAAACGGTTCTCCGAGCATACAGCCAAGTGCTATGGTGCGGACTTGTCGCAGTTCGGCGAATTTCTCAAAGGTTCACCGGGACAGGGTCTGCATCATGACGAGCCGGTATCGATGGGTTATCACGAAGGTGAGCCGGAACATGGGGTTGCCGTGGCAACAAAGGTGCGGGTCGAGGTAGATCAGTTGCTTCTCTCACTGCAGACAGATTCTGTGAGAGCTTACCTGGCATACTTGAACGAAAAGGAATATGCTAAGGCCACGATTGCCCGCAAGCTCGCAACGCTGCGCAGTTTTTACAAGTTTCTGGTCAAGAGAAATCACATTAGCTCGAATCCCGTTGTCACAATCAGAACGCCGAAGCAGGAGAAGAAGCTGCCTCGCTTCCTCGAGTACGAAGAGGTAAAGAGGTTGCTCAGCACACCGCCGATGAATACCTGGTTGGGTGCAAGAGACAGCGCCATTCTGGAGACGCTTTACAGCACTGGAATAAGGGTCAGCGAGCTGGTAGCGCTGAACATGGATGATATTGATTTCCTTGGCGAAGTGGTTCACGTAAGAGGCAAAGGCAAGAAGGAACGAATTGCTCCTATCGGCTCGTCTGCTTTGCAGGTCATACAACATTATATGGAGTACAGGAACAAGCGGGCGCAGAATAACGGCAACTTTGACTCACGAGTCTTGTTCGTGAACAAGCACGGGCAGCGGCTGAGCACTCGCAGTGTCCGACGCAAGATGGACAAGTATCTGAAAATCGCCGGGCTTGATCCGGCAATCAGCCCGCATACGTTGCGGCATAGCTTTGCAACGCACATGCTTAACAGTGGCGCCGATCTGAGGAGTGTTCAGGAGCTGCTTGGTCATCAATCACTTTCAACCACACAGGTCTATACGCACCTGACCACTGCCAGGCTCAAAGAGGTGTATGACAATGCTCATCCGCGAAATAACGGACACGAAGAACATTAACCGTTCAGGCGAGATGTGAAAAATATAGTCATTTGGCAACCCCCAAGATGTTTTTGGGGGTTTTCTTTTTTGTGTGAGCTGATCGTTACTTTGCGGGCGGTAAGAAATTCGAAAAGGAGCGAGCCGGCGCCTGTCGCAGTCCTGCTTGGGCGAGCGGTTGGCTATTGCGTTTTTCTAAGCGTGAATTCGGACATGAGAAGCTTGCCGGTCGGACAGAAATAGGTTACCTGCAATATGTGACTGCTGCTGTTGGACTGATCGAGAGGCAGAGTGAATTGATAAGCGCGCAGGTGTTCCAGCCAATATTCATTGTTCGTAAACGGATCCGTCAAATCAACAGCGGGCCACATGGCGAGTCTCTTGCCTTTCGGTTTGGCCGAACGCTGCACGTGCTCGTACAGCTCGAAATGAAAGATGCCGGGCGACTTGATCTGGCAGCCGAATGGATCGAGCAAACTGACGTAAAGGTTTATCCGGGGCCGATGTGTCTGGTCGGCGGGGACATACTCGGTCAGCGGTGGAATGTCGATTCTCTCAGGAGCGTAGCGTGTACAGGGAACAACCCCGTCGAGACCATTGTCAGTGTCCGTCGCCGACGCAAGAGACGATGACCGCGACTGGCAGCCGGCGTTGATAAAAACACAGACAAGCGCGAATACGCAAAGTGTGTCAGGCGATGATTTCATGCTAATCTTCAAATGTCAACTCAACTTGTAATTGCATAAAAGGCTGGCAATGGACCACTGAATCCGCCGACAATCGTACACCAACATAGAGCAGCCAAACTCGGACGGCTACAAGTCTTCATCTAACAGATGGCCAAGGCGGCATTTCTTCGTTCTCAAATAGTCAATGTTGTGCTCGCCCGGCTCGGCCTTCAGCGGTATTTGCTCGGCGATCGATATACCATAGACCTCAAGGCGATTAATCTTCTTGGGGTTGTTGGTCAGTATGCGTATATTGTGCAGTCCGAGGTCGCGGCAGATTTGAGCGCCAATTCCATAGTCTCGCTTGTCAGCACTGAAACCTAACTTCAGGTTGGCGTCAACCGTATCGAGGCCTTGCTCCTGAAGCTTGTAAGCACGCAGTTTGTTTGACAAGCCGATGCCGCGACCTTCCTGCCGCAGATAGATCAGAGCGCCCCGGCCGGCTCTCTCAATCATTTTCATCGCGGTCACAAGTTGATAGCCGCACTCGCAACGCTGCGAGTGGAAGAGATCGCCGGTCATGCATTCCGAATGTACCCGGACCAGCACGGGCTCGTCGTGCTCGGTTGGCTTGCCGGTTTCGTCGAGTATGCCGACGTCACCTTTGCACAATGCCAGATGCGGTTCGGCCGAAGAAATGCTTTCATAGCCAATGAGCTGAAAGTCGCCGTAGTCGGTAGGCAGATGAACGGATTCGAGACGATCTATCTGGCTCTCGCGCTGCAGACGATACTCAATGAGCTTCGCGATCGAAGCAATCTTCAAGCCGTGCTTCTCGCAGAACGTCAGCAGTTCCGGGACCCGGGCCATCGAGCCGTCATCGTTCATGATCTCGCAGATAACACCGGCATGCTTGAGACCCGCCTGTACCATTAGATCGACCGCACCTTCGGTTTGTCCCGCTCGAACGAGCACTCCGCCCTCACGGGCGCGCAGCGGAAACACGTGGCCGGGGCGAGCAAGGTCGCTAGATTTGGCCTCGTCGGCGGTTGCTGTCAGAATCGTTTGTGCCCTGTCGGCAGCACTGATGCCGGTGGCGATCCCTTTGGCTGCATCAATGCTGACCGTAAAGGCTGTGCTGAAAGCAGCAGTATTGTCGGCCGTCTGCGGATAGAGACCAAGCGAATCGCATTTGTCGGGCGCCAACGGCAGGCAAATAAGGCCGCGGCCGAAGGTGGCCATGAAGTTGACAATCTCAGGTGTTACCTTCTCGGCGGCGCAGACCAAGTCTCCCTCATTCTCACGGTCTTCGTTGTCGACAAGAACGATCATCCTTCCCAGGCGAAGCTCGGCCAAAACTTCCGGTATTTCACTAAACTGTACTGCCACCTGCTTATCCTCAACAACGAATGCAAAGCACCTGCAAAGACATCAAACTAATCAGCAGTTGCCCTCAATCTGGGGTTTTGTTCGCTAGGTTCTGCTCATATTCTTCAATATACCTACTTCCGTTGCGTATGTAAATAAGAGTTGCCAAAATAGCGGTCCCGGCAGCCGACCACCACAGAGTGCGAAGCAGCCAGATCCAGCCCGGCAGCACGGTCGAGGCCTCTGGGCCGATCAGGATTGCCGCCACCATTGACAGTTGCAGGGTAGTGGCAAGCTTACCAACGAACACCGGGACGATGTGTATTTGTGATGTAATTAAGTAGACAATTGCAAAGCCGATCAGCAAGAACATATCTTTGCCGATTATCAGGACGACGACGGTGGGGGGAAGCAAGAAACCGCGAACGTGTCCTCGTTGCGAAGCCAGGAGCAGACAGGCAGAAATCATAAGCAATTTGTCCGCAATGGGATCGAGAAATGCACCGAGTTTCGTGATCTGATTTCTGGTTCGGGCCAGATAGCCATCCACGCCGTCACTGATCGCCATTAGCAAGAAGGTGAGAATCGCCACGTACCTCATGGCATTCTGCGTACCATAGCTGAGAGCGACATCATTGGTCTTCAACATAAAGCTGACGAACGGCGCTATCAGCAGGATGCGAAAAATAGTAATCCGATTGGCCCAATTGAGCGTCATATTGTCTGCACCTGCGAATAAATGCTCGATCAGTGTGCTGCTATGTTAAGCTCCGAGAGGATATTTGACAAGAAATGATCGTCAAAAACGAGTACGCCGGAGTAATTTGAATGCTTAATTTGCTTGTACCTAAGTCGGACCGTGATATAATTCAGCCGTCAAATCGAGGGCAAGAAGATGGCTGTATTGAATGTCAATATCGACCACGTGGCGACAGTGAGGCAGGCTCGGCTGACAGATGAGCCGGACCCGGTCTGGGCGGCGGTCCAGTGTGAGCTGGCCGGTGCGAATGGAATTACGACTCATCTGCGGCAGGACAGGCGGCATATTTGCGACCGGGATGTTCGTTTGCTGAAAGAGACCGTCGCCTGCAAGCTGAATCTGGAAATGTGCATGGCTGAGCCGATAGTCAGAATCGCCGAAGAGGTCAAGCCGGATCAGGTGACGTTGGTGCCTGAAAAGAGAGCCGAGTTGACAACCGAAGGCGGCCTGGATTGTGCCAGACACAAGAAGCGGCTTGCCGAGGTGGTCAGGAGGATGCACAAGAAGCGCATTTTGGTGAGCACTTTTATCGCACCTGACACCGAGCAAATCATCGCCTCGGCTCAGACCGGCTGCGATGCGATCGAGCTGCACACCGGCATGTACGCAAACGCGAAGGGCCAACGAGCCGTCAAGATGCGATTGGCCGAGTTGGAGGCCGGCAAAGAGCTGGCGGCCGAAAACAAGCTTGTGGTTCACGCCGGTCACGGTTTGACATATCGCAACATCGGCGCCGCGGCGTGCATCAATGGCTTATGCGAGTTGAATATAGGCCACAGCATCATTGCCAGGGCGGTCTTCGTCGGGATAGGGCAGGCAACCGCCGAGATGATAAGACTGATTGACAAATTCAGTGGGTGAGTCGTGAGTTTGTGCCTGGCAAGCCGCCGGCCGTGAACTATAGACTGTCCAGCAGACAAGGAGATTGACAATGTTTACAGGGGCCATGGTGGCGTTGATTACGCCTTTTCAGGACGGTGATATTGATTTTGAAACTCTCGACGAGCTGATCGAATTCCAGATGGAAAACAGCATAGACGGGATAGTGCCCGTGGGGACAACGGGTGAGTCGCCTACGTTGAGTCATGCCGAGCAGAAGAAGGTCATGGAAAGAGTCGTTAGTGCCGTCGGCGGACACGCGCCGGTAATTGTGGGAGCCGGCTCGAACAGTACGGCCGAGGCAATTGAACTGACGGTTTTTGCAAAGAAAGTGGGAGCCGACGCGACTTTGCAGGTGACGCCGTATTACAACAAACCCATGCAGGCAGGTTTCTACGAGCATTTCAAGGCGATAGCCGAGGCTGTCGACCTGCCGGTAGTGCTCTACAATATCCCGGGCAGGTGCGGAGCCGGCATGACGCCGGAGACTGTCGCGCGCCTGGCCGAAGTCGAGAATATCGTTGCGATCAAAGAGGCGACCGGTAGTCTGGATCAGGCCAGTGAAATCGCATCACTATGTGATATAACGATCATATCGGGCGACGATTCTCTCACACTGCCGTTGGCTTCGATTGGCGGCAAGGGCGTTATCAGTGTCGTGGCCAATATTGTCCCCGCCGACGTCAAGGCGATGACCGACCTGATCCTTGAGGGCGACTTGACCTCGGCCAGGCAATGGCACAAGAAGTTGTTTGCACTGTGCAAGAGCATGCTGACGCTTGCGACCAATCCCATACCCATCAAGGCGGCGATGGCGATGCTTAACATGGCGCCGGAAGAATTGCGGCTGCCCATGACGCCTTTGGAGCAGGGCAAGAGGGCGGCGCTCAAACAAACATTGGAAGAATATGGCCTGCTCAGTTGATGATCGCTCTGGCCAGATTAAGCGGAGGCCGGTTGGGCAGAAAACCACGCGGCTTTTTACGGGGCGAGGAAGAAATCCGTCTCACAAGCGGGCACTTCATAGCCGTGATATACGTCTGTATTCTGCAATGTGAAAACATCGTCATTTGAGACGCCGATAAAGCGCATTTTTAAGAACTCCACGTGGCCGTCCCCAAACAACACATTTTGCCCTTTGCGCTTGTGATTGACGCTGTTAACTGTCAGTAATCTTCTGTTGAGGTGCAGACTGAAGGGCTTGGCGAAGTCATCCGGCAAATTCTCAAACAGGGGGCTCAAATCCGCCATCAGGACTTTTCGGCAGCACAGCTTGCCGTCGTTGCCCTGGCGGCAACGTATCTGGAAGCTGTAACTGATATACCTTCTGTCGGGGAAATCCCTGTTGTTGCTTATTTGCGACGAGGTCAGCTTGGGCCTTCCACGGCTCTTGCTGCAGGAGGGGCAAACGAAACAGTCAGGCTCGACGTAACGGTCTTTGACCAGAAGATATAGGGGCCTTGTGTTGGAATGATTCTCGCTGCCCTGGTAACCCAGTTTGTACCAGGGTGCGCCGGCCTGTGTTGCAACGGCCGGCTGCTTGCCGTCGTGATCGGCAACGTAGTTGCCCCAACCCTGGAAGAAGCCGCTCTGTTGCATCTGGCATTGCTGCCGTCGCGAATCAAAACGAAGGTAATTAAACGCAGCAAACAAAACACTGCCGCCGATCACAAACACAGCCGCAGTGGCCAGTTTCCTGACCATACCCGGCCAGTGCCAGTGCTGGGATCCGATAGAGCGTTCTTGTTCGCCGGCAAGTAATTGCTCCAGCCGACCCGTGCTCGAGCTTGCAGCATTGTTTAGACGCAACATGGTCCGTTCGATCAGGTCATCCGGGCACATCTCGGCCTCTATGCTATCGAGCGGCGCCAGTGTTGCTTGGAGGCTGGAGTGAAGTCTGGCGGCTTGTTCGTTAGAGCAAATCAACGCTTGAGCTTCGACGATTTGTTCCGGGGATGCCAAGCCCATACAGTGGTCGAATAACAACTCTTTTTGCTCGCTGCTAAGCGGAGTCATTTGCTTTCTTTACTCCCAACTGAGGCCTTCCATTCCTTGGCAAAACGCCCAACGGCCGTGTGAAGTCTGCTCTTGACCGTTCCAATGGGTATACTGAGAACCTCGGCCATTTGTTTGTAAGAAAATCTTTGGAAATATGCCAAAATTAAGATTTCTCGCAGACTATCCGGCATATCTCCTATAATCTGCTCCACACGGGTGGCAGTTTCACGCTTCTGCAGTTCCTCGTACGGCAGCGTATTGTCTGATGTTACAGTATTGAGCATGTCGTCGAACGACAATTCCTGAGAATCACCCATAGTGCCGATCGGAACAGCCGACGTTCGCCGCCATTTGCGCAAAGCGTCCTTAGCTTTATTCGCAGCGATAGTGAACAACCAGGGCCGTAAGGGCCGGCTCTTATCGAAGCTGTCCAGGCTCGTAAAGAGCTGTAAGAAGGTCTCTTGGAAAACGTCTTCAACGAGGTCCTGCTGGTTCAGGAATTGCCTCAAAAACGCATGCAGGCCGTTCTTGTAACGATTTACAATCTGACGAAACGCGGCCTCGTCACCGGCGCTGTACCGGGTCAAAAGCTCGGCATCCGTCAGATTCTCCAAATTATAGTCCATAAACAACCGTTCAACGAATCTTGCGAAAACAACTATTACACCCGATTGCCTCGCAGAGCAAGCATTATAATTCCAACATATATATTTCGGCAAACCATGAAAACGAGTTGCTGCAATTTTGACGATAATATCGGTACTGAACAAGTGTGCGAAGTCGCTGAGGGAGACTGTTTTTTGTGCTTCGTAGTTATGGGACGCGTGGAGTTTCGCAATCACTGGCGAGTGGAAAACGGACTACATTGGACCTTGCCCATGCGTGAATTGCCCGAACAATTGCAGAGTTATCCGGAGCTTGATTGGAAAGTCAGACGGCGTTACAATGCCAGGCATACAGGATGCTCCCGAGATGAGCGCCGCGCGCAAGATCATTGGCTGCGGCGTCGAGAACAGAAGTGGACGTGAGAAAAGGAAGATGATCAAGGAGATTCGGGATGATCAGTAGAATGCTGCGTAAAGTTCTACCTCTGGCCTGGCTTTTGGCTTGTGTTGTCTGGGCCGCACCTGAAATGGCCGGCGCCCGGGAATGGACCCAGTTTGAAATGAACAACCAGGAGGATCACAAGTGACAACAATCGGAGCCAAATCCATGGATCGACGAGATTTTATGAGAGTATGTGTGGCCTCGGCGGTATCAACGGCCGCTTTTGGGGTGAGAGGACTTTCGGCGGCGGCAAAGAAGCGAAAACCCAACCTGCTCTTCATCTGGACGGACGAGCAGCGGGCCGACACGATGGCCGTCTACGGCAACAAGAAGATCCGCGTGCCCAACTTCAACAAGCTCGCAGCCGAGAGCATCGTGTTTAAGAATGCGTATGTCACTCAGCCGGTCTGCACGCCCAATCGCGCGGCGGTCATGACCGGACTCTGGCCCCATAACAGCGGTCTTCTGACAAACAACATTCCGCTACCCAAAGAAACCCGGTGCCTCAACGAGTTGATCGGCGATCCCGACTATCGCACCGCATACATGGGCAAGTGGCATCTTGGGGATGAGATTTTCGCCCAGCACGGCTTCGAAGAATGGGTCTCGATGGAAGACGGGTATTCGGCGTACTACGCCAAGGGGCGCGACCGCGCTGCCAGGAGCAGCTACCATCATTATCTTCTCGGCCTTGGTCACAAGCCGGCGAAGCAGGGGGGCAAGTTCAGCAGGGGGTACGCTGCATCGCTGCCCCTCGAACAATGCAAGCCGAAGTATCTCGAACGCAGTGCCTGTGATTTTCTCCACCGGCATCGCAACGAACCGTTCATGCTCTACGTCAATTTCCTCGAACCGCACATGCCCTTCACGGGGCCGCTCGACGACATGTACGACCCTGACGAGATCGATTTGCCGGCGAATTTCAACGATCCGCTCGAAGAGAACGAGCCGGACAAGTGCAGGAAGAAAGTGCGGGACTGTGCCCGAAAGTACGGAACGACCGAGAAGGATTTTCGCGAGCTTGTAGCCCGTTACTGGGGGCTCAATTCTCAGGTCGATCTGAGCGTCGGTGCAATTCTCGATACGCTGGAGCAGCTTGGCCTGGCGGATGACACCATCGTCGTCTACACGAGCGATCACGGCGATATGATGGGCTCTCACCATCTGGTGGAGAAGGGCCTGATGTACGAAGAGTCGGCGCGGATTCCGTGGCTGATGCGGGTCCCGGCGATGGGGCTCAGACAATGGGTTATCGAGAAGCCGGTCAGCCAGATCGATTTGGCCCCTACGCTGCTGGATCTGATGGGGCACCCCGAGGCTGCCGCGGACCTGCCCGGCCAGAGCCTGGTTCCGCTCGTCAAGGGCGGCAAGGTTGCCGCCGATCACGTGTTCATCGAGCGGAATACCGCGCCGAGAGTCCGGACTGTAGTTTCTCCGGACCGATGGAAACTGTGTCTGAGCAAAGAAGACAAGTGCCAGTTGTTCAACCTGAACGAGGACCCTTACGAAACCACGAATCTGTACGATTCGGGAAAACACGAGGCTGTGATTGCGAGGTTGACCGAGAAGATCCGGACCTGGCAGAAGAAAACAAAAGACAAGGTGGAGGTCATCTGACGAATTATGAATAAGATCCGAAGTGTAGTTTTATTGGGGATCCTTGCCGTTCTTTACGGCTCGACGCTTAGCCAATCCGCCGTGCTGCTCGACGACGATTTCGAGGGACTGCGCCCCGGCATGTTCTCGGCGGGCGTCATCGGCGCTCACGCCGAGTACCACTACGTGCATGAAACGGCGCCGCAGGGCAACTGGGTCGTCTCCTGCTTCACCTCGGGAACGCCCGAGCAGCGCGCCTGGTGGGTGACCGCCGAGGACGGTGACGCGATGCTCTCGCAGACGACCTATTACAAACGCACGCACTCGCACCCTTTCGTGTGCACCGCGGCAAAGGGCAGCGAGTTCTGGAAGGACTACACGATTTCGGCACGCTTCGCTACCGAATCGGACAAGGGCCAGAGCGGCGTAGCGTTTCGCTATCGCAACGATCGGTGCTATTACTTTTTCGGTGTCAAAGGCTCCAGGGCGATTCTGAAAGTCGTCAACCATGCCACAGCTTTTCACAGACCTGACGAGAAGATCCTTGCCGAGCGGCAATTTGACTTCAAGCCGGGCGAATTCCTCACGGCAAGGATTCACATCGAGGGCAACCGCATCCGCGCCGAACTCGGCGACGCCCTCGTTCTGGAAGCGACGGATTCAACCTTTGCCGAAGGCAAGGTCGGATTGACTGCCGACGTTCCGACCAAATACAGTTTCGTGAAGGTAACCGCCAGCGACGAAGAAGTTAAGCGAGTGAGAGAACGCGTCAGGAGCAAGAGAAGGGAAGAAGCAAAACTCCAGGCGGCCAATCCCAAGCCGGTTGTGTTCAAGAAGTTCTCCATTTCCGATTACGGCGTCGGGCGCAATCTGCGGTTCGGCGATCTGGACGCTGACGGCCGAGTAGACGTTCTCTTCGGGCAGGTGCTCCATCACGGCCCCAAGGACCGCAACAGCGAGCTGAGCTGTCTGACGGCGGTCAACCTGGACGGCAAGGTGCTCTGGCAAAAGGGCAAACCGGACGGCTGGAAGAACCACCTGACCAACGACGTGGGCTTTCAAATCCACGACATCGACGGCGACGGCAAGAACGAAGTGGTCTACTGCATGAACCAGGAAATCATCGCCGCCGACGGCGCGACGGGCGAGGTCAAGTACCGCCGAGCCACGCCGTTAAGACCGCCGGGCGATCACGGCGCACATAACATTTTCCCTCGCATCCTGGGTGACTCGCTGTTCTTCTGCGATCTGCGCGGGCTCGGGCAGGACCGTGACATCATTTTCAAAGACCGCTACCGCCACATCTGGGCGATGAACGACAAATTCGAGGTGATGTGGACCGGCCAATGCAACACGGGGCACTATCCCTTCGCGTATGACATCGACAATGACGGAAAAGACGAGGTCGCCATCGGCTATTCGATGTTCGATGACGACGGGACAAAACTGTGGTCGCTGGACGACAAGATCGAAGACCACGCTGACGGCGTTGCAATCGCAAGATTCAACAAGGACGCCGAGCCGATAATCTTCTACTCGGCCAGCGACGCCGGCGCCTTCTACACGGACCTCAAAGGCAACGTGCTCAAGCGGCACTTTTTCGGCCACGTACAGAACCCGGCGGTGGCCAATCTCCGGGACGATCTATCGGGTCTTGAGATCGTGAGCATCAATTTCTGGGGTAACCAGGGCATTATCAACTATTTCGATTCGCACGGCGAGCGGTATTACGATTTTGAACCGGTCCAACACGGCAGCATGTGTCTTCCTATCAACTGGACCGGAAAGAGCGAGGAATTCTTCGTGCTGTCACCCGATGTGACCGAGGGCGGCATGTACGACGGCCTCGGACGCCGGGTCGTGCAATTCCCCGCCGATGGCCATCCCTACCAGTGCAACGCCGTGCTGGACGCCACGGGCGACTGCCGCGATGAGGTGGTTGTCTGGGATCCGTACGAGTTGTGGGTCTACACACAGGACGACAACCCAAAACAGGGCCGGCTGTATGCGCCGCAGCGCAATCCGCTCTACAACTACTCGAACTACCAGGCAACCGTCTCTCTTCCCGGGTGGACGCCGTAGGGTGTGCACCTTGTTGCACACGCGGATTTATTCGCCAAACGAGAAGTCGTCTTGGTGCTGCAGAGAGACGATCTCCTCCACAAAACTCACTCGACTGCAATCCTACGCAGGGTCATCACAAACAGTCGTCCCGTGTGTGCAAAATGCATTTTGCACACCCTACCTGACTGTGAAGTTGTCCCGATGGCGGTCATTTCGAACGGAGTCCCGATGCGTTCGCTGCGATCACTTCGGTCGAAATGACGTGGCACTCCAACTTCGGCTCCAGTCGAGATGACAGGCTCCTCAGCGTGACGGCGTGAGCTGGGCAACGAAGCCGCCGTACTTTTGTATCGCTACCTGGGGTCTGTCGGCGGCGGTCACGATACGTTTACGTGTCTCAAATGTTCGCGGCTCTGAGCCGTCGGTGATGATGGTGGCGAAATAGGCGCCGGAGCCGAGGAAGCTGAGATCGAGGTCGAGTTTGCGCGTTGTGTCTTCGCCGGAGAGACAGCCGATGAACCATTGATCGGCCTTGCGACGAGCGAGGATGGCGTACTTGCCGGGGAAGCCTGCCGGGAATTTGGTGTCGTCCCAGGCGACGGGGACATCCTTGAGGAACTGCTTCGGCGCTTCGGGCAGTTCGAGGTAAGCCTCGACGCCGTCGGCGAAGTGGACCCAGCCGGATTCGTAAACAACCACCTGGGCGAGTTCGTGGGCGTAGCTTGTCAGGTGAGGGTATCGGTTGTCCCAGAACATGACGGGTGTGTAGTCCATGGAGCCGACAACGTTGCGTGTGAACGGGATTATCGTGTTGTAAGCGAGGGCCATCTGCGGGAAGCGCCCATCGAAACTGTAGCATTCCTCGCCCTTGACAGCTTCGGTGGTCATCAGGTGCGGGTACGTGCGGGACCAGCCGCGGGGCAGGGTGCACCCGTGGAAATTGACCATGATCTCGAAGTCGGCGGCGTCTTTCAGAATGTCGTGATACAGTTGCATGATGTTCTGCTTGTCGGACTGGAAGAAGTCGATCTTGACGCCTTTGATCCCCCATTTCTTGAGCAGGGCAAATTCGAAGCGGCGAACGTCCCTGAGCAGCATCGTGCCGCGTGGTTTTTCCGTCACCGAATTGTGAGGTCCGCCGGAGTTGTACCACAGCAGCAGGCCGACGCCTTTCTCGTTGGCGTAGGCGATAAGATTGTGAATCGTGCCGTTCTTCATAATGGTCCAGTTGGCGTCGATGAGGGAGTATTCCCAGCCCATCGTAGCAGCCAAATCGATCCATCGGCGGAGTTTGTCGTGGTCCTGCGGGCTGTCGTGGTCGAAGAGCCAACTCCACGAGGCCCGACCGGGCTTGATCCATGATGTGTCACTGACAATAGAGGGCGGGTTGAGGTTGGTGACGATCGTGGATTCAACAATAGTGGCGAGTGACTCGCCGAGTATGATCACGCGCCAGGGAGTGGCCCACGGCAAGCTCGACGACGGATTGACCTGTCCGGTGTAATTGCCCTCGGCTTCATCCGGGAATCGCACACAGTACAGACCGCCGGGAGCGTTCTGCTCGAGTCGGCAACCGCAGTATGTCCCGTCTGTCGCCGCCTCGGTGATCAGGCCCCAGCACGAAGCGTCGTTGTTCTGGAACAGCACGGGGAAGGCCCAACCCTCCTCGTTGGGCGACGGCGTTCCGACGGGCACGCCATCGGAGTAGTAGGTTTCGTAGGCAGGCGAGTACTTCGTCGCCTTGTCGTAGGGGCAGAGCCACACTCTGCCGCCGATCGGCAGTTGAAAGCCGGTCAGCTCTTTCGTGACAGTATAGGAGGGTCTGACGGTTTCACTGAAGCGATAACGCAGCGCGACGCCGTCATCGTACGCGCGCACTATCAATTCAAGGTTAGCCCCGCTTCTGTTGCGGAGTTGGACGATCGATTCGTTGTAGTGATCGCGGCAGATGCGCCTTTTGCCGTGAGGCATTATGTAGGTCTCGTCCACCTGACGTGGTTTCGTGGCCGCAGCGAATCTCAGGTTGTCGGTAAACTCCTGGTCAGCTCGAACAATGCCGAGAGGGGAGTACGCAATTGCCTCTCGGCCAGCGCAGTCGACCTTGTATTCAAGACGTCCTTCATTTCCCGATTGGTCAATAGGGGACAGGTGGATGGTTGCGACCACGTTTCCATCTGGAGATGCGACTCTTATCCTCTGTGAGCCAGCGGCGGAAGCAACGTGGACAAGAGAGAGTGTCACAGCGACTATCAGTGCGACTTTTCGGCCAGTCATAAATGAGTCTCCTTAACGGGCGTTGTTTAGCGATATTGCCTGCGGGTCAGCTCGATTATCTGATCTACGTTAGCCGCATCGACAATCGCGGCCCCGGCGTCGATATCAGAAGGCACGATGCCGTACCGCAGATATAGCGCCAGTTGAATCACGGGGTAGAACCCCTGAATGTAGGGCTGCTGATCGACCGTGCATCGGATGTGTTGGCCGCGTATCAATCGCAGCGTTTCAGGGGACAGATCGAAACCTGCCGACCAGTACCCTCGATCCGCGAAGGATTCCTCGATTGCTCTGCCCGCGGCTTCTGTGTCCGATTGGCCTGTACCTAAGATGATCCGGATGTCGGGGTTTGCTTTCAACGCCTTTGCAACAACATCCGAGCCCTTGGCGGAATCGTTGCCTGTTACGATAACGGTCCATCGGACATTCTTTTTTTTCAGGACGGTCTGCTCTCCCGCCAGACGATCTTCCAGTGCAGAGACCCCCTCATCGTGCATGGTCATCAGGACGTGGGCGCCGTCCGGAACATGAGGCAAGACGTGCTCGGCGAGGGATTCACCGGCCTCGTACAATCGCTGGTTCACACTGCTCAGCCGGGCGTTCGGCGTCGCGTGGTCGTCCACGTTGAATCCTACGACGGGAACTTTGCTGTCGGTGGCTTCCTTGATAACCCGGTCGAAAGCCTCCGGATCGATAATATTCACGGCGATGCCGTCGTACCCGTCCGCCACGGCCTTCCGGACCATATCAGCCTGGGCCTGGACATCCACACCTTTTGTTCCTATGAAGTCACACTTGACCCCCATCATCCCGGCGGCATCGTTCATCCCCTTTCTGACCGGCTCGAAGAACCTGGCGTCAACTGCGCACGTAATGAACGCCAGTCGCAGCGGACGATCTTCGAACTTGGAAGACGGACCTTGCGTCGAGCATCCCCCAAGCACCGCACATGTTAAGACCAATATCGAGACTACTTGCGTTCTTGAACATCGCATTGCTGTCACCTCTCTTTCTGATAGTCTCACTGAGCGGGGGCAACCTGCAACTTGTACACATTAACTGCCTTCCAGTTCTCCGCATCAGCAGGCTCCAGTGTGAGCTGATAAACTCCCGCCTTGTCGACCTGCAGGCGACCGAACTGGACAAATTCCGGCTTAAACCAGCCGCCTGTCCGGGGAATTTTTGCCGACGTTGACTGACACTTCTTCATGGTACGAATCCTTTCGTTATGGTTGTCGCAGCAACTTGCTCAATTCTTCGATTTTTCGGGCGTGCTCGGGAATGCCCGCGAGATTGTAGTACTCGCCGGGGTCGCTATCGTGATCGTACAACTCCGCGCCCTGTTTGCCCCGGTCCCATTCTGTGTAGCGCCAGCGGTCTGTTCGCACGGAATGTCCGGCTATCGCACCGCGCTGAACCTGCGTGAACGCCGCCTTGTTCCAGACCAGATCAGGATTGCGCAACAACGGCCTAAAGCTGGTCCCTGCAAGATTGTCCGGCGTCCGCAATCCGTGCAAATCGGCGAGGGTCGGGTAGATGTCCACGAATTCCACGATCCGCGAACAACTTGCGCCTTTGGTCATCTCCGGCGTTACGACAATCATGGGAGAGCGGGCCGACTGCTCATACAGGGTGTTCTTGTTCCACCAGCCGTGATCTCCGAGTTGATAGCCGTGGTCGCTGAAGAACACAACGGTCGTGTTGCGCCAGAGCTTCAGACGATCCATCGCGGCCATAAGCTTTCCCACCTGGGCGTCTACGAAGGAAATCCCGGCGTAGTATGCACGCATGAACTCACGCCGCTCGCGGTCGGTGAAACGGTCGAAGTCCTTTTTCCAGCCGCTGCCGATCGACTGCGGATGTTCCGGCGACCGGTCGGCAGGATCACGAACCAGTTCCATTTGTTCCAGTCGATAGAAGTCGAAATATCGCTTCGGTGCAACGAATGGATCGTGCGGCTTGTGAAACCCAACTGCAAGAAAGAACAGGTCGCCACGATGCTGTTCCAGCAGATGGATGGCTTCGACAGCGATCTGACCGTCGGGCTGATCCTCATCGTCTCCGTCTGCGGAAAGCCATCGGCACCATTTGACGCTGCCGCCGGTGAGATTTCTCCCTTGGCCCTTCTTGCCCTGAGGCGTGCCTTTCGGGTCGAACTTCGAGTCCCATGCCTTGGGATCGTCCGTTTCCGTGCGTGCGTGGAATATCTTTCCCATGCGTGCCGTGAAGTATCCGTTCTCGCGAAACAACTGCGGCAGCGTGACGGCATCCGGCAGCTTCGAGCGAAATGCGGTAGTGTTGTTCAAGACTCCGGTCGAATCGGGCCTGAGCCCTGTGAGAAAAGACGTCCGGCTCGGATTACATACGGGGAACTGGCAGTAAGCACGGTCAAAGCGGATGCCACGTGCAGCCAGTTTGTCGATGTTGGGAGACTTGACAACCCAGTGCCCGTAACATCCGAGAGAATGATTCAGATCGTCGACGGCAATAAACAACACGTTCCTGTTGGGTCGAGAACCTTCTGCGTTCGAGCCCCGCGATGCTGGCAACAAACCGGCTCGGCTGCCAAGTGCCGCCGTTGCCGCGGCGGCGCCGGTTTTCAATAATCGTCTTCGTGTTACAGAGTCTCTCATCTACTTACCCACCATGCACAATACGCGACCGTTCTTCATCGAAAGATAAAGCCTGCCGTTAGCGGCGGCCATGCCGTCCCAGGCTGGCACGCTTTCCAGTTCGTACTGGGCGAGCTTCTCTCCATCTGCAGCCGATATGGCCCAGAGCAAAGAGCCATTTTGTCCGTCGAGGGCGGCGGTTTGTGCTCTCAGTTTTGCCTGCACTTCCGGCTCGAGAGTACGACCCCAGATCTCTTCCTCGTCCACGACATCGGGCGGACCGGCAACGAACAGAGTACGATCGGCCAGAACCATTGCCCTGGCAATCAACTGAGGTTTCTCGATCATCCATTTGCGAGTGACGGCGCTAAGTTCCGACTCGGGCCTCATCGCACGGTTCTTCCAGTTGACCGTGTTCTGGGGAATCTTCACCTTGTTGACGCGAGCGGCCCGAGCGGGATCGAACTTCTTGTCGGCTGCGAACAATCGGTATTCCAGCACGGACGAATTGCACAGGTACTGCGGGTGGCGCCCGTAGCCGTACACGTTGTCGTCATCAACCGCAAGAATTCGACCTGCCGGCACGAGCCTGGCGGGAACCGACCATTCGGCCCATCCTTCGCCCGCGTTCTTGCCGTAAATCCAATAGGTCCGATGAAACCACGAGCTGTCCAGGAATCCCGTGGGACAAAACAGGTGGGTTCCCTCACCACCTTGATCACTCTCGTGCTCAGGATCGATAACCGCGCGCCGTCCGTTCATGTTGAAGCGTTGGGACCTCATGTATACGAACCTGCCGTCACTGGACAGGACATCGGGCAGGGCGACCGGCATCTTCTTCCGCTCAATTCTAGACTGCAGGTTCTCACCCGTTCGTGGGTCACGGTCGTCCAGAATCGTTTCGGAAAGCTTCTTTCCGGTCAGAGGGTCGAGACGAAACATCCGCATGCCTCCATCAAGGAATACGGATCTCCCGGCCAGGGCGTAGGCGACTCGGTCCTGGACCAGAACGCTGCCCGAGACGGGCCAGACGGATTCGATCTGTTCGTATGACATCGTCCTAAGATCATGGGGGGCCGCCCGGAAGCGCCATGCGAGCGCTCCGTCCGATGCGCGCAGGCAGTAGACCCAGCCGTCCGCCGAGCCGAAGAGCACGCATCCTTTGTAGACTGTGGGAGGCGAATCCACACGCCCTCCGGTTGTGTAGCTCCAGAGCTTCGCGCCGGAGGCCGCGTCCGCGGCGTGGACGGTGTGTGTATCCACGGATGCGACAAACAACCTGCCGTCGGCCACCACTGGCTGCGTGATCCGGCCGCCAACTTCTATCTCCCAGGCATGCTTGAGCTGCGAAGGAACATTAGTTTTCACATGCCCGCTCCTGGCCGTATCATGGCGGTACATGGGCCAGTCATCGGGATTTTCGATTTTCGATCCTTCGGCCTTGCTCAGAGCCTGCCCTGAGCCTGTCGAAGGGACAGGTTTGCGATTTGCGATTTTGTTGTACGCGGGCCCGCGCTGGAAACGATCCGCATCTGACGGAGCGGGGCGTTCTTTCTGCAAAGCCGGCGCCAGGGCGTTGAAACCGGCCAGCTTCGACTGGTAATAGCATGCACACGCGTTCGGTGGCGCGTAAACCAGGCCGTTGCAGGGCATCATGCCGTAGAAACATCCGCCGCGGACCCAGTGGTGGATTTCCCATTCTTTCGTGCGCGGGTTGATGAACTCGGTGCCGATCCAGGAAGGCATAAGGTACTTCTCCGTCGCCTTGCTCGGGTAACATCGCTGGTGCATTATGGCGAACGGATTAACATCGGGCTCGAACTCGCGTTTGACATCACCTGTGCGAGGATCCCAGCCGGTGAACGTGCCTTTCGACCGAGGCCTGGCGCTGGCGATGTCACCCGACCAGACTAACCCGTCGATAACGAAAATGTCCTCGGGACAGAAGTGTCCGGATGCGTGTAGTGTCGAGTCCCAAAGCTTCTGGCCATTCCTGGCCGAGAGGGTCACCAGCGAGCGTTGCCGCCCGGAGAACAAAACCACGTCCTCATATATCACCGTTGACGGCGACCAGCCGGTGGGGATAAGCTTGCTGCGTTCGACAGGCGTTCGCCAGAGCCTTTCGCCCGTACCTTGCGCAATGCACACAACGGCTTCTCCATCATGGTATACCACACGCTCGGCGTCAGCCGCCAGCGACATCGGCACGATTTTGCTATCGAGTTTCCAGAGCAGTTCGCCTGTTTTGGCGTCGAGTGCTTTCAACACATCAACCGTCTCGTCCCAGCCCCATCGCTTGCTTGCCCGGCCCTGCTCGGTCCAGCAGTTTGCATTCTCCTGCTTATAGTCGACCGGCTCGCGGTCGGGGTTGACCACTGCGAACAGCACGCCGTTAACGGAAATAAGCTCCTCGGTCGTTTTGGTGCCCTCATAGGTGCGAATCGTCTTTCCCGTCGCCGCGTCAATGGCGCTGAGCGGGGCATTGATGCCGAGTGTTGTGTAGACTTCATCACCGATCGCGATAAGCCGCCTTGTCAATCTCGACGGCCCGCTCTTGAGCGGAAACATGTGGTTGTACCACTGGGGCAACTGGCGTTTCCACAGGACCGTCCCGTTGAAAGCATCCCGTGCGGTCAGATAGAACTCAGCCGGCAGTTGGATGGAGTCTCGCGGACCCTCGTCCATAATATAGACGATCCGTCCGTTAGCCGAGACCAGCGCGTTGAGGCTCGCCGAGTGCTCGTGACTTCGCGCCCATTTCGGACTGCCCACCCACTGCATGCGGCGGGGCGGACCGACGACCGAATCTTTCGCCACGGCGTTGCCGCTGGCGTCGTAAAGGTAGTGCGTCCAGTCGTCAATCTCCGCGGGACGCTCCTTGACGGCTTTGATCCACTGGCCGGCCTTTTTCACATAGGCGACGCCCTTGGGAGCCAGCACCCGGAGAATCTCACCGGTTGCGACTTCACCGGTGTCCTCCGAGACAACGAGGTTGACAAAGTTATCGATGTAGGGAAGCTGCGTGCCTCTGATCCGGTCGATCGACACCTTGCCGTAAAGGCCGAGCGAGTTGATGTGCTTGCGCGCGGCTTCGACGTTCTTGGCATCGCTGTCAAGACCCTGCACGATGTAGCCGTCGCTGGCGTGCAGCGCTGCGGTCAAACGCCCGTCGCCGCAGCCGAGATGGATAATGACACCGCCTTTGACGTCCGTGGCGTCCAGGATTCTCTTTGCCGCTTGCTCGACCTGCTGAGCTTTCGCCGCCGGCAGGATAAATGACGCCGCCACGAAGCAGGCAAACATAGCGAATGACAGACTCGTCTTTTTCATGATTGCTTTCCTTTCAATTCCAAGATATGCATGAAAACTCCAGCCACCTCATATTAGCGTGTTAGCCATGATGAAGACGAATTATAGCTTGCCGTCGTGACCAAATCAATACGTTTCTTTCCGGACTCGCATACGCTCGCAAATTGTGTATGGGCTATATCTTTTGACATATAGCCTGCTTGGTGGTAACGTAAGATCATGATTGAACACTGTTCTATGAATGGAGGCATGTGGATTCTGTGATTACTATCCCTGCATTTGGCGACAATTTGATCTATCTGTACCGATACAACCAGAGCGATTGTCTCGCGGTCGACCCCGGCGAATGTCGGTCGGTGTTGAAAATTCTCAGAGAGCAGGACCTGAGCCTCAAGATGATTCTTGTCACGCATCATCACTGGGACCACACCGGCGGGGTCGCTGAGCTAAAGCAGAAGACCGGCTGCAAGGTCATCGGCGGCGACAAACAACGGATCCGGGGCGTCGATCAGCTTGTCGAGGACGCAGATACCTTGCCGGTCGGCGACGCCGGCGTACATGTTATCGCCACAGCCGGCCACACTTCCACGTCGGTTTGCTACTACGTGCCGCCGTCGCCGACCAACTCCAGCGGCATTCTCTGGACGGGTGACACGCTGTTCGTCGGAGGATGCGGCAGGTTGCTCGAGGGCAATGCAAAATCGATGTCCGAATCGCTGCAGAAACTGGCCTCTTTGCCGGATGACACGCTTGTCTACTGCGGGCATGATTACACTCTGGAAAACTATGAATTCGCCTTGAGCATCGAGCCCGACAACCAGGCGGTCAGACAGCGGTTGAATGACATAAGGCAGACCGGGCAGACAGTTCCTTCAACTATATTGCAGGAAAACACGACTAATGTGTTCTTGCTTGCCGGTACTCCTGAATTGAAAGCCGCTCTTGATATGCCACAGGCGAAAGACGTCGAGGCCTTCGCTGAATTGAGGCAACGCAAAGACAGCTTTTGAGTGTGCGGTTTATTTGATAAACCTTACCGTAAACAACTGAAACTGTAAGGAGACGGTTATGCTCGTGGTCCATGTTTTTGTTCACGTTAAGCCAGACCAAGTCGAGGCATTCCAGGAGGTGACGATTGAGAACGCGCGAAACAGCGTTCAGGAACCGGGGATCGCTCGGTTCGACGTTATCCAGCAACAGGACGACCCGAGGCGTTTTGTTCTGGTCGAGGTCTACCGCACGCCGGATGATCCGGGCAGACACAAGGAGACCGCACATTACCGGAAATGGCGCGACACGGTGGCTGATATGATGGCCGAGCCGCGATCGAGCATCAAGTACGGCAATGTGTTCCCCGATGAGCAGGGATGGGGCTTTGCCTCTGACGAAAGATGAGAGGAATCATGAGATTCGAATTTGCAGCCGCCAGTCGCATCATATTCGGTGCCGGGACAATCGGCGAAGTTGCATCCATCTCGGCAGAGATGGGAAGACGCGCCTGCGTTGTCACCGGTCGCACCGCGGTACGAGCGGAGCTGCTTCTTGAGCAGCTAAACGGTCACGGCGTCGAATGTGTGACGTTCAACGTAGTCGCCGAACCGACGACGATTTCTGCCAAGGCGGCAGTTGAGTTAGCGCGCCGCAACAAGTGCGATCTCGTGCTCAGCATCGGCGGCGGAAGCGTTCTTGATACGGGCAAAGTCGTCGCCGCAATGCTCGCCAACTCCGGTGAGCTCCAAGACTATCTCGAGGTCGTAGGCGCCGGCAAAAGGCTTGCGCGAGATTGTGCTCCGCATATCGCAATTCCAACTACCGCCGGGACGGGCGCCGAGGTCACGCGCAACGCGGTCCTAAGCGTTCGCGAGCACAAAGTCAAGGTGAGCATGCGCAGCCCCCTGATGCTGCCGCGTCTGGCCGTTGTCGATCCGGAGTTGACTTGTTCGATGCCGGCGTCAGTGACCGCCAGTACGGGTCTGGACGCACTGACGCAGCTCATCGAGGTCTATGTCTCCAACAAGGCGAATCCCCTCACCGACGGTATCTGCCGCCAAGGCCTCATACGTGCCGGGCGATCTCTGCGCCGAGCTTATGAAGACGGCGCCGACCGACCCGCCCGCGAGGATATGGCCCTGGCGAGCCTCTTCGGCGGACTGGGCCTGGCCAATGCCAAATTGGGGGCCGTTCACGGTTTCGCCGGCCCGTTAGGGGGCATGTTTTCCGCTGCCCACGGTGTCATCTGCGCCCGGCTTTTGCCTTTTGTCATGGAGGCAAATGTGCGGGCATTGCTCAGCCGTGAGCCCGATTCGCCGGCATTGGTGCGATACGGCGAGGCCGCTCAACTCTTGACGGGCAAATCTGCCGCAAAGGCTTCAGACGGCGTAGAGTGGATACAAGAACTCTGCGTCGCATTGAAAGTCCCTGCGTTGTCCGAGTTCGGATTGACAAAAGAACATTTCCCAACAGCGGTGGCGAAATCCCAAAAGTCGAGCAGCATGAAAGGCAATCCGATTGAATTGACCGATGACGAGCTGCTGGAAATCTTAAGTCAAGCCAATGACTGACCGGCGTTAACCCGAATATCTCTCATGGTATCTGTCATAGTTCATGGAGCATCTTTACGGCCTGCTTGACAGCGATCTTGGCCGCGTGAGGCGCAAAGGGGCTGCTCTTGATCTCGTATCCTCCTTCTATATGCAGATGCTCGGGTGCGATGTACGACGCCGCGCCGTTGCAGTGTGTTATCACAAAGGTATGCTTGCAGGGTGACGCCGCCTTGATCGACATCCCGATTTCCGTCAGCACCTCAGCGCCGAGACCCACGAAACCAATGTCACCGATTCGCGCAACGGTAATGTTCAGCGGCGTGGGCGGCTGGTCTTTTCCTATTTCGCCCTCGGTCCGAGGCTTGCCGGGCAGTTCGAGCGTGACAAACGCGGTTCCAATCCGACCGCCGTCGGAAACTTCATCGATGTCGCGAAAGATATTAACCACTTCCTCACCCAGCAACGTTCCGAGCAATACGGGCTCCGGAACCCAGCCAGGCTCGGTGTTGAACGCAGGCAGGACTCTAAACCAGGGGTCGATATTGCCGGAGGCACCCGCGAATCCGGCGACAACCACCTCTTCGCCAAGAATCTTCTCGGCGAACTGCTCGGCAAGCCCCAGGACGTCGCCGCTGACGATGAGATTCTTGCCTCCCAGACAGGTGCCGTGCGTGGCATGATCGAACAGCGCCGCGAAGACCTTCCCGTCGGGCCTGGCGAGTTTCGTCACCAGGACTTCCTTGTCGGTGGGCCCATAAGGGTTGCGCCCGAGCCTTATCTGACTATTGCCCGATCTGTCAAATTGCAGCTCGCGCCTGTTCATGCCGACCGGGGAGTAGCCGACACCTGTGCCGATGCGCACAGGGCCCATATCGTCAGACGCCTGGCGGATGAGCTTGACCAACGTGCCTTCCAGATCCTTCGTATATTCCAGATTATTGGGATGTCCGTTCTCCTTGTCGATTGTCAAACCAGGCCCGGCATGCGTATGCACGGAACTCAGAAACAACTCGCCCGGCTCGAGCTTGAACTCTTTCAGGATGATCTGCCTGAAGTGGTCGGCGGTTCCGCTGTAGAAGCCGATGATGTCCGTCGAGACCAGCACGAGCCGTTTGCCGTTATTCTCGAACACGACGGCCCGGGCGAGCAAAGGATCGTGGATACCCTCGGACAGTTGGGTCCGGGAGCTGTATCCGGCCATCTTGATCGGTTTGGCAGGCGTTATGTCAGTCCTGGCAGCTCCGGCACGCAAGGCAGCCTTGACCGCCCTGGGGTGTGCGAAGAATATGCCCAGAGCAAAGACAATGACCAGGATTCGAACGATTGAACTAATTCGCTTGGGTGTGAGTACTACTTTCATGACATGCCTCCTTGAACAAGGTTCTCTCTTTGGCAACACATAATGGTCCTGTGCCTGTAGCTTCTCGACAGGGGGCTATTATACTCATTAACTGCCCGTGCGCAAAGCGCCTTCGCAGCCATCTCAAGCCCAATCCGGATCGTGCTTGAGATGCGGCCAGGAACAGACTTCACCCGGTCAATGTCATTGGAGGCCCGAAGGACCGCGGCAATCTCTTGCATTTCGGGCAGAAGCAGCCATCGCTGCCGTCGAAATTGGCTCCATTCGACTACGCTCAGAGCTTGCCCCGTTCGGCAAGCTCAGGGCAGGCTCTGAGCGAAGCCGAACGGGACAAGCTTGAATTGGCTTTGTTCTGCATAATCATCATCAGAATTGACCACGTTCTACACAATTGCCCGCCCTGACGGCCCAATAGCAGGGCTTGGTGATTGACTATATTGCGATCAATCTACTTGCTACTGTCCATTGACCATTCCCAATCCATAATCCCAAATTCGTTGTGTAGATGGTATCGTACGTGATAAATTGCCCGCCAAGAGAAATTTGAGGAGTGTCGGGGATTTACCACGGATTAACGCTCATGAACACGCGAGGGTGGCAGCCACTGAAGGAGCGGAGCGAAAGAAGTGGACGGGAAGAATCCGTGTTGCCGGACGAATGATGTTGATAAAACAGTCAGGGTTGGCAAAGAAACTTGGCCATTGCTTCAAGAGGATTGAAAACGATCCACCTTGGTCACTGTGTTCGCCCAGTGGTTGCCACGCCCCGAGCAGGCATTGAGAACGCCCCCTTTATCCTTCCCCTTGCCACCCTCGAATTCGCTTTTGTATGTTTTGGATGTTTGTGTCACACAAGAATGGCCAGCTTTTGACATCGGCTATTGTAGCGTCATACTGCATGATGCAATTCGGACAGTCACAGTTTGGGCCGCGATCCGACTCGGAAAGATCGTAGCAGTCATCGGCTCCCAGAAGATGCAGCATTTCATGCCATACCGAGTTTTTGTGATGTAGGCCATACACTATGGCGAGATTATTGACTGCAATCCCCCATTCAGCGTCAGAATTTGCCTCAAGTGAGACCTTGGCCAGACGACTTTCTTTGGCGCAAATGACCAATAAGGTGCAAAGCACCTCTTGCCTCTCCAAGAAGAACTCTGAAAGATCAGAAGACCAGCAGCAAACATCGTCAGATTGAGAGAAGATTTCACGCAGACCTTCTTCTAATTCTTTAGGTAGCTCAGTGAACCGATAGCTGATCTCTATTGGAGGATGGGAGATATGTTCAGATAATTCCCGCATGTGTTCTTGCAGCATCACCTGTTTCTCTGGCAAATCATGGCAATAGTAAAATGTCTTTCTTGTCACCTTCATGCATCCCGTACACAGAGAATCAGCCAGGGGACCTCTGCTTCGATCACGCGCGTCTTCCAGCCATGCTCATTGCGCAAGATCTGTCCAATGCGGTAGCAAGTCTGCAAGCCAGATATACAGACCGCAATGTTCACAACAATAGGAGTAATTGTCATCAATTAGCTTTGGAACCATCAGTTGCTTGCATTTCGGACAACTGACGATAAGCCGCAAACTCCTGAATTCGGCTTCGGAGAGATAGTCCTTGTTCCCACATTCTAGGCAGTTTGCTGTGACAAAACCGTGTTTCATACTCTGGACAAGGACAGTCGGTTGTCCATGACACTTCGAAACCCTATCGGTAGTCAAACGAATCGGATAAGATTTCCAACCATCGCACATCTCCTTGTCATATTGGTATCGTTCCATTTCAAACTCCCAGAATTGAAGCTGGATTTATCATCAACCATCCATCCAGCGTCCTCAGTCTCAATCCCTCCAGGCAAATCAGAAAACATGCCTGTCTCTCTCTCCCTGTCTTGGCTGTCTCGTAAGCGACTATCCATAGGCCGTATTCTATCAAGCATGAGGCCATTTGTCACGCATTATCCGGGAAAATGGAAAGGGCAGAATTAGGTTTTGTGGGGTGGGCCTTGACCCACCGATCGATGGGGGTGTAGCGAGCCCCACCCCCATATTCTGGCGTAATACAGTGACAACGCTTTGGCTGATGTGACGCTGGCATTCTTCCATACTTTCGCTTACGATTACTGCCATGAGAAAACGCTTACTCGAAGAGATAGCAGAGGACTGAGTTGGGCATGGAAGCAAAAGAAGAGAAATTCAGAGTCAGGACCTTTGAGTGTCAGGCTGACGGGAGCATTAACATATTTTCGTTGATGCAGTATTTGCAGGAAGTCGCGGCCGGCCATGCGGAAGAGCTTGGGTTCGGATATGACAGACTCAGTGAGCTTGGCGGCTATTGGGTGCTGTCGAATATGTCCGGTGGGGCGTTGATGCACTGAGCAGGGCATTCAGGTTGGACGCCCGCATCCGTTCGGTCCAGGCTACGTATTTGTCCGAAGTCTTCGAGGCCGACGAGGTGGACATTGCAGTTGCGGGGCTGAAACAGGGTTACTTGATTAACTTCAATGTCACCCGGCTTAAGGAGGGTTTGCAGAGTCTTGTTCTTTAGAGGAAGCGCTTCGCTGCTTGTTTTATTTTGTTGTCACCATGAAGAGCATGAAGGGCTGGTGCGGAATCGCTGCCTTGGACTTGGATGACGGCTTGGCTTTGCGAACTGGTAGGCCTTTTCAGTATGGATGATAATCAGATGGAGTTTCTAGTTCTTCCGGCTTCGCCACTTAAAGCTTAAAACCTAAAACCTAACACTTGTTTAACCAAGCCGTTCTTAAAAGTGGGCGAAGGAGGACTGGTCGATCAAACGGAGTTTGAAGAGACAAGTCCGACGTAGCACACGTAGATCCCGGAGGGATCTGGAACGGCGGACCCACGCCCCCGGCGAGAGCCCATAAAAAACAGAAACTTCCATCTGATTAACCCACGAAGAATCAAGATTCTAAATGCAAATGCCGCTCAACAAAAACCAAGCCCCAGACGAAACCGCGACCGCCCTTCATACTACAATCCTTCATCTTCTTGTTTGTTTTGCTCGATTATGTTTCTGTCGTAATCGTATCTTCATATAGGATAGTAAATTAGATTCCCTCACACAAAGCCTCAAAGGCACAAAGAAAGACTCTCTTCTAACCACTAATTTGCGCTAATCCTCGCTAATCTCAAAACAACAACTCAGTCTTGTTAGTGTCAATTAGTGTAGATTAGTGGTTCTAATCTCTTCACTCATTCTTACTCTGTGTCTTCGTGCCTCTGTGAGA
>JADHXR010000066.1 GCA_016782865.1 Phycisphaerae bacterium
GCGTCCAGCTTAGCGTTTCGATCATCTGCACATCCACCGCGCCGTTGGCCGGCTGGGGATTGCCCACGGCGCCCGGCGTCGTGAAGGCCCAGATATCGCCCTTGTGGGTTTCGAAGCCGTCGAATTCGTCGACGCGCCAGTAAAGAACCTTCTCTTGTTCGAGAGTCCCGGGATCATAGCTTGGGGGTCCCAATGGCATACCGCCGACGGCGTTGTTCACATCGTCATAGTTGTCGCCGAGATAGGCGGTGTGCAATTTGGAGCCGTAACCTCCCGTCCAGGTGAAGATCGCATTCGGGTCTACAAATTCGGCGCCATCAGCCGGGTCGGGGGAATAAGCCGTCTTGGGCGGAATCGAGAAACTCCAGACGTTCCCTTTCCACGGGCTATTCGGGTCGGCGTCATTGACCTCGTCGATTCGCCAATAGTAAGTCGCGCCCGGAACGAGACCCCCGGGAACAGGGAATCCCGGAAAACCGACAACGAGCATCGTTGTGGCCTGATTGCCCACGAACGTTCCCTCGGCCCCTTCATTAACGCCCTCGTAATTATCGCCCAGATACACATCGTGCGAGACCGCAGAATTTCCCGCGCGCCAGCTCATGTTAGCCCACGTCGCTTCAAGGAGAGCACCATCGGCCGGGTTGGGGCCAGAAGCAAGGGGATATCCTCCAGAAGAGCCTTCCATCGCCGCTAGAACCTCCACATCCGACAGAGCATGATTGTAAAGCCGGAAATCGTCAATCAAACCATCCAACCATCTAGCAGCTAGTGCCTTGTCAGTGCCGATAAGGTAATCGCCCTCAGAGTCTTCCGAGCCGACTGCCGCCGGCGTGCCAGTTGCTTCGCCATCTATATAGAAATGGATAGTATCAGTGGCCCCTTCTTCGGTGACAACCATGGCCACGTGATACCATGTCGCAGCTTCCGCCATTATCCCCGAGACGGTTGTTTGGCCACCGAGATAGGCCCGGATTCCGTTGGTAGGGTCAGCCAACAGCAGGGTCCTGCCCGTCCCGTTCCTGTCTGTCTGCTGAAGGAGATTGACGGTTCCTCCAATGACGTCCTGCCTGAACCACATAGTGATAGTAAAATCACCCTGGTTGATGAGCGTCAGATCGCCGCCGTTGGGGATCAGAACGTAGCCAGGCGATCCGTCGAACCTGATCGCCCCGCCCAGCTTACCGTTCGGCTCCCACTGAGCGGTGCCGGTAATCGTACCGTCATTGCCGTTGCCGCTGGTGTCAGAGGCCGTATCGCCGGAGGTCTCATCGAATTTCCACCAACCCACGAGTTCCGCGTTTGCTGCGCTCGTAAGCACCAGACTAAGCACCATGACAAAGAATAGTTTTCTGCACATAACATACCTCCTTCAGTAAGGTTAGGTTAAAATAACCGAAGACAATCGCCACCTTGGCGAGATTGCGTATCGTTTATGACATTGTCCGACGACTTGAAATTACCGTCCTTCCATCCAAAACCCAGTGTTAAACGCCGTCCGAATGGTGAAAATCCGGCGTAAGCCACAGAGTTCTCACCTGCCGGGAGACTGAAAACCTACAGACTTTGTCAACGCTGTTTATACCACATTAGCCCCTTGCCCGTCAAGGAAATTCTCCCTCCGGGCTGCAAACCGCTGTATCGGCGCATTCTGTCAGTTTTTTCGACTCAAAGGGTATGTCTCAGCCACCAATTTACGGTCTTGAAATGGTAGAATAGACGATACGTACCGACAGCTAAGACTATTCGTGCGATTTCTGTTCCGGCTCGCTCTTTTTTCGAACTCGCGCTTCTCGCCAACCGTATAGGACTAAGGATGGATCCGTGGCAGGCCGGGCTAAACTACCTACTCCTCCTCTCGGCCTGCTTTTTTTTGGGGCTAATCCGAGAAACATAAAGCTCGGCCGACCACATCGGGACCTTGGGGGCTGTCTCGAAATTGGCTTTGATTGGATGTTCAGTGTTCGACATTCGATATTCCACCGCTGTCTGCCTCCCTTTTACCTTTTGCCTTTTCACTTTTGCCTTGTTTCCCCGTCTTCTGTATTCTCCCTCCTCCTATCCGCTAACCGCTATACGCTATCCCCGAATCCGCCCGTCTCGCGTTTCCCTGCGGACCGACCACCATCATCTTGTCATTGGCGCCTGACGTGATATACTTGATACGTTGATATCTTTCCGACGTTGAGCGAGGCGTGCGGCCTTGAGCTTGTCGACCACCTCGAAGGCCACAGCATGATGCCGCTGCTCGACGACCCGAAACGCCCGTGGAAGAAGGCTGCGTTCAGCCAGTACCCTCGCGGCAAGGTGATGGGATACAGCATGCGGACGGAGCGTTTTCGCTATACCGAGTGACAGGACACGAGGACGAACAAGGTCATGGCCCGGGAATTGTACGATCACGAGAAGGACCCGCACGAAAACGTCAACTCTGCGGCTGAGCCCGAATACAAACAGGACGTTGAGCGGCTGTCACAAATGCTCAAACGAGGCTGGCGCGCCGCGGTGCCGGGGTAGGGGCGGCCCTGTGTGGCCCGCCGGGATATTGAGATTGACAGGCGGGGGCAACCACACAGGATTGCCCCCACCGTGTCAATGGCACGACTAAATGTTGTTGGCTTGTGCCTTTTCCTTCTGCTTTTCTCTCTTCAGTCGCTCCTGCTCTTTGATCTTCTGGATGACGTTCTCGAATACCGATTTGGTCTCAAGCAGGTGTTCTTTCGGCATTACGATCTGCAACGTCAGGTTGCCCTCTTCGGTAGTCCGACCGGCAAAAGCGATGTTGCTTTCGGTCGGCGTGTCGACCTTCGGCATGTCTGCTCCCGCGGCGGTGGCCATAAAACCGGCGACCATCTGCATATAACGGACAAAATTGAAAGTGCCGACAACATCGGCCTTTTCACCGTTACCGAGCACCTCCAGTGCAGCCTTCATCTGCGAGCCGATTTGTTTGGGACCTCCCGCTCTGACCTGGTCGATCAATTCACGGATCATCCCGTCGGCATCGCCGCCGAGTGTATACACACAATTTCCTTTCTCAAAAGCCCACCGGTAATCCAGGCCATCGCCGAACATCTTCTCGAACATCTTGGACATCTCGGCCTGCATCGCGCCGTCGCCGCCAATCTTGATTCCCACTTTAGCAGCACCGATCTGCGCACCTTTGTAGGTGCCGGCATCGCGGTCGACCTCGACGTCCATTTCCATGCCGAAGCCTTTGTACAGATCGGCAAGGACACCTCCTTCGTCCATCAACTTCAACTCCTCTTCGAGCACCTGCTTGAACGCCTCCTGGTCTTTGACCTGGATGACGTACTTGCCCGTGAACGGCATCGAGTCCTCGGAATTGACGCCAAACGTGATGGCCACCGAATCACCCATCGCGTCGATCCCTTTGGTGATGAGTTTCTCCAGATGTTCTACGTCCGCCTCGCTCATCCCTCCGGGTATCATCTTGCCCATGAGCTTGAAGAGGCCCGCATAGGTGGTTTTCAGATTTTCGTGGTCGACTTTGCCGGCCACGTTAAACATCGCACCGTTTTCGAGGTAGCCCAACACATGGTCGAGATCGCCCTCCAATGGCTCGCCTACGACCGCCGCCATCATGGAACCGGGCACGGGCTTTAGACCCAGGGTCACGCTGCAGGCCTCGGCGCTCGGCGCCACCGCCAGCGTAACATTCTCGGTCCCCTCGAGCACCGTCTTGAAGATACCGCCGTAGAAGTCGACTATGCCGTCCAAGGCGGCAGGATCCATCGGCAGCTTCTCGCCGCTCTCTTTGGCCTTCTCAAATTGGGCTTTCATCTGCCCGAGCACGCCGCCAAGCATCGGCTGTATCATTGGTGCGCCCTGCTTGACGTTCAAAAACACCCACATAGGCGAGCTTGCGGCCTGCTTCCTCGTATCAGGATCGAGGCTGGCGCCCAGGCTGCGTTTTCTCTGAGCCAGCAGTTTCTTGACCTTGATCAGTTGTCCGCGGGCATTGGGAGGGCAGAGCAGGGCAAACCGCCGGAAATTCGTCACCAGACCAGCGGGACCACCGTTGACTGTTATCGTCGATATTCCCTGCTCGTCGGCCTCTCCGACGTTAGGATTGCGGGAGACGAAGTTCTCATACTTGGCTATTGGCAACAGGGCGCCGATGAAAATACTACCCATCGGGCCGCGCGCCGCCGACTCATCCTGGACATTCAGGGCGAAAATAGCAATATTTCCTGTCTTGTTGACGCCTCTGAGCTGGTCGCCGCCGAGCAACCCGGTCAACTTGGAAAGCAATGCGGCTTTGGCGTCAACCGGCGCGACATCCTTTAGAAACGCATTGACGGAATCCAGAGTACCGTCAAACTTGTTGATGCGCACGCAAAACAGGCTCGTGGCCGGGATTGCCGACATCATGCTGGTTGCAGTTCCGCTACGGGCCTTCTTAGCTTCTGTCGCCCACACGCCTCCGGCGGCCAACAGGACCACCATCGCTACAAGCACGGCGCTTTTCAGACATTTCGAATTGAACATGATCGCTCCTTTCTAAATTGACCAACTTTCAGTGTTATTCGCATACAATAGTAATAACGCGCGACAGGCAAGAATATCACAGCTTTTTTTCAAGAATTCGATTTAATTTGGTATTTTGTTCGCGCTAGGCTCTGTCGGAAAACTCCGTCGTCGGCCCGAGAGCGAGCGGTTTTTCGCCTGGCAAAGCTTGTCCCGAGCGACGCCGAGGGAACCAAAGCAGGCGATATTGGTTTTATCGTCGATGCAGCTCCCGGCGCGCCGGGACAGTCAGGCGGACAACAGCGGCTGCCTTTATCCGACAGTAGCTGCGTTAGCAGCATGAGACAGTTAAAGAAAACAAGCCGCTCGACGCCAGATCGAGTTTTTCGACACAGCCTGGTGTGCAATTGGCTCTCCCAACACGAGAAATCTCACGGCCAGGTAACCGATACGTCTATATCCGGATCGGCTTTTTTGATCCTCCGATACTCATCCCTTCTTATGCTGCACATGATCCCTCTCAGGAAGGGAAATACCATGAAGAACCACATAGCCAAGAGAATGACCACAAAGTTGCCGGTGCCGTTGCGAGCGAATGTGCGAAAGTGCTGTAAGAACTGAAGCCCATTGTCGCCTTCGAGGAAGCTAATGTGGTCGATGGCCCAGGGGACGGACAATCCGACGGCCACCCCACCGGCAGCTATCACCCCACAGGCAACCCGCCCTACTGCCGCCAGCCCCACGGCGACCCCCAGCGGCGCGAGCGATGCACCGCCGACCGAAACCGACCCGGCCAGCGCCAGAGCCCCGAAGGCAACCAAGCCCAGACTGATATTGCCAAAAGCAAACAGGCCCAGCGCCACGTTTCCGAAGGCTATGACCCCGACCGCTCTGGGTCCTATGGCGACAAATCCGCGAGCGGTGCCCTCAGTGCGAACGTCTAACAAGCCAAAGCCCTTCCTCAGACCATAACCGACGGTCCGCACGGTGCCGTGAGCCTTAATGGCCCGCGAGACGGCATCTTCGCTCGGCAGGCCCTGCGCTTCGAGTTCGGTTATCTTCTGCCGCAAATGGTCTTCAAGCTCAAGTCGGATTTTTGCCGTGTCTTCTTCCTTTCGATTGGCATAGATCATTACATGATCAAGATACTTTTGAAGTGCCCTACTCATGAGACAGCTCCTTGCAATCTTGGCTGAGGCGAGAGCTTTCCCGCCGAACCAACAACTTTTGCCATCACAGCCGAGAGTATCTGCCATTGCCGACGGCTCGCGGTAAGGGCTTTGCGGCCTCCTGGTCTCAGACGATAATATTTTCGCTGCCGGCCGTTCTCGGCCAAACGCCACTTTGCGGCTATCAGTTTCTTGTCTTCCATCCGATGCAGCACTGGATAGATCGTGCCCTCCCCAAGTTGAAGAATTCCCTCGGCACGCTCGTTAAGCTCTTTGACAATAGCATAGCCATAGCTTGGCCCGGATTCCAGAATGGCTAGAAGTAATGCCTCTACGTTGCCATCGAGAGTTTGTTTGCTCAGCCTCGTCATATCTCTGCTCCCCGGCAAAACCTGATAAAACGTTCCCAGCTCATCGCGACGCCATGCCTTATAGTGCAAGGTATAATTTATACTATACACTGCAAGGTATGGTTGTCAAGCAGAAAAACATTATTTTTTGGATATTTCTCTTACATCTGCGCCTTTATCCAAAAGCAATTGACTGCCTCAACGCGCCCATAGGCTGCGGCAAAATGCAGAGGCATATTGCGGTACCATGAGGTCTTGGCAGTCGGATTCGCCCCCCAGGCAAAGTGTTGCTTGAGTTCCCACATATTTGCCGCTCTTGCAGAAGCGTGAATAGGCGCCACACAGCCGGGGATTAGTGTCGAGCCTGATACCAGCAGAATCAGGCAGAGAATTGGCACGCTTGTTGAGAACATTTTCCTTTCGCTCATCGTTCCATCTCCCAAATATTCTCTCGCTATTGCATCGGAACCGCACTTGACCTTCTGCCTGCGTGGACAGCCGGCAACGGCTCATCAACAGACAATTACCATGATTAGGATTCAAGTGCAAGACGTTTTGACGGGCGCAGACGTTCGTTCGGTTCAAGACCACTTATCGTTTGCAGGAGGATTGTTTGAAACTCGCCCCGGCCGTTCGCTCCGTAACGCGCCGATATTCTGCAAAGATCCAGCAGATCGGGCAGGATGGATGTGTCCTGAATCTGCATCAGAGCACTTGAGACTGCTCACACGGGCCCATTGCGGCTGATGAGAATCGCCATCAGCTCGCGAACGGCCCGGCGGTCCATGTTGGCCTTGAAGACTTCGATGCCTTCGCCTGGGATGTCTCACCGATGCCCATGCAACATACGGTCGATATTAGGATCACACGAGCCAGGAATCTCATTAGAGCAGCTTTGGAAGATTGCCTGGGCGTCATTTTCTCAATTCTGGACGGTGGTTTCGTATCGCACGCCGTCGGGAACGCCGACCGGAACGGCCACGGTAATGCCGTGGTCGCCGGCGGTCTTGTGGGAAGAATCGACGGCAATAAAGGCGGTGTACGATGACATCAGCCCGTACTCGAGCGCCACCTGTTCGATCTCGCCGGCCAAGTCGGGGTTGCTGTCGTACGTCGCAAGATTACCCAGGATCTCGATTCTCTTTCGCGCCCATACACAGGCTATTCCCGGATGCGTGGCGACCGAATCTTCGAGATTGACGGCAATGTTGATCTGGTGGCTCAGATCTCCCACGCCGCCTTTTACGCAAATGGTCGTGTTGCGCCGGCCCTTGAATCTGCCGGTGACAATCACAGGCCGGCCAACGAAAAGGTCAGGGATGCGACTCGGCTGCAGATCCGTAACCTCCATGCCGCCCCAGTCGATTGTCACGTCCGCCAGCGCCGGGTGGCTGATGCGATCGTAGAATTGATCGACGACCTCCCCAGCGCTGTCGTCGAGACCGATGTAGGCGACCGCGCCCTTTCCGAGCGCGGCCATCCGGTCGAGCAGGTATCGGTTTACCGAGGAGCCGACGCCAAAGCTGAATATTCGACTGGCGCCGAGGCTGTTGTGGACTTCGGCGAGGATCTGCTCTTCGTTGCCTATGTAGCCGTCGGTCATGAACGAGACCAGGCGAAATCTGCGCGGGTCGTGGGCGAAGCCGAGCGCCGCCTTGATGCCCTCGATCATCATCGTGCCCCCGCCGCCCTGCAGGGACTCGACGTATTTGAGGCCCTTGCGGATATTGGCCGGCGTCGCGGCCACAGGATCGGGCCCGAGCTTCGAGGCGTCGTTCGAGAAACGGATGACCTGAAATGTGTCGTCGCCCTGTAGTTTCTTCAGGGCGCGTGTGATAGCCTGTTTGGCCTTGGCGATGGGTTTGCCGCTCATGCTGCCCGAGCAATCGAGCACGAAGATCATCTCCATCGGGGCTCGCTTTAGATACGAGAGATTCTCAGGTGGGTATAGCATCATCGTGAAGAATCCGCCCCGCTTATCGCGGTGTGTGACAAGAGCCGACTTGACGGTCTTGCCCGCGACTTTGTAGCGCAGGACGAAATCCTTGTTTGGGATGCTGTCGAGACTGCTAAGCTTGATCGTCCGCTTCTGGCGTGCCGGAGAGCTGTCGCTTATTACATGGCTCGAGCACACGAGTTGCTCGATTGTCACGCCGGCGTCGATATCGACGGCCAGCGAGATATCGTGCCCGCTGCGCTCGCCCGGTTTGAAGTACTGGACCTCGGTCCTCTGGCCCGATATGCCCGGTTTGCCTCGCCCGACAGCACCGACACCCCCGGTGAAACCGGGAGGGTCGAATCGGGGCCCGACGACCATGGGGAACACGAACTCGTACCACCCGTCCACGTAGGCCAGGGTGTTGAAGTATTTGATGTTGACGTCGATCTGCTTTTTCGGCTCGATGTTGGCGACCTTCTGCGTAAAGATGTTGGGCCTCTCCTGGGTCAGAAGTGAAGCGACGTGCCCCTGGCGTCTGGCTTGCTGGTAAATCCGCTCGGCTTCTTTGCGCTCGCGAATGATGCCGCGGATGCGACGCTTGCCTATGGTCATGACAAACTCGTTGATCGCAGCGTTCTGAGGCAAGGGGAATACGTACACCGCTTCGATCTTTTCATCGTACGGATTGTGAAACTGCTGGGTGACATTGACAGTCGCGATGTAGCCGCTGATCTGACCCTTCACGTCTGTGTGCTTGAGCGGCAAGGGGATCTTCTTATCCTTCTTCGGCAGCTTGGCCAACATAGCGCCGCAGCCGGGACCTTCGTTGTCGGGAGCGACAGGGGCCGTCGGCACCTCGGGCCTGGCAATCACCCAAAGCTCATCAGCCAAGACATTGATCAACTCAACGGGTATCTGCCTGTCAAATGCGCTGCCTGCCCTCCCTCCCACCCGGGAAAGGCCTGGCGGCCTGTTCGAACGCACAGCGGACGATGAGGCTTGCGGACCTCTCGGCTGGACCTTTCCACTCCAGGCGTAATTCTCCCTCACACTATAATCGCCCATACGACCCGTGCCACCATAGCCACCTCTACCATAGGCGGAACTGCCCGGACTCATGCCGCCACCACCGCCCATCATGACGCCGGGACCCATACCCCCCTATGCCGTCGCCGTCCGCATCTGCATCACCGAGAACAGGTGAGCGCTGACCGCCGCCCATCATACCGCCACCAGGCGTACGAACCACTCCGTTTGCTGCGCGTTTGGATTCATGGACAACTCCCCGCCAGTTCCTGGGATAGGTAGGCTCTTGAGCGTATGGAATTGGGGAGGTATCATTTTTCAAGAGGACTTCGTCCGGCCTGTTATCCTCGTTTTTCGCGACCTCCTGTTCCGAGAGGGCATTCTGGATGTATAGTGCGTCCTTGGATTTTTCAGGTTGGGCCGCCACTTCCGGTCTGAGTGCGGACTTATCCTCTTGGTCTCGCACTTCTGCATAGGCGACCGACTGATCTTCAGATGGGCGCACTGCTGCATCCTTAAGCCCGGAACAGCCCACCACGAAATGACCGATCAATGCTACTACCGTCAAGCTCAGAACAATTGATGTAATTAGCGCTTTGGTTCTCACTTTTGTTCTCCCTTTTCGAATGTAATCTTCGCCGGTATCTCATTTCCGTCCGCGTCACCGGCGAGGGTAACCTTCAGCTCGTATTGAGGCTCGGCGTCACCTGCAATTTGCAGATGTATCGTAGCGATTCGCGTGCGGCCTTTGGGCAGGTCCTGACCTGTGTGGAAGGCGGCGATGATGATGCGGTCCTGCGCGAGCGCGGCCGGGTCGTAGTACGGCGCTTCGGAGAAGGCCTTGTGTTTGCCTCCTTCGACACCGACGATTTCGATTTGCCCGGTGGTGGCTTCAAGCTCGAACTGGAAAGCCGCGAGGCTGCGGTCGCCCGAATCGAGATAAATATGCAGCGGGGCAAAACGCACGCCCGCCTCGGCGGCCATATCGTCATGCTCGGATTGCTGCGCCACCACGGGCGCCATCACACAGACGCTGGTGAGAATTATTGCCGTAATCTTTCTCATCATAGTACTCCCTTGTCCAAGCTGACGGCCGCCAAGGCGACCACATCGACGTCATCACGATTGATCAGACCGTCGCCGTTAATGTCCAAATCAGTCCGGGTGTTGCTCGCCAACTCGATCTGCCGGGCAAGTTTGAAGGCGTCGAGAATGTCCACCCGCCCGTTGCGGTCAAAATCAACCGCCCCGGCTTTGACGAGTACCGTGCGATACAAGGCCGGTTCCGGTTTATTCGTAAGATTCAAGCTAAATGCCAGAACAACCACAGCCGCAGCGGCGGCAACCTTCCACAGACCGACCCAGCGGAATCCCCGGCGCCCGACCTGAGTGAATTGTCGGCCCGCAAAGTGCGTGCGAGCCCGATCCAGAATCGCCCTGTCCACCTCGGGCGGCATGGAAAACTGCGGCTTAAAGAGGGCATCCAGGTCCTCCGTGAGCTTCAAAGAAACTCCCAGGTCCAGGTCCTCATCGAAATGTTCCATTCTTTCAGTCATAATTATAGCTCCACTACATTAAGAAGCCAAAGGCATCGAAAGGTTCACAGTTTTTTTGTTTTTTTTCGCCCGGGCAGATTTGCCGCCTATCCGAGAAAATAGTCTCGCGTCCGGCGGTCGTCGCGCAGTGCTCGTAAGGCGTGGTGCAATCTGGACTTGACGGTACCCAGAGGAATGTTCAGGGTCTCGGCGATCTCCTGCAAACTCATGCCGTCGACGAATCGCATCAGCAGAATTTCACGCTGGGCCTCGGGCAGTGCGGCCAGAACCCCAGCCAGCTCACAGCGCGAGCGTTCAGTGTCCTGCGACACCGGGGCGGTTAATTTGCTCAATGCTTCGTCATCGGACACAAACCGGCGATTCTTGCGCCGGAGCGCCAAGGAGAGATGCTTGACCACCGGATAGAGAAAGGTCGTCATCGCGGCGGTAAGCTCGAAGCCGGGGAACTTGCCGAGCAGGTAGGCAAAAGTCTCCTGCAGGACGTCCAGTGCATCCTGGCGGTTGCCCGTGAAGCGCCAGGCCAGGCGGTAGACCCAATCGCGGTAGCGGTGGTAAAGAATCCCGAATGCTTCGAAATCGCCCCGGTTTGCTAATTCAATCAGTTCCTGGTCGGATTCCACGAAAAACAACCTCTGGCCAGGCTCTGTCTGAAAACTTCGTCGTCGGCGCGAGAGCGAGCGTTTTTTCGCCTGGCAAAGTCTCTCCCGAGCGACGCCGAGGGAACCGAAGCAGGCGATGTTGGTTTCATCGTCGATGCAGCGCCCGGCGCGCCGGGACCACCAGGCGAAAAACAAGCCGCTCGAAGCCAGATCGAGTTTTCACCAAAGAGCCTGAGAAAAGACCATACTCGCACGATCGCCTTAACTTACTACGGCCGCCGCATCTGAGTTTACCCTTTTAGGCCGCCTTTTGGCAAGCAGCAATATATGAGCAGCGGCAAGAACGAGCGGCAATGCGCGGCACCGTCTTCAACCCATGCGCACTCGGTTGCATCCGATAATACCATGGCCACCCGAATGTTCGCGTTCGGCGACGGGTGAAAAACGTGATTTCACCCCCGGGAGTGGGCACATGGATTTTCAGCTAAAGTGCGTCCGCACCGCTGTCGATAACAGTTTCAGTGATTTGACTAATAAGATTTTTTCTCCCCTCCGGAAAACATCGGGTAGCAGACCGCTACGCGATGTTTTCTTTTTTTAAACGGTTCGCTCCGACTCGCAATCCCCGCGTCATGCAAAGATCGGGGATTCCTCACTTTTGCAGGCCCCGCAGGCGGATATCATCGAACTGGCCCGTGTCGTCGAACGAGCAACCGTTCGTATTGTGAAATCTCCTTGTTCTAGCCAATAATCAATAGTATTGTCATCCCTGCGAAAGCAGGGACAATAATCAATAATCAATCGCATCACCACTGCGCCTCAATATACGGCCCTATGGGACCCTCCGGCGTGAGCTTCGGCCGGGATTTGATTATCGCTTCGGCTATCGCAATGTCGCTTCGGCGGGTGATCTTGATGTTCGAAGAATCCGCTTCGACAATTGTCACTTGGTGGCCCATCGCCTCGACCAATTGCGCGTCATCGCTGATGCTGCTCTTGTCGAGATTATCGAGGTTATCATACGCCTTTCTCAGCAGTCCGGCAGAGAAGACCTGCGGCGTCTGAGCTTCGTAAAGATCGCTCCTGTCGATGGTCTTCGCTACGGCATTGTCCTTGACCTGCTTGATCGTAGCCGTGACGGCACAGGCCGGGATCGCCGCGCCGCTTTCGCCCGCGGCGACGATGCTGGCCTCGACTATCTTCTCGGTCACGCAGCACCGGCAGGCATCGTGAATGGCTATCAGGTCAATATCGTCCTTGACGAGTTCGAGCCCTTTCTTGACGGTGTCAAAACGCGCGGCTCCCCCCAGGAAAATCTTCACACCGAAGAACTTCAGATTGGGACCCCATTTGACGCTCACAAGCTCTTCGTCTTCGGGAGCGATGGCCAGCAAAACCTGCTTGACATCCTCGCGGTTGGAGAAAAGCTCGACACTCCGCAGAAAAACCGCTCTGCCGGCGACGTCGACAAATGCCTTTTTCCTTTTTCCGCCGAACCGGCTGCTCGCCCCGGCGGCACAGATGATTGCTGCAACATTCTTGCTCATTGCGAGAGTTCCTGTTGTATAATCAAGGTCAAAGATCAAAAATCAAAATGCAAAACCTCGGATTCGCCTTCGGCGAGGCTCTTCAAAACAGACCGCGAAGCGGCGCCGCAATTTTGATATTTGATTCTTGATTTTTCATTTTAGTATTCAATCCCAGGCCTCGCAGTCTGGCCTGCATCAAACGGATGCTTGATGCTCTTCATCTCCGTCACCAAGTCCGCCAGTTCTATCAGCTCTGAAGTCGCGCCCCGACCGGTCAGGACAATCTCGACTGTAGGATACCGCCGGTTAATGAGATTCTCAACATCTTGGAGCTTGGCCAGACCCTTTGACAGACAGAATACGATCTCATCGAGTATCAGTACATCGTAAAGTCTATTCTGCGCCATCTCAGCAATTCTCGCAAGGACCTCACTGATTGCAATCCTCATCTCGGCAACGGCTTTCTCATCGGCCGCCGATGCGGACATGTCCCAGGCAACGTCGACCGCTTCGAGCCTGATCCCAAGAGTTTCCCGTTGCAGCGCGAGACGCTCGCCTATCTCCAAAGCGGGCGGCTTTAGGAATTGATAAATCAGGACCTTATTGCCCCGGCCAGCCGCACGCAGCGCCAGGCCGAACGCCGCTGTTGTTTTACCCTTGCCGTGGCCGGTATAAATCTGGACGAGGCCTTTTTCTAACATACCGGCATTATACGGGTGCCGCCCACCGGCATAAAGCGCCAAATCAAAGTGCGAGACATCAACAAGGTGAAGTCCCGGTCCGTTGTGACCGAATCCTGACATCCATAATCGGTCTCCTTCGTCTTTGCAGCTTTTCACGCGACTTCAATATCTCTGACTCTGATCAGACACCATTCTATGCCATGTATTAGTTTACGACAAGGCAGTTTTGCCGGTCGGCACAAATCACTCCGAACCGAACGTACAGCCCAACAGAAGGCAGAAAAATGTTGCCGGCTTGAACTGCAGGAAGTACAAAGTATTGATGAAATAAGATAGGAATTGGAGAATCAGCCCATGAAGACGCTCATCTTTGCAGTTGCAGGTTACAACCTTGCCGAAACTGGGCGGATGCTTGAAATCGCCCGGGCGTGCAGGGACCGATTCAACATTGTTTTCATGAGCTACGGGGGGCAATACGAGCCTTTCATCGAAAAAGAAGGGTTCGAACTCCGGAAGAAGGAGCCCCGTCTGACCACCGAAAGATTGGACCGCTTGCGGGTCGTGCTCAGCGGGGAGACCTTGAATACGGTCGGCTATCTGACTGGGCAGGAGCTTGCCGTTCGTGTCCCCGCCGAAATAGAGTTCTTCAAGGAGATCAAACCTGCCGCAGTGCTCACGGGATGGTGCCTCAGCGTCACCTTATCGGCGAGAGCCGCGGGTGTCCCTTTCGTGAATGTCCTGCATTCGACAAGCATTACAGAATACTATCAAGCCGGTCTTCAAACCTGGCCCGACCGGGTTGATTTTGCCTTCCTGCGACGACTTTTCACAAAAGAGAAACTTCAAAGGCGTTTCAACAAGAGAATCCTCAATATAAAGTGGGTTCTGAGACCCTACAACAAGATCGCAAGGCAATACGGCCTCAACGAATTCGGCAACTTTATCCAATTGATCGAAGGTGACCACACCCTTCTGGCCGACATCCCCGAATGGGTGAACCTGCCCGAAATCCGCTCCAACATCCATTTCATCGGCCCGTTGCCGTTCACAAGCGAGCTGGATGTCCCCAAAGAAGTCGCGGAAATACCAAGGGATAAACCGATCGTCTACTTCGCAATGGGCAGCTCGGGCAAGCCCGAACTCATCAAGAAAATTATCGAAGGATTCAAGGACAAGCCTTATCGTGTGATTGCGCCTGTCAAAACGCACATAGATGCTTTGGATGTGAATATCCCGCCTAATGTTCTTGTTACCGGCCTGATACCTGCGCACAAGGTCAATCCTATGGCCGATATCTCTGTCATCCACGGGGGCCAGAACACCGTGATGCAGGCCTGCCTGTCGGGCACACCCATCGTAGGCGTTGGCATGCACCCTGAGCAACAGGCCAACCTGGATGCGTGCGTGCGCAAAGGCTTTGCCATTCGCCTGAATAAACATAAAGTCACGGCCTCCGAAATCCTGGAAGCCGTTGAGAAACTTCTTAATGACAGACAAGCAAAGGATGAAGTAGTCAAGTTCCAGAGGCAATTGAAAGAATGGGACGGGCCGAAAAACGCCGCCCGGTTCCTTCATGAAACTTTTGGCCAATAGGAAACTGAAAGAATCCGAAGTCAAAGCTGTCGCTGCTGTAATGAATGGACACAAGAATCACCGGAGATACTGACATGTTCGTTGGACACTATGGTGCAGCATATCTATTGAAGAAGAGATTCAGTCAGGTTCCTTTGTGGTCATTGTTCGTCTCGGTTCAACTCGTCGATATTCTTACATTTGTCCTTGTGCCTCTGGGTATCGAAAGAATTGTCTATAAGCCGGTTCCCAATCCATTTCTGAGAACAAGTCTCGAATATGTTCCTTACTCGCACTCGCTGTCGAGCAATGTGATCATTGCATTGGCGGTCTTTCTGATTTCCTACAAACTGGCAGGCAAGGCGTGGGCCCTGGCGCTTTTAATCGGTTCGGTGTCGCACTGGTTCCTGGATTGCCTGGTCCACGTTGGTGACATACCCCTTTTCTTTGACAGTTGCAAAGTGGGTTTCGGCCTGTGGCGATTTTCGCGGACGGGGTTCCTCCTTGAGACAGCATTTCTGATCCTGGCGAGTCTTTACTTTCTCAGAGGTTCGGACAAGATCAGACGGCACGTCATCCTCATCGTTGTGCTGGTGGCGGGATACATGGCAATGTTCCTTGCCCCCCAGGCGGAGGGAACACCTACTCAGGCGAGTGTCATGAGCCTTACTCTTTACGCGGTGTTTGCAGGTCTGGCTTATTGGGCCGAGAGATCTAAGCCAAAACAACAAACAAGCGCCTTGCAGCCTGAGGTGCAGGATAATCACTCATAAACCGCTGGCTTGGCACCCTTTAGCAAGCCTTTAATATCCCTGATACCTACACCCGGACCTTCCGGAACTGTGATGGCGCCGTCGCTGATCTTCAGGGGCGGATCGAACCAGGTGGCGTATCTCTCGATGTTTCTTTTGTATTCCTGATACAGGCCAATGTCAGGTGTGCAGGAGGCAAAATGCAGCATGTATATGAATCCGAAGCCTCCCGAAATGTGGACTGTAGTCGGCATCCCTGCAACTGCGGCCATGCGCGCGACGCGCGTCGAACGAATGAGCCCGCCGTAATAATGTAGATCAGGCTGGACTATATCCACGCCGCGATTGTAGATCATCCAGCGGAAGCGACGCGGGCTGAATTCCTGCTCGCCGCCGGCAACGGGTATCGTCAGGGTATCGGTCACGATCTTTGTGTCCTCCAGGTGATCGAACGGGCACGGCTCCTCGAAATAAACCGCTCCGACGTCTTCGAGCATCCTGCCAACTTCGATCGCTTTCGGTGGGTCATAGGAGCTGTTGGCGTCACCGTGGAGAGCAATCTTGTCACCGAGCTTCTTGCGGGCCAGGTAAATCAGTCCCTCGGTCCGCCCGGGCATGGCGTCGGCGTTCTTACTCATGCGTCCGCCCAGCCTGAACTTGACGGCCTTGGCGCCCGTTTCGGCAATCAACCCCGCGAGATATTCCACCTCTTGTTGCGGGGTCGAATCCCGCTGTCCGCTCGCAACGTAGAAATCAACGTCCCGCCTGACGACGCCGCCGAACATCTGCCCGATGGATTTGCCCGTCACCCTGCCGATCATGTCCAGGATAGCGAATTCAACCCAGGCAAGCGAGCACCACAGGGCCAGGCCCTGGAGCTTGTAATTGCTTTGGTGCCTGTACACGCCCCACAGATGCTCCTCCAGATCGCGGGCATCCTTGCCGATAAAATAGGGAATTACCAGCTTGTTCAGTATCGGATGCACATACTGTTCCCTGCCGTTGGTCAGGGCGACGCCTTCGGCACCGTCTTTAGACCTCACGCGCACAAACGAATCCCTTCCTTTTCGCAACAACTCGATGGACTCTATCACAATCGGCGAGTCGGCGCCGTCAAGCTTCAGAACAGGTGCAGAAGCGGCTTTTTCCAACTTTTCCAGAGTGACCCAGGACTTGCGCAGCGTGGCGTTGGGTTTGCCCGAAGTTGATTGACAACCTTGAAGGAGTGGCAGCATGCCTGTGCCGGCAGCTAACTCGAAAAAGTTGCGACGGTTCAAATGCATAATAGACCTCCAGTAAAATGAGCGTATAGCGTACAGCGGATAGCGGATAAGAGCCTAAACGCTGTACGCTAACCGCTAGTCTCTGCTATCAGCAGATGGCCGATAACAGCTTCAGTATATATCTCTCGCCCGACGTATCAACGATAAAAGAAGAAAAGACTCTACCCGGCGGCGTTCTTCATTTCAGGTCCCATCTTTCGGTCTTCGAGCCTGGGATCATCGTATCTCTTGCAGTAAGCTATCAACTCGGTTGTCAGATTCTTTACCACGCCGCCGTATTGTGGATCCCTGAAGAAATTCGTCAGTTCATCCGGGTCCTTCTTCAGATCGAAGAGCCAGGGGACATCCTTTTGCGAGTAAACGATCTTGTGATTTTGCGTCGTGGCGCACAGCCAGTCATTTGTGCCGCGCATGAAGCCGATGTCCTTCCAGTCCGAAGGTGTCCCTCCGACGAAGAACGCCGACGCATCGCGCCCCTGCTCCAGTCCTGTCGTCTTGACACCCATCAGGCTCAGAACGGTCGGCAGAAAGTCCACGCATGTGAGCACGTGGTTGACCACGGTGCCGCCCTTGATCTTCTTGGGATAATACATGACAAATGGAATCTTCGCGGATCCTTCGTAGGGGACACCCTTGTTGAGCTTCTTGTGCTCGCCGCAGAGGTCGCCGTGATCCGATGTGAACACGACGATGGTGCGATCCAGAATGCCGTTCTTTCTCAGAGCGGTGAGAATTCTGCCCACATTGTCGTCGATACATTTGACCATCCCGTAGTAAGCAGGCATGAGCCTCTTGAGGCTTTTCTCGGTCAGCTTCTTCTCCGGCGGCGCCCATCCGGGGGTTTGCTCTTTGCTCTTATAGAAAGTCGACGGAACAGACACCTGATTTGGTTTGAACATCGTATCGTACGGAGCACGGACGGTGTTAGGACCATGCGGATCGGGGATGCTGACCATGTAACAGAAAGGCCCGTTCCGGTGCGCGTTGACAAAGTCGATCGTCTTGGTCGCGAGCCAGTCGGTTGTGAACGATTTTTCATCTGCGCCTTCGACGGCATAAGTCGGCTTGTCCTTATCGTTGCGCGCTGCCACTCGGGGGCCCGCCGGCGTGTCTTCCATCTTCTTCCAGTGGCCCCGGTTGAACATGTAGCGGTTATTCTCGAAGCCGAACTTGCGCCGCGGCGCCCATTGCGGCTTGCCCGTACCTTCTATGTGCCATTTGCCTGCGTATCCGGTCGCGTAACCGGCGCGGCGCAGAATCTCGGCAAATGTCACTATCTCATCGCTCATAGGGATGTTATTCGTTACGACCGGCGTATTCTGCGGATAGCATCCCGAAACAAAGGCTGCGCGCGAAGGAGAACAAACAGGCGTAGTTGCGTAGAATTTCGTGCACATCGCGCCGCCAGCGGCCAGAAAATCAATGTTCGGCGTTTTGACGATCCTGCCGCCATAGCAGCCGAGCGTGCGGAAGTTGTGCTCGTCAGTGTGAATGATCAATAGATTGGGACGCTCGGTACGGCGTGCAAATGTTGTGCCTCCCATTGTGAGGGTTGCAATCATGCCCCCGGTCATTCTTAAGAAACTTCGTCTGTTCATTTGTGTTACCTTTTAAGTTTGGCTCCTCCGAGCCACGTGGTTTTGAGTCGCAGGGTGGGGCTTGTGCCCCACCATCGCTGATCCTACGAATCTCCCCAGACGTTCGCGGCTTTTTGGGCGATGTTCTCGTACACACTTCGTGCTTCTTTGAAAATGGCCTGTGTTTGAATCCGCTGTTCATCGGAGTTGTACCGGCCCGGTTTGTTGCTGACTTCGATCAAACGGTCTACCCAGCGGATCATGTATTCGGCATCATTTTTCGATGCGATAGGTTTGTCGTCGACCAAGATGTATACAGGACTGGTGTGCGCCTGGCGCAGATGTCCGTCGGGGCTGGCGAACGTCGCCCGGGCGGCCACCCAGCCGCTGCGCAGGGGCTTGAGTCCCATGCTTGCCGATTCTCTGAGGACAGGCGAAGGTGTCTCGTCGTCCAGATTGACCCTCTTGATCACCTTGCCGTTGTAAACAAGCTCCAGCAAGTCAATCCGTTGGATGCTCCGCAAATCGGCCTTTATCCAGATAGGCTCGTTGCCGCTCATTGAGTACTGAATCTCCGCGCCGCTGTCGGCGCCGTCGGCGGTGAGGATGAGGATCGGACCGTTGGTTGCGAACGTGCGCCCGGCACGGATCGCACTGAGATAGCCGGCCTCGGAGAGTGGGCCGTCCAGACTGGCGTAGGTCCTGCCGTAGCCGAGCGGCACCGCCATTACACCCATCGCCGAACCACCCGTGGCGGCGAGCTTGAATCCACAGTTGAGAAAACGATAGTACGTCGAATTCGTCCGGTGGAACAACTCATCGCGATCAGTGTCATTCTGACCGTTCGCGACATCTGCCATCCCCCAACCGAGGCGTCCGTCCTGCAGGGTCTGCTCCCTGTGGTAGTGATTGTGACATACCTGGACCGAGTCGAACAATCCCAAAGCAACGCCAACGACATTCTCGCCCCAGATTGGCTTGTCCGTATCGATGATACATTGCGGGCAAGTCTCTCTCGCTATCCGGCCCAGAGCGGCATCGCATGGATACCGGCTGCCTCGCGGCGGCATTTTGACAGGCCTGGTCAGCCCCATCATGAGCAGGGCGCCGACAGACTCGAACGCGCCGCCGCCGATGCGCTCAATCTCCTGGTTGCGCAACGTGACCAGATGGGTTGCATCGGCATAAACGCTCGATCCGCCGGACCAGTCGGGCCATACCCCGCCCGGCGGCATGGGGCTCTGATGATTCCAGAGCGTCAGGATCGGCTCGAAATTCACATCGTCGGCCAAGGCGAGTTGCCTGAGGACCTTGAGATCGTTGAGGCCGAAATGACAGTGAATATCGCCCGAGTACCAGCCCTCCTTTGACATGTGGACCCAGCGCTTCAGCGTGATTTCGACCTCAGCGGTCAGGCCCTTTTCCACGACGATCTCTTTGTCGACGGGCCAGTACTCCTTGCCCCGCTCGACGCGGATCACAGCTTTGCCGACCGGAACTTTCATGACGAATTGACCGTCGCACGAAAAGCTGCGGTCCCTCGCGTAGGATGTGCAAGACTCGGTGCTCGGGCTAAAGAGACGCTCATTCCCAACAGTCATCCAGACTCTGCATGGCAAGGGCGCCTGTGCGCCCGCTTCGCGGATGGTTACCGAGACCTCACCAGTATCGGCTCCGAGGGCGGGAAGACAAACCAACATCATCCCCAGAAGAACCGACGACACTATTATTTGTTGAAATCTGTTCTCTTTCATGCCCGCATTCTATCTGATAGTGGCGATGAAAGCAAAGTGCTTTATTCGTCGGTCGTGACCTGGCCCCAGAACCGCCGATGCAGCGGTTGAACGCTCTGTTCCGGCCCTCACCTCCAGGGCGGTTCTCAGCAGTCTCCTTAGGCCATTGATACTCGATTTCATAATTGAACGACGCCGCTGCTCGAGAGGATAGTGGTACTGACGCCCAGGCCATGCGCAGCATGGGGCATGGCCGAAGAAGCCCCAGCGATGGCGGACAGGTTCGCGGCGATCTGGGGAAACTGAGTGACCAGCGGAGACTAGTTGCTGTCCCCTATCGACAACTCGATGTGGTCGATCCTTTCGATGGGTATGTTCGTCTCCCTGTAGCCGACGGTGAAGCCCTGCGGGTTTGAGGTGAAGGAATGGCGGCCCCCGACGGGGATTTTGGCGCCGTCGGCGTCGAAGCAGTTGAACGAGCAGTTCTTTACGGCAAGCCCTTTTATCTCGTAGATCACAGTGGTCATCGAATCGGTGTTTTCGAAAGGCTCTTCAGTCATTTTGACCCAGCCTTGCATACCGCGGCTTGCTACTCCGTAAGCTCTCTTGCCCTTGAGCACTTGGACGCGCAACTTGGCGGGATACAATCCATTTGAGGTGATGTCGGCTTCCTTGCCGTTGACGGGGATAAGGATTGTCGGCGCGGTGGCCGAGGGATGAACGGATCTTTTCGGGAGCTTGAGGCCGTCGAAGTAGAATCGGTCGCGGCCGAGGAACGGTCTGATCTCGAAATGGCTGATCTGTTCAGCGGACAGGTCAAATTCGATAACGCGAGTGACTCCGCGGCGCGGCGTGAGGAAGTTCGGGTAGTCGGGGATATGGCGCGTGCCGTCCTTTGCGACGGCGGCAATCTGGTAATTGTCGCTTTTGCCGGGCGGGCTTTTCTTGACGTTGATGAAGTCAAAGGCTGCCATACAGACTGCTGCATCGGTTTCGTTCTTCTTGACCCATTGAACCCGCCCGACCGGAAACTGTCCGGAATCGGAGTCTCCACTTTTTGAGGCGTAGCTCCAGCTTCCATCGCGCAGCTCTCGGAACAGCAGCGAAATCTCGCCCAGGCTGGCCGAGGAGCCTTTTATTGGGTCGAGTCTCCACATGGGAGAATCCTCAGGATTGTGCAGAACCCGCATCCAGACATCGACCGTGTCGGGCAGCAGCCTGCCTGTGCTACGCAACTGTATCACTGAAGCGCTGAAGCTCTTGTCAACTGCTAAGTTTTCGTCTGCCAGCGTCTGCTTGACGGGGCTGTGCTCGAAGCTGTAACCAAGTGCCAGGTTTTCTCCCACCTGCAGCAACTGTCTGGTGCGGTGGTCGAAGACGCGCACCTCGAGGACGTCGTACCGGCTCGCGTCGGGTGTGATGTAGATGTTGGCTATGTCCATCCAAGCGGCCTGATGATCGGAATAGTCAGGTGTTTTGAAATCATATGGTCTTAGTGTTTTGCCCAGGCCGTCCTCGAAGAGCGCCATCCCTTCGCGGTCCCAGCGGGCTATTGCGCTGACCTCGAATTGCGTGGGGCCCACCTTGATCTTGCCGGTGGTTGTGCCCTGCGCCTTCTCATATCCGGGCGCGTTCGGCTCGGAAGTCAGTGGTTGTGTGACTTCATTTGGGCCTGTGACGGGCAGGTATCTGGTTTCCCCGTACGCACCTACGTTGTCTGAACGAGTTCTAGATACAGGTGCAGCCAACATTCTAATCAGCAAGGGCGGTGTCAACACGAGGAGGGCCAGGATGATGAGGACCAGTACAATTGACCATAGAGGAAAGCCCTTTCTCTTCGGGGCTTCTTGCCTTGCGGCGAGCGCGAAGGCCTTCTGCACGTCTGAGCGGGTCAAAACAATGAGGGCCCAGATTCCCATTGGCAGGCCGAGAAGGAAGCCCGCGTGGATCGGCAGGAGGGCAAGAATGGCGGCTGCCACTGCCAGGCCGTGAGACTTGAGATAGGACATCCTCCGTCCGCCGGTAAGTATGATCAGGCCGGGCAGGCACGCAACGAAGAAGACAGCTACCGGCATGATGGCAAGACCGGAATTCAGGGGGTCCAGTAAGAAATATCCGAGCAACAGCAGTACGCCCACCAGGCCGAGCATATCAATCAAGCCGGTGACAACCAGACCGACTGCCGGTATACGCAGGCGCTGATACGCAACGGCAATGGCATCGGCGCCTTCCTCCTTTTCACTGGCACGCTGGTTCTGATCTTCGTGACTTTTCGCGAATCTAAGACCAGCGGCTGTCTTGCGATAGGCCCGCAGTCTCAGCCAGAGCCGCAGAAGCCAGTACAATCCGCCGACGATCAGCGCCCCGCTGACAAGGCGTAAGAACAGCACATCGTGGGGGCCCGGCGTGCCACCTGTAAGACTGTAAAGACGCTCGAGGATCAGCATCGGTTCCATAAGAGAAATGAGCAGCGGATTCGCCAGAAACAAGAAGAGGAAGAATCCTGCAAGAAATCTGAACTGACGTCCCTTATCTATGGATCGGGACCGCCAGGCTGCAACACTGAAGGAGATATAGATACAGCCCATCGCAAGAACCACGATTGACCAGCCGACAGTCGAACTGAGCTCGACGTATCGCCTGAACAGTATGTACAGCACGTAGTAAACGCCAACGGTGACCACCGCAGCCAGCAATCGTCCAAGCTTTAACGGAACGGGCGTGAACTCCACACCATGCTTGCGTGCGATGGCATCGACTGCGAGCACTGCCTCGGTGCGACCGGCGCCGGTTTTTTCTTGATACGCCTTGACCGCTTCGATCCTTGTAGCCGGGAGCTGCGATAGGATAAACTGCTCTACGCTGTCATGCTCAATCTCGGTCGGCTTGCCCGCGGGCTCTTGATGCTCTGCATCGACGGCGATTAGTTCGACATCGGTCTTGATTTCGCTGGCGTGTTGATAACGCCGCTCTGGTGCATGTTCGAGGCTTCTAAGAACAACGTTGTCGAGTCGGACGTCCACCTGGACCTTCTGAGACGGCGGAGGAAAGCGGCCGATCGGCAACTGGCCAGTGAGCATCTCGTAGAAGACCACGCCGAGCGAGTAGATGTCCGCACGGTGATCGACTTGGTGTGCGCCCTCGATCTGTTCGGGAGCCATGTAATGTGGGGTCCCCATCCTCTGCTGTGGCTGCGTGAGTGTGTAGGCCGTCGCGGGTCTGTCCAGCAGCTTGGCCAGCCCGAAGTCGCCGATCTTCACGCGTCCCCTCTTGTCCAAGAAGATGTTCTCCGGTTTGATATCGCGGTGGACAACGCCCACTTCGTGGGCATATTGCAGCGCCTCACAGATTTGCGGCACTATGGTAAGGGCCTCGTTAGCGACAAGGTCGCCCTTGCGGATTACATGCCGCAGGTCCGTTCCGTCGACGAACTCCATGATGAAATAGTACAGATTGTCGTCTGACTGGCCGAATTCGTACACAGTGACGATATGCGGATGATTCAGCTTGGCAAGCGAACGCGCCTCGCGTGTGAATCGCTCGGCGAAGGCGGGGTCCTTGCCCACCTCGGGCGGCAGAATCTTCAAAGCTACAATGCGGTCAAGCTGTTTCTGCCGGGCCTTGTAGACGGCCCCCATCCCGCCCTGGCCCAACAGCTCGATGATTTCGAGCCCAGGCAGCTTCTCGTTAAGTTCCGCCGGCTCGGGCGGCACGAATCCACCGGGCGGCGTGGCGCTCGTGGGAACGGCACCTTGGCCGTCCGGTGCGGCGGGTTTTTCAGGATCGATCCCCGTGGGCAACCCGAGCTTCATGATGCACTTGGGACAAACGCCCCCGGGGGCATTCGCGGGCAACTCGGCGCCACATTGTTGACAACTCTTTTCTTCGGCCATGATAACACGTCCTTTCTTTTGCTTTCTTCTTCCTTTTACCTAAGCAAAAAGGCCGATACGTTACAAATAATCTACACTTTCCAGGGGCACAACACAAGATAAGCAGGATATTCGGTGCGATATGACCTTGCCCGCGCCACTATTGCAATCGACAGACTTAGCCACTTAGAGCAGCGAAAAGCCCCCGGATTTCATCGTCAATCTGTCCCTCGTCGGCTACCGTTTGGGCGATTTCATCGCGCAGCAATTGGCGGCATTGCTTTCGCAGGCGATGAACCGCAACCCTCGCAGCCCCTTCAGTCATACCCAGTTCGGCTGCGACCTCGCGGTAAGGGATGGCGCTTGGTTCTGCGGCCAAGTATACTCTCAGATGGTCAAAAAGTTTCTGTTTGCCCTTGCTCGCCAGTTCGGCGCCGAGCCGGTCCATGGTCCGCTCCAATACCGTCAACGCCCAGGACTTCTCAAAGAGCTTTTCAGGGGTCAAGTCGTCGGCTGGTTCAAGGGCATACTGACTCTCGGCATTCTCAAAGTCGAGAGAAAGGATTGCCCGGCCTCCGCCCCGCTTCTTTGCCGCAGCGCGGGCGCGTTCGTTAGCGATGAAATGTTTCAGAGCAGTGAGCAGAAAGGAGCGAAACTTGCCGCCCTCGGGTTTGACTTTCTTGAGATAATCCTTGTCCAACATCTGGGCAAAGAAGGCCTGGGTGTAGTCCGCGGCTTCGTGAGCGTCGTGGCCATGCCGGCGCAGATAGGCATAAAGGGGAAACCAATACGTCTGGCACAGCGTGCTCAGCGCCGGCTCATGGCGTGGGGACGAACTGCGTCCGGCCGCAAGGACCATACTCCAGTGCGTGGTTGCAAAGCGCCGCCGGCCATCTGGAGAGAAATTTGTCGGTTTATTACGCGCCATTTCGTGTCACGCTCGTTCACTCGATGAACATTACGGAATACAGATCGGCGTCCTTCATGACGAAGTGGAGCCTGATTGGCTTGCCGGCCAGTGCGCTGACGTCGGTTCGGCCTCGCCAGGAGGCGGGATGCTCGATGTAATTGCCGATCAGCTCCCGGGAGTCCTTGCGAGAGTAGCCAACGATGGGTTTGCCGTCGGCATCCTGGATTTCGACGCGGATGAAACCGGGGGCCGAGGTGGCGAAGTTCAGCAGGAGTTCCTTTCCCTGGAAAATAAACGCCTTTGTGGTCATGCTGCCACCGGCGTAAGGGGTATTGACTGAAGCAAAGCCATCGAGGCGAAGCGAATAGCGGCGAAGATGCGCACTCGGCTGGGCATAATCGTGCTGCACATAGAGTGACATTTCATCGGGCCCTGTCTGCACGACGTTCAGAGCGGGATAGTTTGAGCGGGAAACCCAGTTTTGCAGACCGATGCCGGGGCGAATAAAACCTTCCATAAAGGTCCGGTCATAGATGTTGCCGCCGCGGGATGTCATCAGGACGGCGTCGGAGCAATCCTTGAAGTAGTTGGGATTAACATTGACCTTCTTTGCCTGCTCGCCACTCAGGATCTGTCTGCCGGGCAGGAATCTCGCGGCAATGGCGAGGTAGATGTGAGCGGCTCGGAAATAGGGATGCGTCTGGTTAGTATAAATATGCTCGCGGGGCGTATCGCCGAAACTCATCTCCTCCGGATCACTCCAGTGCAGAAAATCCTTCGACGTCGTTCGGCTGACGCTTCTAAAGCCGGCGAACCCAGTGCCGGTCCATGTGCGGAAATAACATAGATAACATTGCTCGGCCGCGGACCAGAAGGCGACATTCTGAGAATCGAACAGCCCCCTGGTGAAGACAGGTTCTTCCTGGAGTTTCCTCCACCGGATGCCATCAGCCGAAACGTACGCAATCAGGCCGCTCTTCTGGGTTCCGCCCAAGGCCTTAAGACGATGACCTTCCTGCACGCCGCCCCTGGTGTCGAGGAAGGGGCTGAAATTATGATGGACCGGTGCGGCGCCGGCCAGGATCACGTTGTTCGACTTTGATCTGTTTACGGCGAAGAGATTGAGCCTGGGTTTGACGATGTGGATGCCGTCAGCGGATTCGGCGTAGCAGGTGGTCTCTCCGCCGCTGCCGTCCCTGCCCGCTTTGGGCAAGCCCCGGTAGTAAAAACGGTATTTGTCCCGATCCTTGATGACCGTAACGTACCCGCAAAAGGGGCCTTCCCAGGGCTCATCGAACTTGAGCACGGGCCCTTCATCGCGAGGCTGATGCAATCTCAAACGCGCACCGTTGAGATCGGCAATCAAGTAACGGTCTACAAACAGCTCACGCCGGGAAGCGATGTCGATATGCTCGGGCTCCTGCGCGGATGCGGACGCGGCAAGGGTAAACAAAAGACATAGTGACGCAACCGCAATTGTTCTTAATGACGACCTCATTGGTCATAACTCCTTTACCTTAGATCATTTCTTCCTTTTTCTGCAGTGTACGCGATTCTACCCGCCAGCTTCCCCTCGGTCAAAGAATAGCCGTTAAGCGGCGAGCAATATGGTGGATTTTTCGATCCTGATATGTTATCCTGACCGCTGTAATCAAGTGTATTAAAGCTGGAGATACCAAATGTACAAGTACGCGTCTCTATTCGTAATTGTTATAGCGGCTCTTGTCAATCCTGGATCCACCCGGGCGGAGGATTGGCCCACCTTTATGCACGACAGGAACCGAAGCGGCGTCACCGCAGAACGCCTGGAGCTGCCCTTGAGCAAATCATGGGTCTTCAAGGCGGCAAATAAACCACAGCCTGCGTGGCCCGGACCGGCAAAACAGGACTACTGGCACAGGCAGTTCAACCTGCGGTCGACAGTGGCTTATGACAGGGCTTATCACGTCGTCGGAACCGGCGACACCATATTCTTCGGCTCATCCTCGGATGACAAAGTCTACGCGTTGGATGCTCGGACGGGGAGGCAGCGCTGGGCGTTCTTCACTGAGGGCCCCGTCCGGCTGGCTCCGTTTGTCTTGGGCGACAAGGTGTATGTCGGCTCTGACGATGGGTACGTCTACTGCCTCTCGCGCGACGACGGATCACTCTTGTGGAAGCATAAGGCCGCCGACGCCGATCGCATGATTCCGGGCAACGGGCGAATAATGTCGGTGTGGCCCGTACGAACGGGATTGTTGGTAGATGAGGGGGATCTGTACTTCACCGCCGGCTTGTTCCCCAATCAGGGGACATTTCTATCGGCACTCAACGCCGAAGATGGAACCGTCAGATGGAAGCGGAAGATAGACATATCGCCTCAGGGCTATTTGCTCGCATCCGACGAGCGGCTGTATGTCCCAACCGGACGAACCAATCCGGCGATCTTTGCCCGGGCCAACGGCAGGCCGTTGGGCGAGCTACCCAGTGCAGGCGGGACTTTCGCACTGCTGACAGAGAACGTCCTCGTAACCGGACCGGGCCGTCAGTCGCAGGAGCTTAGTGCGGCCGATGTGGATACGAAGGACAGAATCGCAAGGTTCGGCGGCGTGAGGATGCTGGTGAATCCCGGCGCGCCGGGAACGGCGTACATGCAGTCGGAGAAACAGCTTTCCGCGTTCAGTCGCGGGCGATATCTCGAGCTTTCCAGAAAGCAATATGCTCTCGCCCGACAGCATGACAAAATCAAAGATCAACTCAAGAAGATGGGCAAGGATGCTGCCCAGGCGAAGCCGTTACAGGAGCAGTTGCGAGATCTCACTACACAGATCAACGAACTTTCGCAGAAGATGAAGGGCTGTTATTTGTGGACCATCGAGTGCAAATATCCGTACTCGATGATTATGGCGGGCGATGTTCTATTCGCCGGCGGACAGAATGAGATAGGCGCGTTTAGAGCCGGGGACGGCGAGGTTATTTGGAGTGCTTCCGTTGATGGCAAAGCGTATGGTTTGAGCGTGGTGAACGGCGGACTTTATGTGAGCACGGACGAGGGCCGAATACACTGTTTTAGGAACGGCGTGAGAGATGACGCGAAAATTGTGGCGGCAAAGATAGACGTCTATCCGTACCCGGATGACAGTCAAACGCAACGGTACGCCGAAGCTGCAAAGCTGATAATCGAGCAGACCGGAATCGAGAAAGGATACTGTCTTGCACTTGACAGCAGCCGGGGAAGATTGGCGTGTGAACTTGCCGCGAGGAGTGATCTCAAGATTGTCTGCGTTGAAGACTCCGCTGACGAGGTAGCTGCTGCTCGCAATACGATCGACCAGGAGGGACTCTGTGGCAGAGTGGTTGTCCATCATGGAGATCCCGACTCACTACCCTATACGGACTACTTCGCAAACCTGATCGTTTCGGATAAAGCCCCTGCCGCTTCCTCGGCAGATGATATCTTCAGGGTGCTCAGGCCTTCCGGCGGCGTTATCGCCCTGATCCGGCCGCGCGAAGAGTCCGACTCGATGAGGTCGATACATTCATCTCTGAGTGACTGGAGGCAGCACGAAGAAGGTAATGTCGTCATAGCGTGGGCCGAGCGCAAACAATTGGAAGGCGCCGGCGAGTGGACGCACACCTATGCAGAGCCGGGCAACTCCGCGTGCAGCGGCGACAAGCTCACAAAGGGAAACATGGCGCTCCAATGGTTCGGCCGACCCGGGCCGCGAGAGATGATCGACCGCCACCACCGAAACGTGCCGCCCCTGTACAAGGACGGGCGCATGTTCGTCCCTGGCGATTGTGTCGTCTTTGCCGTGGATGCCTACAACGGGACGATCGAATGGAGAATCGAGGTCCCCAATTCACGCCGGCTTGGCGTATTCCTGGATTCGGGCAGCATGGCGGTGGATGACCAATGCCTGTACGTGGCGGCTGAGAACAAATGCTACGGCTTCGATGTCCGGACCGGCCGGCGTCACATCACCTATGAAATGCCTCAGTTGATCGAGTCCGAGCCGCGCCACTGGGGCTACGTCGCATACTCGGGTGACATCCTGTTCGGAAGCGGGCGCAGGCGTGGAGCTTCCTACACCGAGACCAGCTATGAGGGTGACGACGCGTTGTGGTATCAAGATATGAAACTGGTGGTCAGCGATTACCTTTTTGCGATGGGTAAGGCAAGCAACAAACTGCTGTGGAAGTACAATTCCGGGCTTGTGCTTAATACGACTATTGCCGTCGGCGACGGGCGAATGCACTTCGTCGAGACTTCCAGCCCCAAAGCCCTGGCTGACAAACTCGGGCGCATGCCCGCCAAGACATTGTTCGACGGTGGTGATCAGCATCTGGTCGCCCTTGATGTTCAATCCGGTAAGGTCATCTTCAAGCGTAAGATCGACGTCACGTTTTTCGAGGAACCCGTCTACATCAACTACGCTGAGGGAATGCTCCTGTTGAGCGGATCTCGACTGGTGGACAACATCGTTCGCTACCACTACCGCGCTTTCGACGCTCGGTCAGGCGAGGTCCTCTGGGACGCGGATCACGGTACGGATCTCGCCCGGGACGGAAGCCACGGTGAATACAATCGCCACCCAACGATTATCGGCGAGACAGTTTACGCCTGGCCTTATGCGTACAACCTGAAAACAGGCAGGAAAATCGAAGGTTGGGAATTCGACCGTCACGGGCACGGTTGCGGCGGCGTCTCCGCCTCGGCACAGGCCCTCTTCTGGCGAGGCGGCAATCCCTGGATGTACGACCTGGGGCCGGGCGGCGGGCCGCAGCAACTCACAAGGGCCACCCGACAAGGCTGCTGGATAAATATCATCCCCGCCGGCGGCCTTGCCCTTGTCCCCGAAAGCAGCTCGGGTTGTACATGCGGCTTTGCCATGCAAACTTCGTTGGCGTTCGTCCCTCAATAGACTCTTGAGACGCAAGCATGAATTCAAAACAACGGATTGCAGCGGCGATGAGCCACGCCGAGCCGGACCGAATACCGGTGATGTGCCAGCTTGCACTTGGACACTACTTTCTGAACTGCGATTACAGGCCTTCGGAGATATGGTTTCACAGCGAGACTTTTGCAGGTGCTTTGGTCGAACTACAGCAGAGATACCGATTCGATGGCATATTGTTGAACCTCCCCGGCAGACCGGGCAACTGGAAAGACAACCTTGAGTCACATCGGCAGATCAACGGCAACGAGCATCTTGGCTGGAAGTGCGGATTGGAAACCATCTTCGGGCCCGATGACAATCCACAGACATACCGCGGCGGGCGGACACCATTGGAACGGGCGAATTACAGATCCGTCGACATCAATGAGCCTGCCGTCTACAGACTGGGCGGATATGTGTGGAACACCTGGCATGCCCCCGAACTCTGGGACATTGACCCTCAAGCCGACCTGGCCGACGCGACCGTCTATCCTGGATGGTTCACGAGCGCATTTGCGAAGGCCCGGCAGCTTGCACCGGATATCTCGATTCACGTTGAGGTCTTCTCTCCGTTTACGCATCTCATGGAGTTGTTCGGCTACGAACAGGCCCTTATGGCTCTTGTGGACGATCCTCGCATGTGTCACGAGGCCCTGGGCGTCTTTTCGAGAATCGCCCTTGCGCAGACGGAAGTCTATGCCGCGTGCAAACCGGATGCAATCCTTGTGAGTTCCGCTTTCACCGGGGCGGGATTTATCAGCCGCGCCATGTACGAAGAATTTGTCGCGCCTTATGAAGATCAGATATATAGGGCGATAAGCCAACACGGTTCGAAATCCTATGTACACACCTGCGGTGCAATCGGCGACCGGCTGGACCTTATGAGCGAAACCAGCGTTGACGGAATTGACACGTTAGACCCCCCGCCGCTCGGGACCGTACATCTGGAAGATGCAAAGTCGAAGTACGGCGAGCGCTTCTTTTTCAAAGGGAATCTCGATGCCGTCAATGAGATGCTCGGCGCAGATGACGAGACCTTCGAACAGGCTGTGAAACAGCGAATCAGGATCGGCAAGCCCGGCAGTGGATATATACTATCCTCAGCCTGCAGCGTAGCTCCCCATGTCAAACCCGAGAGGCTCAAACGATTGACTGAGCTGGCAGCGCAGTTCGGTGAATACTAAATTGCTCCTTGTCTTTTCTCTGCGCCGGCGAGTGACTCCCGCAGGCTCGCGAAGCGATGCTCGGGGTGGGCCCACGCGGCTGAGGCTATTGTCGTGTCCTCAAGCTCTTTCTTGATTTGCCTGGTAGCATCCGTCCAGATCGAGAAAATGCGACAATCCTCCGGAGTGCCGCCACATTCACAGTGTCTCAAGAAGCAATCGTCGAATAACGGCCCGCCTTCGACAGCCTCGAACAACTCAAGCAGGCTGATCTGCTCCGGCGGCCGGGCAAAAACATATCCTCTTTTCCTGCCCCTGATCGCCTTGACAAAACGAGCCTTGGCAAGCTGCTGAAATATCTTGGCAAGATAGTCGGACGGTATCCCCTCGGCCTTGGCGACCGTGACGGCTGTGACCGGCAACTGTGTGCTGTGTCTTACCATATACATTAATGCATGCAACGCATAACCGGCAGATTTTGTAACTTTCATATATTTCTCTCCAAACTTCCCGAACAAACTCGTTTGTCTCGGGATTTCCCACATCGTAACCCAATTACTCATTCGCAGGTGTGTGTCTAGAATATGTGATCCCATCACTGCATATAAAGAAAGAGAGGCTGCCTCACTTTGTTTGAAACAGCCTCTGCGTCTCTTTTGACCGGAAGGATTCTTGCTATTTACCTCCCACTGACATCACCGTATTTTCTGTTAGTGATTCTAGAAACGATATGCCAAGCCGACACCGAAAAGCCAGGGATCAATATCCACCTTCGTTTTCACTGTGCCCAGTGCTGTCTTTGCAGAAACGTCTGTGTCCAGCCAGATCTTTTTCACATCAAAATTAATGGCCCAGTTCTCATTGATCCCAACATCAAATCCTGCCTGAAGAGCAAAGCCAAAGGCATTATCATAATCAATGCTTGAGGCAGTACCTGGATCATCATCAAAGAAAATCGTGTAATTAACACCTGCACCAACATACGGGCGAAGTTTGCCATCAGGAATGAAATGATACTGCAGGGTCAAGGTGGGTGGTAAGAGTTTCACGTCTCCGAGATCATATTTGCCCACTCCGGGGATATGTACTGCTTCAACGTCATGAGGAGATACTGTAAGAGTCAGTTCTGCCGCGACATTATCAGTGAAGAAATAGCTGAAATCCACATCGACGGTAACGGAGTCATCAACTTTAGCTTTCCCTCCAATTACTGTAATGGTAGAGCTATCATCATCAGGCTCTACGCCCAAGATGCGGGCTCTTATCATCCATGGACTTTCCCCAGCCTGGGCCATTGCCGTATAAGGGAGAATTCCAGCTACTACGAACGCACAGATCGCTATGAATACGACTTTGGTAAAACGCGGTGCATCTTTCATGTGTTCCTTCCTTTCTCTCTTTGTGCATTTTTCCTGAGTAAGCCACCTTTGCCGGGGCAACGCCAACATAATCTACAAATGAAGCGTAATACGACTGCCATTTTCCCGTCCATGAGAAGACAAGGCAAGGGCAAATTTCCCTTTACTGAGAAAATATTATCAACAACCTGCCTCAACACCATTAAATCCTTATTCTTAATGGGTTTGTATGCGGCCTTTTTTTGAAGGGGGCGATGCGTTGACCGGGAATTTGTTTGGAATTCCCCATTATCAGGGAGTTTTTCTGGGAACAATTGCTCAGCACAGCATTGTTGCTTCGCCCGCACAAATCCGGTAATATGACATGTCGCATTCGGTGGAGCGTAGTGAAATCAAGTTCTTTGGCAAATGTCGATTTATAGTGTTGAGCCATGCACAAGTGATTCATGGAGATCCGAACGATGCGAAACTTTCTATTCGGTTTGTTACTGGCTGGTCTGCTCACCTGTTCGGTGCAGGCGGATGAGACGGACGAGAAGAAGGAAGAGAAGAAATTAAGCGCTGGGACTTTCAGCGGAATCAAGCTGCGAAACATTGGTCCGGCCCTTATGTCAGGGCGAATCTCTGACATCGCTATCGATCCGACGCAGCCTAACACATGGTATGTCGCAGCCGGCTCGGGCAACGTGTGGAAGACCGTCAACGCCGGCACGACATGGACGCCGATTTTCGACGACTACGACTCCTACTCCATCGGCTGTGTCACTATCGATCCGGCCAACCACCACGTCGTCTGGGTGGGAACCGGCGAAAACGTCGGCGGACGCCACGTCGGTTACGGCGACGGAGTCTATAGGAGCCTGGACGGCGGCAAGAGTTTCAAGAATGTCGGCCTCAAGAACAGCGAGCACATCGCCAATATCCTTGTGGATCCCCGTGATTCCGACACCGTATATGTCGCATCCCAGGGGCCGCTCTGGTCGGCAGGCGGAGAGCGCGGGCTCTACAAAACCACTGACGGCGGCAAGAACTGGAAACAGATTCTGTCCAAAGGGCCCTACACGGGAGTCACCGATCTCGCATTCGATCCGCGCGATCCGGATGTGCTCTATGCCGCTACCCATCAACATCATCGCACCGTCTGGGCCCTGGTCAACGCCGGTCCTGAATCGGGTATTCACAAGTCGACCGATGGAGGTCAAACCTGGCAACAGTTGAAAAGTGGCCTGCCCTCGGCCGACAAGGGCAAAATCGCCCTGGCGGTTTCACCGGTCAGGCCCAACGTGGTTTATGCCTCGATCGAGCTGGCCGGGCGCAAGGGCGGCCTCTGGCGTTCGGAAGATACCGGCCAAAGCTGGAGCAAGATGAGCGATTATGTCAGCGGAGGCACCGGACCTCACTATTACCAGGAAATCTATTGCGATCCGCACCGCTTCGATGTTCTCTACCACGCAAACGTTCGATTGGGACGCACCGAAGACGGCGGCAGGACCTGGCAGACCGTCGAGAGCCGTTGGAAGCACGTTGACAATCACGCCGTAGCTTTCCATCCGAACGACCCCGATTTTCTGTTGGTCGGCTGCGACGGCGGGCTCTATCGTTCTTTCGACCGCGGCAAAACGTACGGATTTTTCGCCAATCTTCCTGTGACCCAATTCTACAAAGTAGACGTTGACTATGATGAGCCTTTCTACCACGTGGTGGGGGGCACGCAGGACAACGCCACCCAGTACGGGCCTGTTCGCACGGGAAACTCCTCCGGCATTCGTAACAGCGACTGGCGGGCTATCATCGGCGGTGACGGGCACGACTGCGCCATAGACCCCAACGATCCCAACATCATCTACTGCGAATCCCAGCAGGGATTCCTGAGACGCTATGACCGGCAGACCGGTGAATCGGTCAGCATTCGTCCGCGCCCGGCAAAAGGCGAGAAGGATCTGCGCTTCAACTGGGACTCGCCTATTCTCGTCAGCCCCCATTCCCACAAGCGTCTTTACTTCGGGTCCAACAAACTCCATCGCAGTGACGATCGAGGCGATTCATGGACCGCCATCAGCGGCGACCTGTCCCGCAACAAGGATCGTTACAGATTGAAACACATGGATCGGGTCTGGAGCATCGACGCCGCTTACGACACTGGGGCCATGTCGCAATACGGCAATATCACGTCGATCTCCGAGTCTCCCTTGAAGCAGGGACTCATCTATATCGGCACGGATGACGGTCTCATCCATGTAACCGAGGACACAGGCCGGAACTGGCGAAAAGTGGACCGCATTTACGGCGTCCCGGAGGAGGCGTTCGTCAATGACATAAAGGCGGATCGTCATAACGTCGACACGGTTTACGCCGTGCTTGATGATCACAAGACCGGAGACTTCGCACCCTACCTGGTAAGGAGCGATGACCGAGGCAGGACGTGGTACTCCATCGTCGGCGATCTGCCCGAGAGGCAAATCCTCTGGCGCTTCACCCAGGATCATATCGAGCCCGATCTCTATTTCCTCGGAGCCGAATTCGGTCTCTATTTCAGTCTTGACGGAGGCGACAAATGGATCAAGCTCAAGGGGGATGTTCCGACGATTCCTTTTAGAGATATCGAGATTCAGCGCCGGGAAAATGATTTGGTGGGCGCCTCATTTGGGCGCAGCTTCTTCGTACTGGACGATTATTCCTTCCTGCGTCAGATCGGCGGCAAGACTCTGGACGAGGAGGAGTTTATTCTGTTCGGCATCCGCAAGGCCCGGCTGCACGTGCCCGGCCGTACTCTCGGCAGTGAAAAGGGAAGTCAGGGCGATGGTTTCTTCGCAGCACCCAATCCCCCGTCCGGCGCGGTGCTGACCTACTATCTCAAAGACTCGCTGAAAACCCTCAAGCAGAAGCGCAGTGAAGAAGAGGGAAAGATCAAGAAGCAGGATGGCGACAACCCGTACCCCGGATGGCAAGCAATAAAGGATGAGCAGCGCGAGGAAAGTCCGACCGTGACTTTTGTTATCAAGGACACGAAGGGCAACGTTGTGAACCGTGTCGCCGGATCGACATCCGCCGGCTTCCATCGTGTAAGCTGGAATCTGCGCTATGCCTCTCTGTCGTCTGCCGGCGGCAGCGGACCTTTTGTTACTCCCGGAAAATATGTTGTGGCCGCCGCCAAACGCGTCCGGGACGAGGTGACGCCGCTCGGCAATCCGCAGACGGTTGAAGTTGTTCCGATGGCCACTGCGTCCTTGCCCGTCCAGAACCGTAATACGGTGCTCCAATTCTACATGACCGCCGGTGAGCTTGTGCGTGCCATCAGGGGCACTAACGGAAAACTGGATGAAGTCTTGAGCCAGTTAGCCGAAATCAAGCAGGCGCTGAAGCAGTCGCCCAGGGGCAGCGAGCAACCGCTCGAACAGGCCCGCCGATTGGAACTGAAGTTGAAGGACATCCGCGAATCGCTGGTCGGCGACACGGTGATCTCACAACACAACGAACCCGACCGCATCTCTATTGCGAATCGGGCCAATTCGGCGATGAGCGGCGCCGGATCGACCTACGGTCCGACAAAAACTCATCGGGCCGATTATGAGACCGCAAAAGAGGAATTCGAGGCCGTGCTTGGCCGGGTGAAGAGATTGGTCGAAGGAGACTTTGTGAATCTGCAGAAAAACCTGGAAGCGGCAGGCTTGCCATGGACGTCCGGCCGGGCAATTCCACAGTTGAAGGAATAAGCCACGAACAGATTGAGACAGATACTCCATAGAATATCAAATGAAAGGACAATGGAAATGGAAAAAATGATGTACCTTTTTGCTTTAATTATTTTGACTGCTGGCTGCGGCATTAGACCGGAAAATCTGCTGGTACAAGAGTGGGACACCCCATTCCAGACGCCCCCATTTGATGAAATTAAAAGCGAGCATTTCATGCCCGCATTTCTCGAAGCAATGGAATCTGAAAAAGCTGAGGTTGAGGCGATCGCAGATAATGAAGAAGAGCCGACATTTAGGAACACTATTGAGGCATTGGAAGAAGGCGGGGAGCTGCTTGACAGAGTGAGCAGAGTGTTCAGTTGCCTTAACAGCGCTAACACAAATGACCAATTGCAGAGTATATCAAAAGAAGTTGCACCATTGCAGGCCAAACACAATGACGATATAAATCTCAATGAAAAACTTTTCGCAAGAATAGAACAAATCTATGAAAAGAAAGAAAGCCTTGGGCTTACCCCCGAACAAAACACACTGCTGGAAAACTACTTTCTTGGTTTTGTCAGAAGCGGAGCTAATCTCAATGATGAAGATAAAGAAAAGTTGAGAAACATAAATGAAGAGTTGAGCAATCTCTATGTCAAGTTCAGGCAAAACCATCTGAAACAGACCAATGCCATCGCTATGGTGATAGATAACGATGAGGACCTCGCCGGACTGCCGGACGGGGTTGTTCAGGCTGCCGCCGAAATGGCAAAGGCAAGAGGCATGGAAGGCAAATGGGTGTTCACGCTTCAGAAGCCAAGTTTTATTCCCTTTCTGGTGAATTCGGAAAAACGCAACCTCCGGGAGACCATTTTCAAAGCATATATCAATCGCGGCAACAACAACGACGAATTTGACAATAAGAAGCTGATATCCAGGATTGCTGCTCTAAGGGTTAGGAAAGCGAATTTATTGGGTTATACAACCCACGCTGATTTCGTTCTTGAAAGAAACATGGCGAAGAATCCGGCGAACGTCTACAAATTTCTAAACGACCTGTGGAAACCCGCTTCGAGAAGGGCAAAAATGGAAGTTGCGGATATGCAGGCAATGATCAATAAAGAAGGCCATGATTTCAGACTGCAGGCCTGGGACTGGTGGTATTATGCCGAAAAGGTGAAGAAAGAAAAATATGCCCTGGATGATGCTATGCTTCGCCCTTATTTCAAAATGGAAAATGTTCGCAAAGGCGCCTTTGATGTGGCCGAGAAGCTGTACGGAATAAGATTCGCTAAAAGGAGTGACATTAAGGTCTATCATCCGGACGTCGAAGTGTTTGAGGTGCTGGAAGCTGACCGAACACATCTGGGCGTTTTTTATTCTGACTATTATCCGCGTGACGGTAAAAGAAGCGGCGCCTGGTCGAGTTCGTTCAGAAGCCAGTCCAACATCGAGGGCGATTTCATTACGCCATTGGTCTACAATGTTGGCAATTTCGCAAAACCCACTGCGGATAAACCATCCTTGATGAGTATGGATGAAGTAGAAACACTCTTTCATGAATTAGGCCATGGGTTGAACAGTCTATTCGCAAATACAACTTACAGCGGATCGAGAAGAGTACCTAGAGATTTTGTTGAGCTTCCCTCGCAAATTATGGAAAACTGGGCAAGGGATCCCGCCGTACTGAAAACCTATGCGTTTCATTATGAAACCGGCAAGCCGATTCCACAGGAGCTGATCGATAAGCTTGAAAACGCTAAACACTTCAATCAGGGCTTTATGACGGTTGAGTATCTGGCTGCCTCCTTTCTGGATATGGATTGGCACCTACTCACAGATACAAATGAGCAGGATGCCGCAAAATTTGAAAGAGAATCACTGGGCAAAATAGGATTGATATCTGAGATCGAATCCCGCTATCAAAGTACCAATTTTGGCCACATATTTTCCAGCGGAGGCTATTCTTCCGGGTATTACAGTTATATCTGGGCCGCAGTTCTTGACGCTGATGCATTCCAAGCATTCAAGGAAACCGATCTGTTCAATAAGGAACTGGCCGCTTCGTTCAGAAGGAACGTTCTATCCATGGGAAGCAACGATACGATGGCTCAATATATTGAATTCAGAGGATGTGAACCCAAAGTTGATGCCTTACTCAAAAGGCGGGGACTGGATTGAGAATATCGGCTCGTGCTTCAAACAACGATATGAGTTAATTAGGGACGTTTACCTATTTGGGGACTTAAAGGCGTAATGTTATGTCATTTTTGATTTGAGTGGAGATCGTGCACCCTTTATGTTCAGCCATATTGGAAGAATATTAATTCACTGAAACATTAAAGCTTATGATCAGACTCAGAGAGATAACATTGCCCTTCGACCACAAGGAAGAAGCCCTGGCCGACAGCATTATAGAACGTCTGGGTATTGAAGAGCACCAACTCCTCAACTTTACCATAGTCCACAAATCCATAGACGCAAGGCGTAAGAACCATATTGTGGCTGTTTATACAATAGACGTGGGACTCCAAAACGAGCCTGAACTGCTTTGCATATTTTCGCAAGACATTCGGATTTCCGCCGCGCCTTGTATGAATTACCAGTTGCCAACAGTTGGCAATTTGCACGGTGCGACTCCCGTTGTCATCGGAAGCGGCCCTTGCGGCCTCTTTGCTGCCTTGATCCTTGCTCAACTGGGGTTTGAGCCTGTGCTGATAGAAAGAGGAAAGCAAGTCAGCTCAAGAGTAAAGGACGTCCAAGACTTTTGGCATAAAGGGCAGCTTGATCCTGAATCTAATGTGCAGTTCGGTGAAGGTGGAGCAGGCACTTTTTCCGACGGGAAACTTACTACCCGGATAAAGGATAAATATAACCGTTCAAGAAAAGTTCTCGAAGAATTTGTAAGGGCCGGAGCACCGGAAGAAATACTCTATCAGGCCAAGCCTCATATCGGCACAGACAATCTCGTTAAGATTGTAAAGAACCTTCGCAACACAATTATCTCGTCGGGCGGACAGGTCCGCTTCGAAACAAAACTGACAGGTATTAAGATAGAAGACAGCAAGGTGGCCGGCGCAATTGTTAACGACTCTGAAACTATCGAGACAGATACCATAGTGCTTGCCTTGGGACACAGCGCAAGGGACACATTCGAGATGCTGCATCAACTGGAAATACCTATAGAAGCAAAGCCGTTTTCAATAGGCGTTCGTATCGAGCATCCCCAAAGCCTGATAGACAAGGCCCAGTACGGCAGATTTGCATCGCATCGGCTTCTTGGCCCGGCTGAATATAAGCTGGTCCACCACTGCGAGAATGGCCGCTCTGCATATACTTTCTGTATGTGCCCCGGTG
>JADHXR010000067.1 GCA_016782865.1 Phycisphaerae bacterium
TGCCTTAGTGAAGTCGGGAAAATTGCTCAGCGATTGCCAGGTTGTTCCACCGTTTGTTGAATATTCGACATTTACAGCCTTTAGGCCGAGCATGTTCCATATCAAAATGCCGTTAAAGTTCCATACCAACATGCTGTCCAGCTTATAGGGCTTATCGAAGTTATACTGAATCCACGGTGCCATGTCAGTTTTGCTGCTGACCCACATATCTGAAATTTCAGTGGAGTGTGTATCATCCCTAGTGTCAATCGGGTGCATAACACTAGTCAAACCCGAACCGTCGATAGTCTTCTCAGGGCCACCACTCTCCTCGGACTGGCTTGAAGCTGTTGCGGTTATCCTGTCGCCAGGAATCGCATAATCAAACAACTCGGTCGTAAATTGCCAGGTTTTGCCCTTGAAGACCGTCGAACTGGTCAGAGGCACATTGACATCATCGATTCGCCAATAGTAGGTCTGGCCGTAATCAAGTCTGTCCAGGTCATACATATTGGGATCCTGATCCTGGCTAAGCAGTGCATCCAGCGAATTGGTTCTGTCGGCATCATTGGCGTCCTCGAACACTGTGCTGAAGTACACATCGTGGGTATCGGCATAATCGCCCTGAGTCCAGCTCAGATCGGTATCTATGGATACATCTATTGCTTTATTTGAAGGAATTTCCTTATAGGCGCTGGTTCTGATTACAGATCCCACTGGTAAAACCATAACCTGAAGAACCTCATCCGAGGTTAGCGCATAGGTATAGAGCTGCACTTCACTCATAAATCCGCTCCAATTCTCTCCGGCAGCAGCCTCGTTGTCACCGCCAAAGAAAAGTGGTTGAGGAAAGTCCAGAGGTTGTGTGAACGTCCCTGAGCCAGCTTCAATGCCGTTGCGGTAATAGGTCAACTGGTCTGCGGTTTTCACTACCGCATGGTGGAGCCAGACGTCGGCGGGAATGTCGTCATATTCCAGGTTATCGTCGCCGTTGCCATTCATGTGCCACTCGAATTTAGTCGGAGTGAACTTAATGAACTGACGCGGCACAAAATCGACTGCATTCTCGTCCATCCGATTACCGAGAATAATATCGTTGTCGGCCGTATTTTCAGCGTTGTGTTTCGCCCAAAAGGCCCAGGTAAAGTCGTTGGTCAGTGTCATTTGAGGAATTTCTCCGGCGCGAACAAAAGCACCGTCCGCCGTGCCGTTAACACTGATGACGGTTCCACGTACCGGGTCTTCGACCCAAACTGAGCCATCAGGTCCAAGTCCATTGTCGGCATTTTGAATCATCCCGTGCAAGTCGTTGCCGGAAATGTCAAATACCATCTCGCCCTCACCTTCATTGAGAGGCCAGCGGGCATAAAGGTCCGCTGGTTGTGCGATGGTTGTATCTGTCAGAACCAGACCAAGCACAAAGATAACAAAAGTTAACTTCACTGAAAAACTCCTGTAAGCTTCAAGTCTCATAATAACATAATTTCATCTCAATTTCAACAGTACTACGGCAGCTTCAACATGCCATACCGCAAGGAAAATACAAAAAAAGCCAAGCATTTGTGTCAAAGCCAAAACTATTGACACTATTATAGACTCACGGTATGTCACTACTCAGGGAGCGTACATCTCGCGAGAATGAATTGTTCGGCCTTGATCGGGGCAGTCACCTTCTGTTACACTGGATTCCAGGGACGATGCAAATAGGAACTGACTAAGCCATGTTTAAGACTGTAAAGAATCGAGTTTGGGCATTTGACGCAGAATGGATACCTGATCCGGTTGCGGGTAGGCTCTTGTATGATTTGCCGGATGAAGCACCGGATTTGGATGTCCTAAAACTTACGTGGAGAGAAGGAGGGGCCACTGATGAAGACCCCACGCCGTATTTGAAGACGGTGGTATGCAGGATAGTCTCCGTTGCTGCTGTAGAGAGGTTGGTCTCAGGTGGCAATACCCCATCGGAAATAGAAAATGGCAAAATGCATCTGCAGAAATATCTTGAAGAGTGGGATCGGTTGAAAGCAAAGATTTGACAGATCGACGAGACAATCGCCGCCCACAACCGCCGGCCAATAAAGGAAACTTCTTTTTTAGGAGGACAGATCATGGCCTTTACACTACCGTATTAGACTGCTACCGAATTCTGGTGTACCACCCTGTTTGACCGTTGCTTTCCAGTTCTTTAATCTATCTCTACCCATTTTCCAGAATTTGTTGCAAAGGTCGAAATATTCAATTACGACATCCCGTTCACCTTTCTTGAGCAACTCATTGGCAAGGGTCATACTGGGGCCAAAAGAGCCCAAAACAGGAGAACCAGGCGTTTTGGCGGCATTGAGCAAATGCCTTTTCGCAACCTCAATCTTGTTCTTATCTAACGCAATTCTTCCCAGAATAAGATTTCCTTGATGAATCGTGTTTCCATAGTTGTGACCAGCAGGTGGATTATTGAGCAATTGTCTGGCATAGGTAGAAGCCTTATCGATCTGCCCTGCTTCATACGCATCTTTGGCAAGATCAGGTAGTATATACATTTTCTTCTCGTCATTAGTCGCTAACGCATAAGCCTGTTCCAATTCATTCAATGCCTTTACCGCTGCCTGTTTTCTTAACAAACCGGCTTTGGATGTCATACCCAATCTATGTAAGTGACTCAGCCGCTGGGGCCAGTCGGCATTTTTCGGATCAATGCGTTTAGCTTCCTGGTAAAGTGCTTTGGCTCTGTCTCTATCCGGTATCGTAAAAAAACGCGCTGCGTTAGCCATGATTTTGGCATTACCTGGGTGATCAGCGACCTGCTTCAACCATAAAGCCTTCGCCTTGCCGTAGGCTGAACTCAGGATTGATGGTCTAACGTGTGTTTCGGACCGGCCGGCAATATCAGAGTCAGAATGATTTTTGATGAGCCAGAAAATATGCTCGTGTAGTTCCTCTTTGGCTTCTAGTGAAGAAAAGGACTTCCTTCCAAGTTGAGCAAGACGTATCCCTAACGCATTGAGATCCCGACGATACTCATCCAGTGCTAACTCCGAGGAAACAGTGCCATCATTGCTTTGGTCTGTCAAGATCGGTTGGGCTGATTGGTTGGGTAGAGCTGACGACGACTCAGGGATATCCACCCGAATAACGACAGGGGCGTTTTGTCCACCCATGACATAGTATTCTTTAATGGGCCTGGCCTGATTATGAGCAGTATCCAACCTGTACTTCTTTGCACTCATGCGGGCAAATATGAACTGACCTTTTTCATTGGTACTACCATCCGCTCCAAGGTATCCGAGGATATTCTTATCTCTGATCAATGAGTTTGCATGGATTTCTACGCCGGGGATCGGCAAACCTGTTTTATTTTCAACGACCACACCTTCGAGCCTCTTACCTTTTTCTAAGGAAATTGTCTTATCCGACATGTCAGGACGAATGTCAATTCGTTGTGGCATCCAGGTATCCAGCGGCTCAATACTCACAGAATAGGCAGCGGGCATATCAAAATTAATGTCATCAAATGAAAACGTGCCGTCCGGCAGTGTAATTCGAGTTCTGCCTCCAGATCCTCCAGTCCAAGGTGTCTGATAAAACAATTGATATTGAATACCCGCCAAACCATTACCTGTCTCATTTAGGACACGACCCGCGAAAGATTGGCCTTCCCGTAACTTTAGGGTAATATGCTGAATTGGATTTTCTTCGGTAATCTTGATCGGTTCTGACACAGCATAGCGATTCTCTTGCTTGGTGTAGACGGCGTAGGTCCCTCCAATTGGAAGTGACGGAATGATAAACCTCGCCGGACCGCTGCCCGCATCGTTGAGTTCAATATCCAAAGCTCTGTCTTTCATATAGGGTGCTTTCTGAACGGTCACGACCTGAGTAAAAGCACTCTTTACCTCCTGGCCATCCGGTCCCAATACCACGCCATAAATCGCCCCACTTGGTATCCCCTCCACATGTTCAATAAATGGCTCGACAGAACGAGTGAGCTTGTTATTCCATTTTTCCTTAAACCAGTAGCCGATCGTCTCTTCCATGCGATATCGAAAGGTACACGGCGCAGGTAATTCAAAGACGGCCTGATAATCTTCAATAGGGACATCAAGTCTGTGATAAGAGCCCACAATCTCTTTAATACCTGACACATAGCTAATTCGAACCTTGCCCGCGGGTGAAGGATAGCCCTCCGGCACATCAAATTTCAATACTACTTTTCGCTTTTCTTGTGGCCCAGCAGCTTCGGTCGGGTCCAACACCACTTCCTGATTCCACAAGGCAGCGCCCAGAGACGTACCGATTTGATCGTGACCTATGCGAATTGTGTTACCAGAGAGGTTGGTGATTTCAAAACGCCCCTCTTCATCAACAGGCACATAGTTATCCCCTCCACCGGCTTGGTTATTTACATTGCGATGATTTAGAAAACAACGATAGTCTATAACCTGTCGACCGTCACGACTCTCAAGTGGATCCAATGACCCTGTGAAACGTCCCTTTATGCAGTAAGGTTGAGGCAGTTCGATCGATAAATCCTCACCTGAAGAGACGTCAAAGGCATAGGCAAACCTTTTTCCTTTTCTGAACATGAGTATATAAAGACAATCATTTCGCAGAGAATTAAGTGTAAAAAATCCCTTCTCATCCGTGGTGGCCAAGATTTTCAATTGTGAATCCCAATAGGACTTGTAATAGTCTTTATTGCCATAGATCTTCTTAATCAAGACGTCGACACCATCCACCGGTTCTCCAGTCTCTTTTGCGACAATGACGCCTTGAGTATGATTCGCTTGGGTCAGCGTACGTTGAACGACTTGGTCTTTATTGGGGAGAACCTCTTGCTTATGGCTTTGACTATCAGATGAATACGATTCAGCAATATTCTTCATCGAATCAAGGCGCTGCTGAGGGGTGAGCAAGCGACTTACCACATCAACGGCCTTGTGGGTACCGCTCTGCAAGCCATAACAGCCAATAGCAAAAATCACTATCACCGTCATGATTGAATGCCAGGGCAGTTTCAGTTGTGGCATTTTGGCAGGACAAATCAGTCGCTCGATCCGATCTATCAATCCCGAACCCTCTTTTTCGTACAAAGGCATCATGATGCCCGGCAGATTGCCGGTTAAAGCTGCCTTCTGGGCCCAATGGGCCAGGGTACGAGCATGGCTGACAGGACTTTCGGAATACTTCGATCCAAAGGTATCACAACATACTTCACGTTCAATGCGGATTGCTCTGGAAATCAGCCAGACCGCTGGGTTAAAAAATAAGACTGCCTCAACGAGCATTTGAACCATATTGACGAAATAGTCATTTCGCTTAATGTGAGCCAATTCATGCGCCAGTATAACTTTGAGGTCTTCAGTTGGGATCGATCCGTTCACCATTGAAACGGGTAATAGCAATAATGGAACGACAAAACCGGTAACACAAGGCGACACAATTTCCTCCGACACCATGATCGTTATCTTACGTGCCAATTCCATACTTCTTAGTAATTCATCGACCAAGCGTTCAACCACAGGATCAGCTAAAACCTCCGCACTGACACGTATGTTTCTATCCCCAAATACACTCACGATCAATCGCAAAAGCATCAGAATGAAACCTATCCCCCAGGCAACAAAAAACCACTGGTGCCATTGAGTTGATTTGGAAAGCAATCCTCTGCGTCGTTGAGGAATAAACTGACTTGTTTCTGTTTCATCAGGAGAGGCAGTTTGCCCGCTATCGCGATATGAACGACCAGATGATACGTTTGATTCTACCTGATCGACCATAGCGAACTCATCTGCGCGCACCTGAACACTGGCATCAAGTCCGTATTGGACGATCCCCCATGTCACAAAAAGACTCAGAAACATAAGAGCCAATGCCATCACAGACACATTATATCTCTGATGAGGTTTTTGAGCCGACATTGACCGCAAATAGAAGAAGAGTGTTCCTGCGATCAACACGCCTTGCCATAGTGAATGAAATAAGGCCGTAATCAAACTCCGGCACCAACTGCTCTCTACTAACTCCATAAGAATCGACATGGTTTACTCCTCTCCTGTATGGATATCCTGCTCAACCTGTGCAATCAACGCCTTGATTTGTCTTAGTTCATCCTTTGAGACGTTTTTATTCAACAACATCTGAAACGCCGCCGTTCTTGAACCGCCGAAGAAGTTATTTACCAACTTACTGACAAACGACCCAAGTACTTTATGTTTCCTGACTTTCGCTCTAAATACATGTGTTTTGCCATTAATGGTATGGACGACGTATCCTTTCTTTTCCATCACCTGCAAGACACTCAAGATAGTCGTATAAGCCCGCTTTTTCCTATCAGGCATATGTGCGAGCACCTCGCGAACCGTCAAGGGACCAGATTCCCACAAAACAGATAATATTTGCATTTCTAACTCAGAGGGTTGTTGCAAAGCCATAAGCATACCGCCTTTCTACTAAACCTATAGTATTTACTATATCCATAGTATATACTATGCATATAGTATCAAAACAAGCAGTTTCTTCATTATTTCAAAAGAATATTATCCTTAGCCCAAGTTTCGCCCTTGGGTTCGTAAGTCCTTGTAGAATAAGGATGTGCATTAGCACGCCAAGTGCAACACATCTGCTGACGATCATATCGAGCCATCCGATTGCTTAGTTTTTTTTCGGGCCTCTGGGGACTTTGTCCCCAGAGGCCCGGGTTTTTTTGCTCTGTCTATACCGCTGCGACCTGTTCCGCATCGGCTCTAGTAGGCTTCGAGGGTCAGCCCGAAAGCGCCGATTAAAGTCGGCAGAGAGTAGAGAATGAAAGAGTCTTACAGAGAAGATGACGCACATCACTCTGGCCCCGAGTCATGCCTCGACGACCTGCGAGGGCGTGGGGAAGCGTTGACAGGGGAAAGCACAGGCGGGCTATTGAGCTGTGAAATCACTTCATCTCGAATGCCGACCCGGTGGGTTGCAGGGGAAGGCAACACCAGTGGTAACGACAGAACGCGAGTTGCACCTGGATTCGGCGGAGTCATAGAACCTGGCATGTGTGGACGCTCTCTGCACGAAAATCGGGAGACCTCGGTAGGGTCCAACTGCCGTCGTTTAGACGGAAGGTTGGACGACGTGGGGAAGGTTAATAGCCAAACGCCCATTGAGCATGCTACCGAGGAGTCGGACGGTGCCATAGTACCCAAGACGCCAGCGAACAAAGGGACGACGGTCTCTGCGGAGTTGGCCGAGGAAAGGGCGTCGACCAAGAGGAACTCGAAGCAGAAAGCCGCGAACCGGATACAAAGCCGGGCCATTGCGTTGAACGGACTGCAACGAGTGCGTCAAAGAGTCTTCGCTTTGACGCCAAGTACTCAAGGTAGGAGCCGTATGAGGTAGTTCCTCACGTACGGCTCTGTGCGGGGGGCACCCGGTAACGGGTGTCCCTACCGCGACTTATGAAATAAGTTTTTGTTTGTTTTATTAGTTTCTGCCGTTATAATACTCTGCATGGCACGACCTTTACGTATAGAATATGAAGGTGCGGTTTACCACATCACCCTGCGGGGGAACAACCGACGTATTATCTTCAAGCACGATTCTGATCGTGAGCGGTTCATTCAGAAGATAGCAGAAAGTGTGCAGATGTTCGATATACGACTCTATCTGTTTTGCCTTATGGAAAACCATGTCCATTTTGTATTGGAGACACCACGAGCTAATCTGAGCCGTTTCATGCATCGGTTGTTGACCGCGTATACCGTTTATTTCAACAGGAAGCATAACGAAAGCGGGCACTTGATGCAGGGCCGGTTCGGTGCAACGGTGGTGGATGAGGATGAATATATCCTGAAGCTAAGTCGATATGTGCACTTGAATCCTGTATACATCAAGGCATACAAGAATAAGCCAGTTCGGGAACGCATACAAATCCTGCGTAAATATCACTGGAGCAGCTATCGTAGTTATATTGGCAAGGCAAAATCTCTTGACTTTGTGAGCTACGGGCCTGTTCTAGAGATGATGGGTCGGCCCGAGAAGAAACAGTCTGCACTGGATAGACGGGATTATTACCGTCTAACACAAACGTTATGAGCACAAACGTTGCGAAACCCGTTAAGGTGGCGATCATCGGCGCCAGCGGAACCTACGGCAAGGGGATCCTCGCTCGGGCCGAGCAGATCGGTGTCGAGGCGGTCATGGTCACGCGGTCGCCGCACAAGTTCAAAGACGCCAAGCCGACAACTACGGTCGTCGAGGCGCAACTGGATGAAGAGGAGAAGTTGACCGAAGCGTTTACCGGCTGCGATGGTGTCATCTCGGCGCTTGGCGACGACAGGAAGAAGCGTCCGAAGGCGCACAACCTCCCGCACGTCTGGAATGCCATGAAGGCTGCCGGCGTGACAAAGTATATCGGCATGGGCTCGGGAGCGATGATGATGCCGGGCGAGAAGCGTGGGGTTTCCAACGCACCGTGCATCCCCTGCTAAGTCTGCTGAAGCTCTTTGGCGTCGATTTGCTGGAACAGGACGAGTGGGAGCGCGACAGTCTGCTCACGGGTAAGAACGGCGCCGATGGCATCACGTGGGTGCTCACCAGACCGGTGAGGCCTACGAAGACGCCCTTTGTCGGAGCCTGCGTGCATAAGAATAAGCGCGGCCCGATGAACTGTTCGATCTACGACCACGGCGACTTTTGCTTGTACTGCGTGGCGTCGAGCGAGTGGGACAAGCTTGCGCCGCATGTCAGCTCCGGGCTGCAGCCCAAGAAGAAGTAGGATTGTGCAAATCGTTACGTTCGCGACCGATCAGAACAAAGCTCAACTGGAGCGCACCAGTTGACAACGCCTTGAAAGTGAATGTCACGCCCGCAGCTTAAGGCAACGTTATACATGGGGACAAGATGAAAGAAGAGGACAGAGAGAAGATTGACGAAATCCTTGGGGAAATGCGATGTCCGAAGGATTTCAAATGTGTAGATTCGGGATTTGAAGATCTGTGCAAGGCCAGGGATTTTGGTGCTGACGAGCAGCTTCTCTGTCTTGAAGACAAATCTGTTCAGTGTCCATTTGCCGTTGAGTGTGACTGGGGTATCCGCTTACGTTTCTGCCGTTGCCCGCTCCGGGTGTACTTGGCCAGGAATCTCGAGAAACAGTCTTGATCACAGAGAGGAACCAGGGGGTCATCAAACGCGAGGAGCGATGCTTGGAGCAAATGTTCGGTGAGGAGTATCTGAGCTGCAAAGCCAGAGTCCGACGGTGGCTGTAGTAAGCAGACCTATTTGTCCATCTGATGACACAACAGTTACTGGTAAAAAGCTATAGAGAAATTGCTGGCCTCTATGAAGAACTCAAGAAGACGGTATCGCAAACTTCATGAGCCCGTGTGTAACCTGGACGAGTAGACGTTTGTACGATTGCGCTCGCCACGCCTTAGTTGAGGCCTGTTGGCAGATCGGAGCGCGAAAGGTGGAGCAAAGAGCGGTAAGGCGAAACCAGCGCTATCTGCGGAGATCATCTTCTATCACGTCTTTCGAAAGATCTGTCTGAGACCCTTGGCAGTGGATTGGCGCGGCCTCGGGCTTCGCCCATCGGCCGCAACCAAAAAGTTGTGAGCGTCTCCAGTTTTGCTGTCAAAACGCTGACCCAAGGAACCGGTTGGCGTGTTGCGCCGACTCGTGCTCAGCATAAGCGTCCGGCGAAGTACGCCTCTCGAATTTTGAGAAGAGGGCTGACACGTCTTCAAACAAATGCTCGGCAAGAACCTTTAGGTCCTCTACATCAACGACGCCATCGCCCCAAGGCATTGGGCCAATGTCACACAAGGGATAGTTCTCGCCCCAGTGGTCCACCATAATGCACATGTCGGCAGCATCGACAATCCCGTCGCCGTTGAGGTCGCCGATCGGGATGATGGCCGCCCGCCAAATGTCAGCGTCCCCGAATCCTCCGCGCCGGTCAGACCGAAGGTAGAGGGTCAAGCAATCATGGGAAATGTCAGGAGCGGAATCATAATGGGGGCTCTCAATAGGCACCCCGATACTCACCGAATCACAGAATTTGCCTCGGGTGTGAGCCCAGCATGCCGCCTCTGTAGCTTTGCCTTGCCAATGAGATTTGGCCGCCGGCGGCCAAATTGACATGGACTCAGCACGTAGAGTTGCTGCCCACTAAGAAATCAACTGAGCGTCGAAAACTGGAACGTCGTAAGCGCCCGGCCAAGTACACCTGCAACGCCAAAAGAATCGGCAGAAATCAGTTCTCAGGAATCAGTTCCCACCACAGTCCGGAATAGTCCTGGCTTTTGAGAATTTACTTGGTCTCTACAGCATCCTCTTTGTTACTCTGATATCGTCAATGTAGATTTTCCCGGTTCCGCCGGGTAGTAGGGTGTTGCGAGCTCCAACACCGATAATGAGCTTCTTGACCGAACCAACATCCACACCTTGCGCCTGCAGATCGGCCAGAGCGATATGCCACTTCTGCCACTCATTTGCCAGTACCGCATCCACATCCGGGTGCGTCACTACCGCCGCGATCTGACCGGCATTGTCGCCGATCGCCACGTACAGAGGCTCTGGAGTGTTGTTCGCCTCACCCCCGAAGTACAATGTCAAAGTGTCGGCATCGTCAATTGTGTAATCCTGCGGAGTCTCCCATGTCCGCTTGGCCTCTGAGTAGTACGGCTCACTCACGTTGTTGTAATCCATCGGCATAGACTGCTGGCCACCGTAGACAATCACCGTCTCGGCATATGGAGGCACCAGATGCCCAACTTGAGAGCCGTTCTTGGGGTCACCGTAACCATCTATCCAGATTCGCCAGATCTGATGACCGTCGAAATCGGTATAGCTCTCGAAGTCATCCACAACAGACACGACGGCATGGTCAATGGTCGTAAAGCTCCAGACATCTCCTTTCCATGGGCTGTTGGGATCGGTCTCATTGACCTCGTCGATTCGCCAGTAGTAACTCTGGCCTAAGTCTGGAACTTCTGGGAATGTATAAATTACAAGATCCTGCCGGCCTCGATAAATGCCCATTGTATCGGTGGCATCGGCATTGTTCACATCATTGAAATCGGTTCCAAAGTACACATCGTGCTGGACCGCAGTCTCCCCCGCTATCCAGACAAGAGGGCCGGCCTCCGACAGGTTCACTATTGTCCCGGGAGTGGGTGTCACAGCTCGGGCCTTTTCCGGATCGGCTGGGGCCGGAAGCGCGCCCTGTACTTTCATTTGGACCCGGTACACAGACGTCCCAGCGGTGATGAACAGTGTCCGATTATCGTCACCACCGAACCCACAGTTTGCTGCTGGCTCCGGTGTAACGATATCCCCAAGGTGCGTCCCCTCACTATCATAGACCTGTACCACTAACGTGTTGTTCGTCGCATATAGATTGCCCCTAATGTCCACTTTCATTCCGTCGGGCCAATCAGAGAGATCAGCGAATACACGACGATTCGCCAGAAGACCGTTGGCCTGTACGTCGAAGGCATATATACTGCCGGGCTGCTGAGCCATTACATACAGTACCTCCTCGTCAGGAGAGAACGCCAGACCATTCGGAAAAATATCGGCCTCCAACAACTCCAGCGTCTCGCCGTCCGGTGACAAACGGTAGACGCCCTCGAACGGGAGTTCCTGTGTGCCTGGTACGCCAAATTCTGCCGTCAATCCAAAGGGAGGGTCCGTGAAGTAAATGCTACCGTCAGATTTGACAACCGCGTCATTGGGGCTGTTCAGGCGGCTCCCGTCATACTCATGAGCCAGCGTCACAATCGTTCCATCAGGTTCAGTGCGAGAGACTCGTCTATTGCTGTGTTCACATGCTATCAATCTTCCTTGCCTGTCGAATATCAGACCGTTAGCGTGACCACTGGGTGAACGGAAGGTCTCCACCCCACGATCGGGCACCCACTTGTAGATGGTGTTGGCAGGAATGTCGCTGAATAACAGGTAGCCATCAGAATGCCATACTGGTCCTTCCGTGAACGTGAAACCGGTCGCAATCTGCTCGAGTGTATCGGCTTCGATCAGTTCATCAATACCGGCAGCCTGACTACGAAGCACTAAGCCTCCAACAATTCCAAACAACAGTGGGGCCATTCGAGGAAAGCCTATCTGTCTCATTCTACTCCGTCCTTTCTGCCTCTTAGAGCAAAATAGCCGAAGAAACGCCGCTGCTTTCTGCGGTGCTCTAATATGCTAACGCTTTGATTTCCTATGGCCTCACTGCCCGGTTGTAGATGCGAACATCATCAATCAAGCCGGACCAGAAGGTTCCGGGTTCCATGGCCTTGCCGGTGCCAATGTACAAACCGCTATCTGAACCTTCCATACCATCCTGTGTGTCTTGAGCTGCAAGGATGTCATCCACGTAGAGCGTTCTGTGCGAGCCATCCCACACGAGACCTATACGGTGCCAGTTTCCATCAGTGATAACCATCTGAGAAAGCAAGGCACCAGCAGACCGCCCGGACCCTTTGAGTTCCGTCATTAAGTTACCTTCGCTTGCATCCGTGCAGAGCCAGCTCACGCTACCTGTCTGCGACAGAACGGCTTGGCCGGGAGCGCCGCCTTTAATCCAAGCAAAGACACTAAATGCTCCATCCGCCGGATTCAACACGAAGGTCGTGCTGACATAATCATCGATGCCGTCGAGTTCAAGTGCTCCATCTACAACACCGCTCTCACGTTGCCAGGCTGGATCACCATTAACCGTTCCGTCGTTGTTACCGATGCTATCGTAAGCAATATTGCCTTCGGCCTCATCCAGCTTCCAGTACGCCACAGCGCCAGGATATGTTAGCAAATGTTCAGCAAGGACGATCAGGTCCTCAACATCTACGATGCCATCGCCGAGAGGTGTGGGACCAATATCGCACAGGGAACAGTTTTCGCCCCAGTGGTCAACCATGATGCACATGTCGGCACTGTCAACAATTCCGTCCACATTGAGGTCAACGATTGGAGTAATTGAGGACTGCCACCTGACGAAGGGGGTCTCAAAGTATAGCACTGAGCCATCAGGTGATATCGCAGGTTCGAAGTCTAGATTCGAACTGTTGAGGCTGGGATAATTAACCGGTGGGCCCCACTCGGTATCTCTCGTGGGGCGAGTCGTTACCCATATGTCGCCATCGCCGGACCCGCCGGGCCGCGTGGAGACAAGAAAAAGGGCCAAGCCATCGGAGGAGATGCTCGGACTAGTATCGCCATACGTACTATTAACAGTCGGACCAAGATTAATGGGTTCGGACCAGGGATCAGACGTTGTGGCACGCGTTGACACCCAGATATCCCAACCACCGTACCCGCCGGGCTGCTGGGAGGCATAATACAGCGAGAGTCCATCGGCTGACACTTCAGCTTGCACATTGTGATACCCACCGATGGGCGGCCCCAAAAGTTCCGGCTTACTCCATTGAGCGTCTTTTGATGTGCGTGTGCACACCCGTATATCATAGTCGCTCCAAAATCCGAAATAGAGCTCAAGCCCGTCGGGTGAGATGGCCGGCTCAACCTCGTCCGCTGTACTATTGACGTTGGGCCCAAGGTTTACCGGTTCTCCCCAGGGTGCATCTACTGCCTCTCGCTCGGCTACCCAAATGTCCCAACCACCGTACCCGCCGTGCCGCAGGGGGCAGAAGTACAGCTCCAGCCCGTCACGCGAGAAGCAACACCCTTGTGGATCAGAGCCTTCGAAGATCGGCGGCCCAAGATTCGTGGGAGTGCCAAACGTGAAATCTGCGTTTGCACTCCCGCCGCCAAGCACAATAGCAACCACAAATACAACTAACACCAACCTGATTTTTGTACAATTTAACCATTTCATTTTGAACCTTCCTTTCTGCCCGTTTTGGGCAAGAGCAATTGAAAAAGAGTATCCAAATATTTGCTCACCAACCGAACTCCACCATCTAATCCGGCAAAAATCTGAGAGGCTGCGCAGAATCCAAAAATACTTGTCAAGAATATTCAATTTGTGACCATCGCCAGGAGCTGCGATTCCGACTTTGTGCAAGTACTATGTAACCAATTGACAGATCACCACTTACTACGTACAATATACGGCAGACAGGGTAGCAGCAGATATTCAGGATACCGGAGCGATGGTATATCGCGATCAAACGAGCATGGGAGGGACCGGGGGAGTATTTCTTACTACCCACTGGTCTTTGATCGAGGATTCGAAGTCAGATGATGACAGAAGTCAAGCCCTCATCGGTCTATTGCTGGGTCTCTATTGGAAGCCTGTGTATTTCTATCTGCGTCGCAAAGGTCACAACAACGAAGATGCCAAAGATTTGACTCAGGGCTTTTTTCATGAGATAGTCCTAGATCGGGGCCTTATTCAAAGGGCTGATCAGTCCAAAGGACGCTTCCGATCCCTTCTCCTGCATGCCTTAGAGCAATATCTCATCGATGAGAGACACAAACAGACCGCACAGAGACGCATTCCCAAAGACAAACTCGTCCCTCTTGATACCGTCGAAGCTCCTGTTTTGCCCCATGCCAATCCAGATTTGACTCCCGAGGATTCGTACAACTACGGGTGGATGTCGGCGCTGCTTGATCGGGTTCTGTCAGACGTAGAGGCCAAATGTCATGACCAGGATATGGGAATACACTGGAACATCTTTCACGATCGGGTCGTGCAGCCCATCTTAAAACAGGAAGCCTGTCCGTCTTTGGAAGCCGTTTGCGAGAAATACGGTATTCCGGATCGAAAAAAAGCCTCTAATATGACGATTACTGTTAAGCGATGTTTCCAGACCGTTTTACAGGAACATGTCCGTAACACAGTGATTTCCGACGGCCAGACGCGTGAAGAATTGCAGGAAATAATGCAATTTTTTCCGAAATCTGCGCAGCATCTCCAATAATGCCCGGATTTAAGAATAGGCACAAGCACAGTATCTTATAGATCCGTGTTGGGATTATGCGTAAGCAAACGCCAGTCGGGTGGCATCTGAACACTACGTAATTTGGACATTCTGATTATGAGCAAGGATTTCACATCTGGCGCAGAACCTGAGCAACTGCGGCGACTCTTTTCGATTGGCCTGGGTGAATTACCCCTGGAGCAGGAGACAGATCGCACAGCTTCTTTGGACATATTCATGGAAAAGCCGGGTAGCCGCATTGGACGCTACAAATTGCTCAGCGTCTTGGGCGAAGGAGGCATGGGGATTGTGTACCTGGCTCAACAGCATCAGCCCGTCAATCGCCAAGTGGCAGTTAAGATCATCAAACCAGGCATGGATTCCAAACGTGTCATTGCCCGATTTGAGGCTGAACGCCAAGCCTTGGCCTTGCTGGAACATCCCAATATCGCTCATGTTTACGATGCCGGCACAACGGAGGCCGGCCGACCTTATTTTGTGATGGAGCACGTCAAGGGCCTGCCCATTACCGAGCATTGCGACCACTACAAGCTGACTATCGAGCAGCGCCTACGATTATTCCAACAGGTCTGTCAGGCCGTCCATCACGCCCACCAGAAAGGGATTATTCACCGAGATATTAAACCTTCAAATGTTTTGGCCTCAATCCATGAGGATCAGGCGGTGCCGAAGATTATCGATTTTGGTGTGGCCAAGGCTATTTCTCGACCCTTGACCGAGCGGACACTATATACCGAACAGGGCCAGTTGTTCGGCACGCCGGAGTACATGAGTCCCGAGCAAGCGGATATGGCCGTCGAGGATATCGACACCCGCTCGGATATCTACTCACTCGGCGTGCTTTTATACGAGCTATTGACGGGTGTTTTGCCTTTCGATTCCAAGACCTTTCGTGAAGGCGGAATTGACCACATACGCAAGGTTATCTGCGAAACCGATCCCAAGACGCCGAGCATCCGGTTGACGAGACTTGGTGAAGAGGCTGACAAGGTCGCCCAAAACCGGCGGGCCGAAATCGGAACGTTAGCCAAATGTTTGCACAGAGAATTGGAATGGATTCCCCTCAAAGCGATGCGTAAAGAACGCGCCGAACGCTATCGCTCGGCCTCTGAACTGGCTGACGACATTGAGAATTACTTAGAAGGTGCTCCGCTGCTGGCTGGGCCGCTCACCGCCCGATACCGGCTCCGGAAATTCGTGCGCCGGAACAAGAGGATATTTGCGGGAGTGGTCATGGTGGCGGCCGCCTTGGTGATCGGTCTGACCGTTTCCGTCGTCTCGCTGGTTCGCGAGCAACACGCTCGCCGGCAGGCTCAGGCCAATGAACTGACCATGCGGCGAATAGCCTACGCTTCCGACATGAGCCTCGCGCAGCAGGCGCTGGAGATGAATGACATGGGCCGTGCCCAGCAATTGCTGGAGGCCCACCGACCTGCTCCCGGCGAGGTCGATCTCCGTGGTTGGGAGTGGCGTTACCTTTGGCAGAAGTGCCGAAACGACGCCTTGGGCGTGCTCTGCCGCTACCCGCTCTCGGCCGCATCAGTGGCGTATTCCCCCGACGGCAGAGTGCTCGCCGTGGCCGGGGCCGGCCCGTCTTTCGTCGACATCTGGGAATGTGCCCGGCCGCGAGCCGATTGAGACGCTTAAGCCGAAGGAAGGCGGCCGCGTGGCATTCTCACCTCGTGGCGATCTGCTGGCGACCAACGCGCCAAAACAGATCCGAATCTGGCGGACCGGCACTTGGGATCTCGTCAAGACGCTCACCCTTGCTGGTAACGTCATGGTCTTGAAGTTCTCGCCCGATGGAACCCGGCTTGCAGGCCTTAGTCTTCCTGATGAACTCACCGTGTGGGAGGTTAACCAATGGACCGTCGTTCGTCAATTCAGCGTAAGTCTCGGGTGGGCCCGCTTAGGCAATTTGGACTTCTCACCGGACGGCAAGGCCCTGGTCATCGGCGATGCCGATGGTCGCCTTCGAGTGATTGACCTCGCCAGCGAAAACACGATTCTTGATCGCTGGGAGGCCCACTCGGAGGGCATAACCTCCGTGGCGTGGTCGCCGAATGGTTCCGTTATTGCCAGTGGCAGCGGTTGGGATGGTGGTCCGATCAAGCTTTGGGATGCCACCTCCGGCGAACTCCTCGGAGAGCTGGAAGGGCATACCTCCTGGATATCTGACATGGCTTTCTCCAAGGATGGCCTGTGGCTGTATTCGGCCAGCGGCGACCAGACTCTCCGGATCTGGGATGTAGAGAAGCAGCCGTGTCTGGCCACCCTCCGTGGCAGCAGCCATGAAGTCCTGGGACTGGCACTTTCGCCAGATGGCACCACACTTGCGAGCGCCTGCAAGGACGGCATCGTCGCCTTCTGGAGTGCTGATCCCAAGCCAGAAGAAGAGATGCCCAGACTGATCCCATTGGGTCATATTGCTCGGCCCGTCTTCGCTCCGGACAGCAGAGTGTTGGCGGTGCCACGAGCGGGGACCGTCAGCCTCTTCGATCTGGCAACGTCCAAAGAGACCGAGCTCTCCGAACTGGGCGACGACGTTTCGGCGGTTGCCTATTCACCGGACGGGACGCTGCTGGTAAGCGGAAGTGAGAATGGTGGAATCCGTGTGTGGTCCTTTGCCGAGCGTCGCTTGCTGCGAGACTTGGACGGCCACGAAGAAGAGATTCGCTTGCTCCGCTTCCGGGTAGATGGCGCGCGGTTGCTCTCTATTGATGCAAAGAGAACTGTGATCTGGTGGGATGTGCCCACATGGCGTCAAGCTGGCCGACCCTTTGTGGTGGAACTTCCTGGCAGGCCGGACGATGTCTGGCGGCCGCCGGATGTCTCGCCGGATGGTCGCCTCCTGGTGTTCGGCACAAAAGCGGGTGATGTGTGCTGGCTCGACGCCGAAACCGGAGAACTACTGGAGAGGACGACAGGTGGCGATTACGCTACAAAACAGGTCGCCTTCTCCGGTGATGGCTCGCAGCTCGCCAGTACGTCCAACCATGGTACTGTGGCGCTGTGGGATCCGTCCTCGTTCACACGGGTCACCTCTTTCAGAGCTCACCTAACGGCAGCACACGGAGTGACTTTCTCCCCCCATGACAGACGGCTGGCCACCGGGGGTGCGACCAGCCGCGACGCCGTCAGGCTCTGGGATTTGTCAACTCACCGCGAACTCATAACACTTCCTGGACAGGCTGCCGTGTCCTCATTTGTGGTTTTTTCCAATGACGGCAGGTGGCTGGCGGCCTGCAGCGGGGTAGAAGGCAAGCTCCACCTCTGGCGTGCCCCATCGTGGGATGAGATTGAAGCAGAGGAAAAGAGGTTGAAGAGCAAACAATGTCCGTAACACAAGATCTATCTATAGAACGGAATCCGAAATCCGAAGAGGCCCCAAAGGACAAGATCTGCGAGAACCATCCAGTCACGCTGGAGACAAAAAACGATCTGTCCATACTACATGAAGAGCAAGCTCAATACAATGAAGCAGAATCACTCCTTCTCGAAGCCGTCGAAGGCCGCTGCCTCAAACTCGGTGACACTCACACACGTACACAGGAGTCACTAGAGAATTTGATCGGCCTCTACGAAGCCTTGGACAAATCTGAAGAAGCCAACGAATGGCGTTCAAGACTAACTAGCCGTGACGATGCCGAAAAAGAAGACTGACCTGATCGGGTGCCTCACAACGTCACGACTTCCAACCTGGGGGCGTCAATTCACCAACTCGACTTGCCGATCATCGCCAGCATTTCGTGAGCACGCCGTGGATCAGTCGTCAGGGAATCATGGAATTTGCGTCGGGTGCGAGCCCAGCATGCCACCTCTGTAGCTTTGCCTTGCCAATGAGATTTGGCCGCCAGCGGCCAAATTGACATGGACTCAGCACGTAGAATTGCTGCCCATTAAGAAATCAACTCAGCGTCGAACCCTGGAACGTCTGATCATCACGAAGAATTCATCCCAAAAGCAGATCAGACGAGCCCTTGATCTTCGCTGATTGAGGTTTGGGCTTCATTGCTGATTGGCATTCCTACAAAACCATATCCCTTTGATTATCCACTTACGGCCGATTTGGCGGCGCTGACCTTGCGATAGACAGTCTCAGGGGCTCGCCTTACGCCGTCCACTGCCAGCAGATCGCGATCTACAGAGATTCCGAAAAGGCGTTCGTTGGTCTCAAGATACGGCCTGATCAGCCGCCAATCCTTCTCTGTGAGCGGTGTGAAATGGCCGCCGTTGAGCTGTTCTCGGACGAGCTTATTGTGTGGATCCCGCACATAGATGGCTCCACCTGAGGCAAGAGAGAACAGATTCGATCCGGGATATGGCGATGCCTGTGGAACGACGTTGCCCTTATTGTCGAACTCTATGCCATTGACAACGACAAAGCCGCCGCCGTTAAGTGGATCTCCGGCCATAAAGGACTCGGCGAGGAAATCGAGGCATGTGCCGTTGATGACCACGCGCGGCCTGCCAACCGCGTTTATGAGCGGCCGTCCTGCGGCATTGCCGAGGACATAGACTTGCCCACCCTTTGCGCCGTACATAAATGCCTGCCCCACATCGCCGCAGATAACGAGTCGGCCGGTCTTCATAACCTGACCGAGTTGGTCCTGAGCGTTGTCGTGGAGATAGATTTCCATTCCGTCGATTCCGGAGGCGATATAGTCACCGGAGGATCCGAAAACATCGATCCGAACGCCGGTGGTCTCGGGGCCAAAGCCGCAACCTGTGAAACGCTGGCCCACAAGACCGTAGAGGATGAAGCGTTTCCAGCCAAGTTCGAAGGCGCGGACCAGCAATCTGGCGTCGCAGTCTTCGCCTTCGGGTGGGAAATCATGGGAATTTACAACAAGCATTGTCTCCTGGGCCTGGGGCGGTCTTATCTTGTCTCGCGTCTTCCAGTCGATTCGGCGGGCATGCCAAGGGCCTTCGTCGCTTATGGCCGGCGTCGCATCGAGGATCGAGTCGATGGCCTGGCGAATTATCTGGAGTACTACGGAGCGTTTCTTTTTGCCGCAGTTGTATCGGCGGTCGTTGAGAAGCGAAAGGACTTCCAACGCCCAATGAAAACTGGATTGATTCTCGGATGCAAGGCTTTCTATCTTGGAGGCGAGCCGCCGTACTTCGTCGAAATTCAAGTTGACCATTGCGGCCGAGACACTCGCATAGAGTGCCTCAACATCGTTGTCCTTCGCGGAAGCTTCGATTATTTCATTGAGTTCGGATGGTATCTTGTCGATCTGCGGCGATAAGTCAAGATCAACAGCCCAATCTCCGGGAGGGCAGGTTATAGCCTTGCCAAACTTGTCGGCACAGGAGAGCCGGGCATTTTCACTGCTCGCATTCTCTATGGTGAACGAGAATGCGCCGCCGTCGGTGTGGCTACCCCCGCGTGCATTCCAGTAGCGGTCGGCGATAGGCCTGAAACGTGAATCCTCCTTGCTCAGAGAATGAAGAGTCGCGTCAATGGCCTGCTTTTCGGAACCTATCAGTCCGATGCTGACATCGCCTTCCTGCAGGGCGAACACCTGGGGCCTTAGCATGGAGGTGTCAGTGATGCCAAGCAACTGGAGCCTGTCACGATCGGGATTACTTCGTGCAATGATGAAAAACCACGGGCCGTCGGGAGAGTTGTGCACATGCATGGACTGGATGGCCCGATATATCTTCTTTTTCTCCTGCGGGAGGCTGGCGAAGTCCAGTTCGGTTGTGGGGGCAAGGGCCTCGATTAGATATTCAATCGGGTATCCCCAGATTCGGTGCCAGAGGTCGAAAAGTAATACCGCAACCTCGGTGTCGGTCAGGAATAACGGCTCGACGTTGTGCTGGCGCAGATACGAAGCGATGCTGAAGTAGTTCGCGAAGTCGCCGTTGTGCACGAGGGCCTCGTTCATGCCTATAAAGGGATGTGCGCCGGCGGGATGCCACACCCTTCCCTTGGTCGGGTATCGCTGGTGAGCGATCCAGATATTTGATTTGAAGTCTTCGAGCCCATAGTACTGGACGACCCGCTCGGCGTAGCCCACTACCTTAAAGATCACCAGATTGCGTGCATGGCTGAGCACGAACGCCCGCTTTTCGCCGAGTGCGGCATAGAACTCTACGTTAAATTTGAAGCTGTTCTGGTAGATGAATTCGTCCTCGACGGCCCTCGATGGCTCGCCGGTGAGATTGTTTTCTTCGGCGAAGCGGTTAAGCTTATCGTCCTTTGCGCGAACGAAGTATCTGACGACATCCGGCGGACGGACATCGAGGCCGACATCGCGATGATCGTCGACGTGTGAAATCTTCTCGGTATGATCTATACGCAGGTTATTCGTAATGGACTTCTCAGCTTCGCCGAGAGCGCCGGAATCGAGCAGGGCTATCTGGATGATGTAATCGTCCCGCAATGTCTGGGCATCCACTCCGAGCTGCTGTGGCACCAGGCCCGCCGCGGCGATTCCGCCGCCTTTTCCGTTGCCGCGATTGCGCATCTGAATTGACGGCTCAAAGATGTGCCGTCCGCCGACGGGTATGCTCGCCGCAAAACCGACGACGCCGCAGCCTCCTTCCTGGACCATGCCCTCACGGTGGAAGTTCTGCGGGTCTATTGCTGATATAATCTTCTTTCGTGAAGAAAGTATGTTCTTTGCGAATTCGCTCATGCCTTTTATTCTCGTTATATCTGCTTTGGTTCGGTCGGTTAACCGCCCGTCGCATCGGGCTTGTTGTCGTAATCGAGGTGCCCGAGCAGGTCCGACCGGCCTACAAGCTGGTTGACGCTTCTTAGTCCAAGTCGCCAGCAAATGTACTGAAGCTGTTTCGACCATGAGTGAAAGATGTTGATGAGTCTCTGCGTTGACCAGTCCGGGTCGAACATCTCAGAAAGCTCCGGATCGGTGGTGGCAATACCCCTCGGGCAACCCCTGCCGCTTTCGCATGCGCCGCACCTGATACATTCAAGGGCGACAACCTCGACGGTTCCGACCACCACGCCGTTCGCTCCGAGGGCTATCGCCTTGGCGACCTCCCAGGCGCTTCGTATCCCGCCTGATGCTATCAAGGTAATCTTATCGCGTACCCCTTCGTCTTCGAGGAACTTATGAACCTTGCCGACAGCGTATTCGATGGGCATCGCGATGTTCTTCTTGGCGATATCCGGTGCTGCGCCGGTTCCGCCGTAGCCTCCGTCAAGGTGAACGACGTGGGCGCCTGCGTAATAGCTACCGACCGCCACCATATCAACGTCACTTGCGCCGGAGACCTTTACGGAAACAAGGGCCTTCGAGTTGACTTGCTTTATCCAGTCAACATGCTTCTTGTGGTCCTCGATGGAATACACCGAATGGAACGGAAACGGCGAAAACAGGGCGGTTCCCTGAACGGCTTCTCGCATCTTGGCGACGACAGGCGTGTTCTTATCGCCGAGCAGATGCCCGCCGAGACCGGGTTTTGCGCCCTGGGCATACTTGAATTCGACAATCCTCACGCGTTTGATAGTCTCTTCCCGCACTCCGAACAGACCCGTCGCCACCTGCGTGATGACGTGGTCGTCGTATGGTTTCAGTTCGTCGGGATAGCCTCCTTCACCGGAACAGGTAAACGAGTCGAAGGCCTTGTACGCCCTGGCCCTCGAAACCATGGTCGCAAGACTGATCGAGCCGTAGCTCATGCCGCCCCCATAGAAGGGGATGCCGATGGGCACCTCCGGACGACCGTCTTGGCGCTTATTCAGAGTGATGCCGAGATCGACGTCCTGAGGCTTGAATGAAGTGTCGGGGGCTTTGTCTGGGAAGACAATCTCTATCCTGTCGAAACCGCCTCCTGATGCGCCGCGCTTATATTCGATATTGCTGTCGCCGGGCATGCCCGTCGCGGCTTGTTCCCAGGTGCTCACAAGGAGTTCCGATGTCCAGCGCGGGTCGCCGAATGCTTTCCACATTGGATCAGGGCCGATGCGGATGGCGTTTACGGGGCAACTATTTACACAGAATGAGCCGGCTATCCGGCATGCCTCGGAGCCGCGACAAAGATGAGATTTCGGAGCGAGCATTCTCTTGCCCGCCCTAATGTGGACGCCGTACTTGCAGACTTGGGCGCATTTGCCGCAGGAGATGCAATCTGAAGTTCTAACGACCTTATAGACAGCAAGAGAGTTCCTGAATCTCGACGGACAAGGCGCCGCGAGTTTCGTATCAGCAGGCGGGTAGTCGGCCAGGATATTCGCCTCTTCGGCACTGTCTGCGGGTCTGTCGCGGGCGGCCGATTCGAGTGATTCTTTGAGCGATTGGACCCTCTTGCCGAAGAAGGGCCCCAGGTTGTCGCGTTCGAGATCATCGAAAAACATCACCCTGCCAAGTTCGCCGCGCAGACGGCGCACTTCGCGCAGGCCCATTGCGCCCATGACCTCGATCAGTTGCGAATGCCATGAACCGATGAGGTTGATTATGCGCTGGGAACCCCAGTCAGCCGGGGCGGTGTCGATCTTCGCCGGGCAACTCTTTCTATCGGAACAATCTTTGCAAAGCTTGCATCCCATGGCAATTAGCATTGCCTTGTCTAATGCAACACCATCTGCGCCGCAGGCGATGGCCTTGGCTATATGCTCGGCCAGAGCTATTCCTCCGCTGATAAGCAGGGCCAGGCGATCTCTGAGAGATGCCTTCAGAAGAGCAAAATGGACTTCCTTAATAAGCTCGATTATGAAATCCCCGCTTCTTTTGCCCAGCCCATTGCCTTTGCCGGTGGCCTGGAGATGTATTATTCCGGGGCCATTGGCTGCGAGGGCCGTCGCACGTTTGGCGGCGTTCTCGTCGAGCGGCAGGCGCACGGATATGACTGTTCCGGGGTAAGCAGCGGCTATTCTTTGAATAACACAGGCAACATCGTCCGAGAAGGCCAACTCGACAATCGCTACGCCGTGAAGGTCCTTAATGTCGTCACAGGCCGGATCGAATCGAACGATCAGATGCTCCTTGTGTTTTTCAAGCGAGCCATTGGCATCCTTAACCGAAGCTACGGCGAAGGTGTTGACCTCTACCGCAGCGTCGGCGATGGCTCCTTTTACCGAATTGCCGACGAATTTATTTCCAGGGAGATCGAAAACTATCGGAATAGGAATCTCGGTGAGAGCGGGCATATCGGTCATAAGACCGCCCTGTTCGTCGAATTGCAATTGCTCGGGGCGCCTTCCTAACTCGATGGCGGTGGAGATATACTCTCTTCCGTGTATGCCGTCCCTGGTCGGCCTTACAATCTCGGACATATCCGTCCACATCGAATCGAATCCCACATTAGCGAAAAGGCCGCGATAGCCGGCGCCGGAGACGGGTATCTTGCCCGTATCGGACTGTTTCCAGATGCTGGTGATGACATCGGGCCGCCAATAATCGTCGCCCATCTTCTCGTATTCTGGATTGGGAATTCGAAAGAGGATGTTTTTCTTGCACTCCTGGACGCAGCGCATGCAGCTTATGCAGAGCACGTCGGCGGTATCCACGACCTGGGGCGTATCGAACTTACGCTGTTTGTAAACATCATAGACGCAGGAATCCCGCTTTACGCAACGCATGCACCCAAGGCAGCCGTCACTTTCAATTGCATTGAACTTCGGCACCTGGAAGAACCTCGGTTCAGTCGGCTTTACTTCAATGTGATATCTGACCGGCATATTCTTTACTCACATATTCACGGCAGGGATTTGCCCGCCGGGATTGGCTAATAAACGTGCGGACGCGGGAGCAGTCCCGCAGCCTTGATTACATCGGGCAAAAGCCCTTCGGCCTCTATCGCCTGAAGGTGAACGCCTTTAATGCCACTGAGGTTCCGGGCAGCATCGATAAGCTCAAGGGTAATCTTGATGCCTTCTTCATGAGGGTCTGCCGCGTCCTTCATTCTCCCGATCAGCTCGTCGGGGACCTCGATACCGGGAACATTGTTGTTCATGTACCGCAGCATGCCGGCTGATCGTGGAATAATAATGCCGGCAAGGATGGCGGTTTTTTCGGCCAGACCCATATCCTCGGCTCGTCGCACGGCTTCAGAGAAACGCTTGATGTCATAGACCGCCTGGGTCTGGATGAAATCGGCGCCCGCATTTATCTTCTTTGCGAGTCGTATCGTGCGAAACTTCTCGGGCGGGCCGAGAGGCGTCCATGCTGCGCCGATGAAGAAAGGCGCAGCAGACGAGATCGAATCCCCGCCGTCCTGAACAGCCTCGTCGCGCAGCCCCTTGACGACGGAAATCAATTGAATCGAATCGATATCATAGACGTTCTTGGCTCCGGGATGGCCATTGAGCTTGCCGCCGGCGCCTGCCGATTGATGGTCGCCTGAGAGGCACAGGACGTTTCTCATTCCCAACGCCCAGGCCCCGAGCAGATCCGATTGAATGGCGATACGGTTTCTGTCCCGGCAGACAATCTGCATGACCGGCTCGAGCCCCTCCTGGAGCAGAATCTTCGAGGCCGCTATGCTCGACATGCGAACAACAGCGGTCTGGTTGTCGGTAACGTTGTATGCATCGGCGACACCGCGAAGGATTCCAGCCTTCTTCTTAACTACCTCGGCCTCGGGCCCTCTTGGCGGACCAACCTCTGCCGTCACTGCGAAATGACCCTCGGCGAGAACGCGTTCCAGGTTGCTTCCTACGAGTGTTTTCATTGCCTAAGATCCTCCCGGATTACTCTCTTCGGTCCCCCATGACCGGAATTCGACCAGTTTTTCGTACGCTTCGGTTCGGCAAGCGATTCGATCTGGCCTCGCTCGTAGGCGCGCTCGACGATAAGGTTCCAGATGCAGTCCACATCCTCGTTCACCTCGCACTTGCCGCTCTTTCGCGTTCCGCCACAAGGCCCGTTCAGCAGGCTCTTCGCGCAGCGGGCGATGGGGCAGTAGCCGAACGTCTCGCCGAGAACACAATCGCCGCATGCCGCACATCGTCCGGCCCACAGCCCCGCCTCCTCACGAATGGTCAGGGCGGAAGTATTCACACCCGGATAGACGGGCTTGGGATCGAATCTCTCGGCCAGGGCCTGCACGCCAATACCGCATGCGACGCTCATAATGGCATCGACTTCGGCTGCCTGCTCGGCGAGTTGCTCTACAAACTCCCATTCGCATTGTTTATCGAGCGTGGCTGTCACAATCTCTACCGTATGGCCCTGCTTCTGCAAGGCCATGCGAAGCAATGGTGCGAGCGTCTCGACCTCTTTCTCGCCGCCTGCAGCACATTCGGCAACGCAGGTTGCACAGCCAGCCAAAAGCACCTTCTTGTAAGGCTTGAGCTTCTCGATGAGCTCGGCGATAGGTTTCCATTCTGCAAAAATCACTGTTGTTCTCCTGTCTTCATGGGATTAGTGCCAAGAGACCGCACCGCATCGGCACGAGTTCCTGCAATCTTTATCAGTTCATCCGGTTTCTGCGCCAGCTTACGGCTGATGCCGACCCGCTCGGGGGCATAGCCTATTTTCTCGAGCAAGCCTCGGATGTATTCAACGCGTCTCTCTGCACGCAAACTTCCCGTTAGAAGCTTGCAGCTCTTCTCGGGACAGGCGACTATCTCGACGGCGTCGGCACCTGATTCGAGTATCTTAAGGATGTAGGGAACCTCGAGCTTGCTGCTGCACGGCATCATCACGGCGCGAACGTACATGCCTTCGGCATCCTGCGACCATGCCGATGCTTTGGCATCGTCACAAATGCCGTGCTGGCAATACAATACTACAATTTCCAGGCCTTGCTTGGCCTGTTCGGCTCTGTTACTCATATATACCTTTCCCAAATGCCAATTCTTACAAAGCCGCCGTGGCGATTCTTAAATCGACACCTGACATATTTCATTTGAAGAAACAGACAACTCTTTGGGTGATTATGTCGCATATAATCTGCAGGTGCTTCGAGTCGGGCTCGTATACCCTAACAACACTCTCATAGTCTTGTTCGTCGGGCAGAAAACTGCTCAGTAGGTTCGGCATCTCCAGAAATTTGTCCCTGTTGAAGATCACGCCCTCTTTCTGTGGGAAAATAGCGGCATAAAAGATGTCGCTCTCAACCAAATCATGGAAGAAATGAGTGCCAAAGGAAAGCTCCGGCATCAGATTTCCGCCCTCGTAGGCCACCTCCACAAGCGCCGTCATCTTGTTGATCTCCGCGAAATTGATTGGCACGCCCAGACTCGGAGTAGTCGTACCCCACCTGCCGGGCCCAATCAGCAGGGTCGGAGTCATTTCCTTGCTGGCTATCTGCCTGTTCAGCTTGCCTGTTAATCTTGCGACCGCGTGTTTCCGCGAAATCGGCAGCTCCACATACGCCTGCTCGTCAACATAGATGATCCTCTTGATCGGCCGGGAGATGCTCCCTCCCATTGTGTAACCCGTTGACTCGAACAGCACTTGCTCGGGCCGGATGTCGCCCGGCAGCTCCACCCTCGGCGAGAGACCTTTGGCCTGTAGAGGCCTGCATTGAACCAGGTTGATCCTGAAGGCGTCGTCGCCCGTGAAATTAACCGTAAACTCTATATCCACCGGGTATTGGTAATGCTCTTCCAGCACCCTGAGCATATTCTGCATCACGTCGGTGAAATCTGTTTTCGACAAGAGCTTCTCAAACGTTATGACCCACGCCGCCCGTCCCTTGATGCCCAATTCCTTCATCTTGCGTTCCGTTTGGCGATCTCGACTGGCTATCATGTCAAATCCCACATTGAGCGACTCGCTCAACAAGCTCGCAACAGTGACCGTCCTGAGGCGGTTTTGACTCGTGTCAAGAAGATCGACATTATGCTGCGAGAACCTGCTTGCATCGTCTCTGTCGGAGTACGGTCTTAACAGAGGATGGTCCAGAGCTATTGTCTGCGGGTAGTCGTCCTCGACACGCTCCACCGCCCGGGTTCCCAGACCAAAGACGAGCCTGAGCATACCGGCCTTGGGATCAAGCTCGGGTTTCCATACAAAAGTATTATGAGAAATCCCAACCCCGGCCACCTCCGGGAAGAAGTAGCCATTCTTATGCGAACCTGACACGCGTTGGACTAGCAACGCCATTTGCTCATCCTTTTGGTCGAGCCCTCGTTGCTCGCGGTAGGAAAGAGCACTTTCGTCCATAGTGCTCGCGTACACTCTTCGGACAGCCTCTTCGAATTCGGCGTAGCGTTGTTGCGGCTCGCCCTGATTCACCAGAAATATGCTCTCGTATTTTCCCGCAAAGGCGTTTCCAAATGCATCCTCCAACAGACTGCTCGACCGGACGATAATCGGGGATTGTCCGAAGTACTCGATTATCTCCTGAAAACGCTCGCGCATCTGACCTGGGAACTTACCTCGCAGGAGGTTCTCTTTCATTTCGGGAGCCACTTCATAGTAGCCTTCCTTGGTCTTCTGCTTCATGAGCAGCTTCCACCAGCCGTTCTCGACTATGTAGCTGTAGAAAACGTCAGAACCGATGTAGAATGAATCGTGGGGCTCCAGGTACCGGCTCCAGTCGAACTGCTCATCCCGCGTGAGTATCTTCTGGGCCAAAAGCATCCCGGCGGCCTTGCCGCCGATGTAGCCACTTCCAACCAGCCTGCTCTTGATGCTCGTCAAATCGTCGAGGGAGAAGACCCCCTGAGCCAGTTCTGCGATTCTCTTCTCGCGGCCAACCATTATCCTGCAAAGCTTTTGGATAAGTTCCTTGACATCCTCTGAATCCTGAGGCGCCTTCCGCAGACTGTCCGCATCCATGAAAAGACGGTCCCAATAGTCGAGCGCTCTTGCCGAACCGCCCAGCCCTTTCTGAGAAATACGAGACAGCAGCGTGCTTGCATCGATACTGCTTATTACCGGCGTGAATTCCTCGCCTTGCCGCAGATGGGGCAGAAACATTGTGGGCGAGTAGCGCCTCCACACCTTCAGCGGATGAATGTAAGTCTTCCCATCGAGATCATAGACATCCAGAAGCAACTGGGTTGTCTCACGAATACGGGCAATGGTTTGATAAGAATGGTGGTTCCGTAATATGCCGAAGTACGCAATCGTATCCAGCTCAAAAAGGTAGGGGCAGGTAACCTTGAAGAGATTGCCCACCATCAGGTCCGTCGCCCAGGAACCAAGCAGATCCGAGAGGCAATCGAATACGTAGTAGGCCTCCCTGCCTTCTTGGGAGATAATCGCATGAACCTGTGTGGAGAAACTCTCAAAACCAGTCTCTGCATCAAGCTCGTACCGTGTGATGTCAGGCTCGTTCTCGACAAGGGCCTCGTGTCGCGCAAACCTCATATAGACAACGTTTCGTTTGTCCTGTATGGCCTTGCTAACAAAGGGGAGAACAAGGCGTCGGTAGTCTTCGACGCTGTCCACCTGCCAGACAACGTTGTCCCCTTTCTTCAAATCGCAGAGTATGTGGTCCAGGCCCTCAAGACCTGTGCTTGCCCATGCCGTCATGTATCAACCTCTCTTGCTTGAGTATCGCTTGCAGTCTATCCCCAATTCTTTGACCCTGTGTCGTATTATCCTCGGCGTGGCCTTCAAGTCTCTGGCTGTCGCTGCAAGGTTCCCATTGCAGCGCTTCAATGCATCGACAATCAAGTCCCGCTCAAACAAGTTGATCCTGTTTTTGAATGAACCGGTCCCGATAGTATCCGATGCGTCCGACGTCTGAAGCGTCGGTGGAAGATGGTGTGCGTGCACCACGGCGTCCGTGCTCAACATCACGGCCCGCTCGATGCAGTTCCCCAATTCCCGCACGTTCCCCGGCCAGTGATACGCCACCATCATATTGATCGCGGGCGTGCTGATCCGTCGAATATCCTTGCCCATCTTCTTCGAATATTGCTCGACGAAATGATCCGCCAACAGCAGAACATCGTCCTTTCGCCCGCGCAGTGGGGGCAGAATGATCGAAAGATCGTTGATGCGACGGTAAAGGTCCTGACGAAATCTGCCTTCATCGACCGCCTTGGCAATATCGCGATTCGTGGCGGCTATAATTCTCGTATTCGTCTTGACCGTCAGGTTGCCGCCCACCCGCTCGAACCGCCGCTCCTGCAGGACCCGGAGAAGCTTGACCTGCGTAACCGACGAAAAATCCCCTATCTCATCCAGGAAGAGCGTCCCTCCGTTGGACTCTTCCAGTCGTCCCTTGCGGCTTTGGATCGCCCCGGCAAACGCACCTTTCTCGTGTCCGAACAGATCGCACTCAAGAAGATTGTCGTTCAGCGCAGCGCAGTTTAATCTTGTAAACGGACCTTCGCTTCTTGGGCTCGAATAATGAATCGCACGCGCGACCAGTTCCTTGCCCGTCCCGGATTCACCGCGAATCAGTACCGTCGTATCGCTCGGCGCGACCTGCTGAATTTGGCGGCATACGTCGCGCATGGCGTTCGACTTGCCAATTATGTTCTCCGGGCGAAACCCCTCGCCCAGTTCCTGGCGCAATCGGAGATTCTCATCGGCCAGCTCCTGTCGCTCGATTGCGGCCTCGCGGCGAGCCCGCAGATCATTGCCGATCATGCTCGCGACGATACCAAGGATCCTTGCCTCGTCGTCAAGCGGCGCGTTCTCGTCAAAGGGCCGATCAACTGAGATTGTCCCGATCATGTCATCGCCGACAGATATCGGCACACAAATGAAGCTCAATTCCTGCTTTGTGACGTTCCAGCGTTCAAAGCGATTCAAGAACAGCGGCTCCCGAGAGACTCTCGCGACAATTGCCGCCTTGCCGGTCTCCATGACCTGTCCGGTAACACCTTCACCGATTCTGTACGTGACGCTTCGACTCTTCTGCTGAGAAAGATCATGGACAGCCTCGATTCGGACTTCCTTGCCATCCGGTGCGAGCAGCGCTATTGTACCCCGGTTGAGCCCCAACTCCTTGTCCAGTACGTCCAGGACATGGCATAACACATCCTGTTGCCTTGCCCCTGTAGAAAGAACCCGGCTAATACCACAGAGCGCATCAAGCTGTTCCAGATGCCTTAAGACACCTTTTTCGCCGTGCCGCCAAAATGTGCTATTCTTGCCCATTTAAGTTAAATCCATGACCAACTGCAATATGACACAAATGTAACATAGTATCTCGGCATCCCAAAGAAATTTCTGCTAATACTAGTTATAAGCAGAAGGCAATAATACATAACTACTTATAGATCAAGGGCATACAGAACATAGAGCGGGCAGACTTTCCTCCCGCAAGAGGTAGATTACCTTCTATCCTCAATCTGACAAATGTGACATATATGTCGCGATTGTGTGAAGGCTGGACCTACGAAGCCCTGGGTAGGAATCATGCCAAGATACATTGGCAGCCTCAGCAGTCCTCGATGGCATTGCTGTCAACTGTCTGGATTCGCCCAACATGAAGGCGGGAAAGGTCATCCAACTGGCCGTCTGTTACTTCATGAACAGCATCTCGGCGTAGGTCGGAATGGGCCACAAATCCGCATCGACCATTGTTTCCAGCTCATCGGCGGTTGCCCGCAATGCCTGCATCGCCGGAATGACCTTGTCTCTGTAGAGTCCGGCCCGCTTGGTTGTGTCGGTCAGTTTCTTGGCCTCGGCCGCAGCCTTCTCGAGCTGCGAGATATCTTTCTTCATCGTCGCAAGCAGGCCGCAGACGTCTTCCAGCAACTCTCTCTGAGGGCCTGCCTCAACGCCGGCGGAACTTACCGCGCCAACGGCGCTGCCCAATACGGATGAATACTCAATACAGGCCGGCAGTATCTGGCGTTTGGCCATATTCAGCATGGTCATCGCCTCGATGTTGATGGACATGCCGTACGCCTCGAGCAGTATCTCGGTTCGTGCACGCAACTCTGCTTCGGTCAGGACACCGTGTTTCTTGAATGCAGCGACGTTTTCCTTGTCCATGATGGTTTCCAGCGAGCATACCGTCGATTGGATGTTGGGCAATCCGCGTCTCTTTGCTTCGTCGACCCAGTCTTCGGTGTAATTGTCGCCGTTGAAAATGATCTTTCGGTGTTCGGTCGCGATCTGCTTTAGCACTTTCTGAGCCGCTGTTTTAACATTCGGGGCCTTTTCCAACTCATCCGCAATATCATTTAGCACATCGGCCACGATTGTGTTGAGCACGAACATGGGCCCCGCTGTAGATTGTGTCGAACCGACCATTCTGAATTCGAACCTGTTGCCGGTAAAAGCAAAGGGCGAGGTTCTGTTGCGGTCCGTGCAGTCCTTGGGCAGAGGGGCAAGGGTGGAGACACCGAGCTTAAGTTCTCCGCCTTTTTTGGACGATTTGGCTCCGCCCGCGGCCAACTGGCCGAAAATGTCACTCAACTGATCGCCGAGGAACACCGAGACAATCGCCGGCGGTGCTTCGTTGGCGCCGAGACGATGTTCATTGCCCGAATTGGCGACACTCGCGCGAAGGAGCTTGGCATACTTATCGACGGCCTTCACTACGGCACAGAGCATCACAAGGAACACCATGTCTTCGTGCGGAGTCTGCCCCGGCTCAAGAAGGTTTATACCGTCGTCGGTGACCATGCTCCAGTTGTTGTGCTTTCCGGAACCGTTAACACCGGCAAACGGTTTTTCGTGGAGCAGACACACAAAGCCATGTCTGGCGGCTATCTTTCTCATCGTTTCCATGGTCAGTTGATTGTGGTCGGTCGCAACGTTCACGGTGGCGAAGACCGGCGCTAATTCATACTGTGCCGGCGAGACCTCGTTGTGCTGGGTCTTTGCCGAGACGCCTAACCTCCACAGTTCCACATTCAGCGCGTGCATGAACGATGCGACTCTCTCGTGAAGGGAGCCGAAGTAATGATCGTCCATCTCTTGGCCCCTCGGAGAAGGCGCGCCGAAGAGAGTTCTGCCCGTCAGAATCAAGTCGAGTCTTTTCTCATAGAAGGACCTGTCGATCAGGAAGTACTCCTGTTCTGGCCCGAGCGTCGCGGTGACCCTGTTGGATGTCGTGTTTCCGAGTGCCCGGAGCACACGCATCGCCTGTTTGTTCAGGGCGTCCATGGAACGAAGCAGCGGTGTCTTCTTGTCCAGGGCATGACCGATGTACGAACAGAAGGCGCTCGGAATGTACAGGGTGATGTTGTCACCGTCTTCCTTGACGAAGACGGGTGATGTGCAATCCCAGGCCGTGTAGCCGCGGGCCTCGAAGGTCGCTCTCAATCCGCCCGAGGGAAATGACGAAGCATCGGGCTCGCCCTGGCAAAGCTCCTTTCCGCTGAACTCCATGATGGTGCCGCCCTGCGCGGTGGGGGATATGAACGAATCGTGCTTCTCGGCGGTCGAGCCCGTCATCGGCTGGAACCAATGACAGAAATGCGCAGCTCCCTTCTCGACAGCCCAGTCCTTCATCGCATTTGCAATGACGTCAGCGGTTGCGTGATCCAGGGGCTCATTACCTTCTATCGTACGCTTGAGAGATCTATAAACGTCCTTTGGCAGGCGTTCTCGCATTACCGTGTCGTTAAATACATTCGAGCCGAATACGTCCGTTACTGGTTCAACTGGCTTGTTCATCTTAATACTCCTATCATTTGGAAGATGGCGTTGGCCGTTTCTTTTACATCTTTTTAGGATATTGTCAATCCTCAAATCTGTCTGAAGCTCTTGACAGCCTTTCCATTGCTGATCACATTCTAGATTGCCTTGCCGCCGGTCTCGGCCGTCCGGATGCGAATGCACTCCTCCAGAGGCGTGACAAAGATCTTTCCGTCCCCGATGGTCCCGTCGCCGTCCGTTCGGGATGCGTTCATGATCGCCTGGACAGTCGGTTCGACGAACGAATCGTTTACCGCGATCATCAAGCTCACCTTGGGAACAAGATTCGGCACGACTTTCTTTCCACGATGCAGGTCCTCCTCCATTTGGCGCCCGTGCCCGGAGACGCGGCTGACGGTGATTCTGGTAATCTCAGCTTCGATCAGCGCCTCACGGACCTGATCGAGCTTCTCTTCACGAATTATGGCAGTAACCATCTTCATGGCTAACATTTCCCTTCTCTTATCTACCCGGGTTTAGCATTCCGTAGCCGTGCTCACCGTGGCATGTGTGATCAAGGCCGGCCATCTCATGAATCTCATGTGCCCGAAGACCGACTGTTTTCTGAACCGCCAACACAATCACAAACGTTCCTGCGGCGGCGTAGACACCTGCGATCACCACCGCAGCAATCTGCACACCCAACTGCTGCATGACCGTCCAGGCTCCGCCGGCCGCAGCCGCCGCGTCCGCCATCCAGCTCGGGCGGATGAAGAACGTCAGCAGAACGGCACCAACGATTCCGCCGACGCCGTGAATGCCGAATGCGTCCAGGCTGTCGTCGTAGCCCAGGCGATCCTTCAGGAGAATCGCCTGATAACAGCAGACCGACGCGACGGCTCCCAGGACCAAAGCCGCAGCAGGTCGGACAACTCCGGCCGCCGGAGTGATCGCGACCAGCCCGGCCAGTATGCCGCTGGCCAGGCCAAGGGCCGTTGCCTTGCCCTGACGCAAGCCCTCGATCAGCACCCAGGTAAGAGCGCCGGAGGCCGCCGATATCTGTGTCACCGTCAGTGCCTGGGCGGTGGCCAGCCCGCTTGAGATGCTGCTGCCGGCATTGAAGCCGAACCAGCCGACCCACAGAAGGCCAACACCCATCATCGTCATTACAAGGTTGTTGGGACTCATCGCCAGCTTGGGATGGCCTCTGCGTGCGCCCAGCATGATTGCAGCGACCAGCCCACTGATACCCGCCGATATATGCACGACGGTCCCGCCGGCGAAGTCAATCGCCCCGCGGGCGCCAAGGTTGAAGAGGAAACCGTCTTCGGCCCACACCCAGTGACACAGGGGGTTGTAGACCAGCAAGCCCCAGAGAGCAATAAATACGCAGTAACCCTTGAACGAGACCCGCTCGGCGAAGGCTCCTGCGATCAGGGCCGGAGTAATTATCGCAAACTTGCCCTGAAACATGGCAAAAACATATTCGGGAACGCCTGCGTCAAGGATGGTTTCGTCGATACCGCGCAGGAGTATATACGACCGGTCCCATCCGAACCAGCCGCCAAGAACATTTTCTCCAAAACACATACAATAGCCGCAGACGACCCAGAGAACGGTCATGATGCCCATAGCAACGAAGCTGTGCATCATCGTACCGAGGACGTTCTTCGTTCGGACCAGCCCACCGTAGAACATCGCCAGCCCCGGAACCATCAGGAGCACCAGGGCGGTTGAAGTGAGCATCCATGCCGTCGCTCCCGTATCAACCGCAGGTCCCTCTGAAGCGGCACGGGCGTCCGCACACAAGACCAAGGCGAACAACGCGCCGGACCTCACAATCATCCACTTGAGGCGGAGACGCCCCTTCGTCGTCAAACCCATCATTTTCTACTCCATCATTCTCTGTTGCGTTACCTGTTGGCTGCACCACAACTACTTTATAGACGACTGATACCGCAACGGCCGTGCCAAACCCGTGGGAAGAAATTGCATCGCATATAAACAATTATTCCACAAGCAGTTATAAACAGACAGGCAATTTGCCGAGTAATCCCATGATCTACACTTTTGTAGATTTACAGGGCATCTATATACAATTTTGTATATATGCGAAGACTTACAATAGGACGGGCCCCGCCACTAAGAGGTGGAGCCCGCTTTCGAATGCCCAACAGATGGGCAGAGAAAAATGATGGCAAATCCGGATGCTGCGCCCGCAGCATCCGTGCCTCCCCAGGTGCATGCTATCCGATCGCCTTGCTGCCTTCCTCCCCCGTGCGTATCCTCACGCACTTGCTCAGATCAGTGATGAATATCTTGCCGTCCCCGATCTGTCCGGTCCGGGCGCCTTCGACTATGGCGTCCACCGTCCTGTCGACAAATTCCTCATTCACCGCAATCTCGAGCCTGATCTTCTTGAGAAGATTGACCTCGAACTCCACACCTCGATAGCTTTCATGGTAGCCCTTCTGTTCGCCGCAGCCCAAGGCGTTTGTTACCGACATCTTGAAGACTTCATTCTTGTACAGTGACTGCTTCACATCTTGCAGCTTATGTGGCTGAATATATGCTGTTATTAATTTCATCGTTATATCTCCCGAACAGGATGCCAAAGTTAGGTTGTAGTAAAGATCTGGAATCCGGCATATGCTTCCATGCCGTGCTCGCCTATATCAAGGCCTTTGGCCTCTTCCTCCGCCGTGACACGCAGGCCAATGGTTTTCCTAATCACAGTGAACAGTATCAGCCCAAGGAAGAACGCCCAGAAGAAGGCCGCTACTACACCGAGTAGCTGCACGCCCAACTGTTTGACGCCGCCACCGTAGAAAAGGCCGCTTTCGCAGTTGAATAGCCCCGCAGCGATCGTTCCCCACGCGCCGCAGACGCCGTGAACGCTAACTGCACCAACCGGATCGTCTACCTTCAACACGCGATCAATGAACAGTACACTGAACACCACCAGAGCGCCACCGGCGGCGCCGATTAGAATTGCGCCGACCGGAGAGACGCCGTCACAAGGAGCCGTGACGGAGACCAGCCCGGCAAGTGCGCCGTTGAGCGCCATTGAAGCATCGGGTTTCTTCATTATCACCCATGAGACGGTCATCGCCGCAATCGCGCCGGCCGCGGCGGCCAGGTTTGTAGTAACGGCGATGTATCCTATCGAGCCGTCGCCTGTGGTGGTGCTGCCCGGGTTGAATCCGAACCATCCAAACCACAGTATGAACACACCGAGCGCTGCCAAGGGGATGTTGTGACCAAGAATCGCCTTCGGCTTTCCGTCGGGCCCATACTTGCCGATTCGCGGCCCCAGTACTATTGCCCCTGCTAAAGCCAGCCAGCCACCTATCGAGTGTACCACCGTAGAGCCTGCGAAATCCAGGAAGCCGAGCCCTTCGAGCCAGCCGCCGCCATCCAGCAGGCCGCCCCAGGCCCAGGAGCCAAAAATCGGATAGATAAACAGTGTTATGACGAAGCTGTAGGCCAGGTATCCTGCGAATTTCGTCCGCTCCGCCATGGCTCCGGAGACAATTGTCGCGGCCGTCGCTGCGAAGACAGTCTGGAATATCAGAAACGTCCAGTTCCAGTCTGACCCTGGTTCGACCCCAGAGAGGCCGAACAGCGTCGTACCGAAAAGACCATTGGTCTTGCCGAACATCAGGCCGAAGCCGATCAGGAAGAACGCTATCGTCCCGACGGAGAAGTCCATTAGATTCTTCATCAGGATGTTCACAGCGTTCTTGGCCCGAGTGAAACCAGCCTCGACCATTGCAAAGCCCGCCTGCATGAAGAACACCAGGAATGCCGCGATGCATGTCCAGACAATATTAAGGTTCAACTGCAACTCTTCCTTGGCCGCTTCGGCCGCCGAGGCCGCCTCGCCGGGCGCCTCGGCCGCAAAAACCGCCCCACATAAACCCATCATCAACAACATAATCACAATTACTTTGCTCGCCATTGCTCTATCTCCTATTCGAGATATCACTTCTAAAATCCCGCCGAGAATCCTATACCGGCAACAATATTGTCGTCTCTGCTCTTACCGTAAGCATCCGTCTTGCGAATATCATCTCCGACCAGGGTTACATAATTCACACTTGCCGAGAAACTGAGGCCTGCCAGCTCAAATGGAAAGGCAACTGTTAGCACCAGGTCGTTCATCTCACCGCCGATTGTGCTGCCGTCCGGTGCCGCGCCCCAGTAGAACTTGTTGTAAGCAGTGTTTCCCCACCCCAGGGTGGCGCCTATGTCCACGCCAACCGGCGTATCCGGGCCCAGCTCGAAAACGTTTTCGAAGCTGTGTCCGACTCCCACGGATACATACGCCCCGTCCTTGGTTTCGTCCACGTCACGGTAGAACGTTACTGACGGGCCGGCGGGCACATCCAGGTTTAATCCCGCATACACTTCAGTAGTGTCGTCGGCCGAGCCGTTGACGGGAAAGTCATAGTTGATCATGCCGACCGAATAGCCCAGGATATCAATGCCCGGGAATTGCCCTGAGTAGTCGAGCGTAAGGTCTATCTCGGAGAACTCGCCGTTACTGCCGTTCTCGTCCGTCATATCCAGATTGCCCCAGAACGATGCGCTGAGGCCCCCGTATGAGACTGCTACGCCTGGCTGGAAGACCCAGTCATCGACAAGATTCTGCCCTCGCCAAACATACTTGTTGAAAAAGTCGGCGGTCAACTCAAAACCGATTTCAGCCTCGTCCTCGGCGAATGCCGCGCCGCCAAAAAATCCCAACACACTTAACACCACCACCAATAGCTTCGCATCTCTCATTGAACCAATCTCCTGTTTACTCTCAAGTAAGTTTCTACTTCCATTTCTCAAAACACCAATTAGTTCCAGTCAACCAAAAACAAACGTACGGATTACATTAAGCAACAGACGTGCCACGACGAGAAGAATTTCCAAACAGAGACGTAACTACTTTGTGAGCCAACGTTTAGGGCAATTCTGCAAGTCTGCCGCCAGCACCTCGCTGCCTACATAATCGTAGAGATGGCATAGAGAGTCAACAATTTTGTAGTTTTGTTCCAAACAGAAGCAGGCCCTGTCTGTTTTGGCAGGGCCTGTTTCCCGGCCCGCGAGGGCCAGAGTGATAGTCCGTCGGAAGGGGCCAAAACCTCCATCCGATCGCTTTGACCCTTGTTCTTCGCCCAAGAAATGGCGGCGTTTGCAGAGGGTGTGAAATCATTTTCTGGCATTTATGCTGCGAAAGCATTTTGGAGATTCCAGTAACTCTGCCACTGTCCACTTTGATCCATTGCGGCTAAAGCCATAATGCCCTCGGCATTGGGCGAATCCCACCGCATTCCGCTACCCTTGAGCCTTGCTGTCAGTGTTTTACAGAATGCTTCTGTCGGCCCACTGCCGAGGTCAAATCCAGCTTCCCGAAATGTTGGATAATCCAGCATATCCACTCGCTTGGCAACATATCGCTCCAACTTCCTCAATTCTTCACGTTTCGTTGGCGAGCGAAGTAACCGACGTGTTTCGTGAATTCGCACCAACATTGCTGCCGGGCCCTCGTCCCAAACCAAACCCAATAATTCTTTTCTCCAAAGCTTAGCCTTTTCGCTGCTTTGCCCAAAGCATGTATTCGCGGCCTTGGCGACATGTTCGGTCAGGTGATAATAATCCAAAATCATAGTATCCAGCATCGGCAGGCGAACCTGTAGCTGTTTGCGAATCCATTCGGCCCCGTCACTGACTGATATCTTCTCATCGGCCTGGGCAAACTTCAGCTTTGCCGCCTCTCGACGCATCAATTTGCCTAACGCTTGGCGATTGCCTGCTGTGCCAACTGCATGTTGATGTTCATTGGCCTGGTCATAAAATGTTACAATCTTAAACTCTTTATAAGGGAGCCACTTGCAAAACCTCTGAAAACAATGGCAGGATAGGAACACAGATCGGGTCAAGCCCCCGCTGACACATGGTTTGGGGCGGCTTTACGCGGGCTTTGGGGCTGGAGTCTCGTACAGGACCGTTGGAAACGCCCAACAGGGGCTGATTTTCGCAGACCTTCCCCTATTCCGTACTCACCGGCTTACTCGAATCGTCCAAGACCCCTTCTGCGTCGCGTCAGGACAGCAGTTTGAGCAGTTGCTCTGCGGCAATTACCAGCAGCCCGAAGCTCAGGTGGGCGGCCACCTTCACACCGCCACGGACACGCACA
>JADHXR010000004.1 GCA_016782865.1 Phycisphaerae bacterium
AAGGGCAAGGGACGATACGTGCTGGCTCTGGATTTCGTCCGCCAGCTCGAAACGCAGCCGGGGCTGGCGGTTCTGAAATATCGCATCCCTTCGGCGGCGATAACGACGTTAGAGCTGATGATCCCCGAAGAGAACCTGAAGGTCGATGTCCAGCCGATGCTGGCTGCTACCACGTCGCAGGTGGAGGCCGAGGGCATCAAGGCCACCCGCGTGCAGGCCTTTCTTGGCTCGACGACCGAGATCCGTCTGAGCTGGAAGCCCAAGACCGAAGCGGCTACCGAGCTTGAGCCGGTCATCATCTGCGAGCAATTCCAGCACGTAAACGTCGCCGAGGCCCTCATCAATTATGTAGTGACGTCGGACTACAGCATCCACCGCGGCCGGGTCGATTCGTTTACGATCCAATTGCCGGGCGAGTTCCGCGTCACCGACGTCACCGGGGCGAATATCGCCAGGTGGGACATCGAAACATCGGATGATCCCACAGACACCCAAACCACCCAAACGCTCAAGGTGAAACTCTACTCGCCAGCCGAGGGCAAATACACACTCACAGTCACGACCGAGCGTTTTCTCCAGGAAGCCGAAGCACAGGTTAAGCTTGTGCCGATCACAACCGAGCAGGTGCTCAGACAAAGCGGCCTGATCGGGATTACTTATTCGCAGCGTCGTGCAGTTCAGCTCGAAAATACCAGGAACCTTGCCCGGGTGGACACGGGGCAACTGCCGACGCATTTGCAGAGCCACCCGCGGGCGACGGCCTATCGCTTCATAACGTCCGATTATGCCGGCACGATTGCGATCGAAACGACCTCGCCGCGAATCACGGTCAACCAGCTCTGGGCGTTGGGAGTTGACAGCGACCGGCTCCGGCTGCTGGGAAAGGCCCGGTACAATATCGAGCGAACGGGCGTTTTCGAGTTGAACATGAACCTGCCGGAACCGTGGGAGATCCAGAGCGTCGGACCGGCGGAACTCGTGGACGATTATCAATTGAAAGGTTCAGGTGACACGCGCGTGCTCCACATACTGCTGCGGAGAGAGAAGATCGGGGAATTTGAGCTAACGCTGGCCGCCGAAGCCGAGCGAACGCAGGCCGAAGGGCCCGTTGATTTCGTCCTGCCGCTGGCCGATGCGAACGACCTGCAGTCATACCAGGGCCAGTTGCTGCTGCTGCTGGCTGATCAATTGCAGGCACAGGTGCAGGAGGCGAGGCAACTGCAGGCGATTCCACTCAAGCAGGCTCAGGAGTGGACGACAATGCCGGGCCTGCCGCCGGTGATGGCGTTCGAGTTTCGCGCAATCGACCGCCAGCAGAACTCAGGTGCGACATTCAATATCGCGGCCAAACCCGTGCAGGTATCGGCGACCGTTCACAGGCTCGTGAATATCCAGCCCGGCTCGATCGACCAGGAAGCCGTGATTCAGTATCGCGTTCGCTACGCCCCGCTCGACACTTTCTATGTGAAGATGCCGGTCGAGCTGGCGGATTCCGACGTGCAGATAACCGGGACCAACATCAAGGAGAAGCCCCGCATAGACGAACTGCCGGTCGAACAGCGAGGCGAGGCCGTCGAACCCAACGTTGTGGACGTCAACTGGGCGTACTTCAAGATCGTGCTGCAATCGCCTGTGACGGGCAGTTACCAGCTCAAGGTCAATTTGCATCAATCCTTCCAGGCGGGCCGGACCGGGCAGGCCGCTACTGTCAAGGCAGAACCGATCCTGGCCGCGGGCGCGCTGTCGGATCAGAACGGTCACATCGCGATAGCTAAAGCGGACACCCTTGCTATCGGCGAGCCGATTATGGACAACCTCATACCCGCCGATGCCGGCAGCGGCGCCGACCTGCCTTATCAGCCGCATCGCAGCGTTGCTTCGCTGGCCTTCAAATACAACGCCTCGCCGTTCGAGCTGTCGCTACCGGTGGTTGTGCAGAAGGAGGCGAGCGTATTTACGACGATAGTCAGCGGCGCAATAATAGAGCAGGTGCTCGCACGCGACGGCATGCTCAACACATACGCGACTTTCCTGCTGGCAACCAGCCAGGGCGACAGGCTGCCCATGACGCTGCCGGCGGGGGCCGAGCTTACCGCCGTGCTCTTGAACGGCAGTGAGACACCCGTGGAGAAGGGCGTTTCGTCCGAAGAGCTTATCGTGCGCCTGCCACCGTCGGCGGGGCAGATCTCGAAATTCGTGCTCGAAATCTCGTACGCCCTCAAAGACGTCTCAGCGTCAAAACTGATGGCGCCGGCGCTGCCCCAGGAGATTCCCGTCCAGCAGACACTCTGGCGCCTGTGGATACCGGAGGATCATCACGTTCTCTGGCACGACCGGGTGTTCTCGGCGGTGGCATCCAGCCGCTGCCAGCAAATTTTGCAGACACTGGCCGCCAATCAACCCAGCCAGGTGAAATTCAACCTCTCAGGTCAGGGCAAGAATCTGAACTTCATCCGCCAGGGAGCGTCCGGCAGGCTGTCGATTATCGTGGCCGGCAAGGGCCTCACCAGTGTCATTGTCTGGGGATTGATAGTTGCCGCCGGGGTGCTGATGCTCAGGCTAAGCGGATTCCATCGAGTCCTGATTATCTTAGCGGCGATGTTGGTCGCCGGCATTGCCCGCCTGTTCCTGCCGTTGCTCATAGATCAGGTTCTTCGAACAGGCATATTCGCCGCAATTCTCGTGCTGCTGCTCTGGCTCGCACAGTGGGGATTCCCAAGGCTACCGGAATTGCGCCAGAGGTGGGCCGCCGGAAGACAGAAGGCATTGGAGAAAAAGCGAGAGAAAAAGACCGGGACACAGCGAAAAGACCCGACCGCTAAGAAACATTCGGCTTCCAACAAGAAACAGGACAAACAATCGAAACAAGACCGGGAGTAACGTCATGAAATGCAATATGCGATGGGCAAGGACCGTAGTGCCGGTGTTCTGTGCGGCGGTTGTAGGATGGGCAGGTTTCCTGCCCATGCGGATCGGATACTGTTCCGGTGACAGCATGGGCAACCGAGTTGCCCATCCTACAGAGGCGCGAGCCGAGCGGCTCGAACCGAACATATATGTCCCTTACGAGGATCTGGCGCACCTGATCGACCCGGCAGATCAAGCGGTGTTGATGGATCGCGGCGAATTTGAAGCGTTGCTTGCCGCCGCCGAGGTCAACGCCGACGGGACCGACAGCATCGAGCTGGGCCAGGTGGTGCATGCCGACTATGCGGTGGAGGTATCGGGCGAGCAGCTTACACTGACCGGCAAGCTGGAGGTGGTCTCGCTGGGCAAGGGTGCCGTAGCAGTTCCACTTGGCTTTGCCCAGATCGGACTGACCGGCGTGCTCCTCGACGGCAAACCCGCGCCGTTGGGCTATGACGACCAAGGCACACTGACGCTCATTATCACAACCAAAGGGAGCCATCGGCTCGACGTCGAGGGCGCGACAAAACTGAAGGAGCTTTCCAGCGGCGGCATGCAGTTCGGGATGTCCCTGCCCGCAGCGGTAGCCGGGAACATGAAGCTAAGCGCTTCGGGGGACCTGGAGATACACGCGACGGTGCCGGTGGCAAATTCGTCTTACGACAGGAACACCGACCGCACGAACGCCGAGCTGACTCTCGGAGGACAAGATCAACTGACGGTAGTCCTTCTGGGCAACGGCCGGCAGCAGGACGAGAGGGCGATTCTGCTCGGTGAATCGGCTACGACGGTCCATTTGACCCGCTCGCACCAGATGCTGGGCTGTCTCTACAGCGTGCAGGCATTACGCCGTGGCGCCAGGGAGCTGCGCTTCCAACTGCCGGCCGAGTGGACGATAACCGAGGTTACCTGTCCGAGCCTTGTCAGGTGGTCTGTCGATACGACGCAAGAACGGCAAGGGCTAAAGACGCTTACCGTGCGATTGCGCTCTGACAAAGTGGGCACTACGACACTTCACATCAAGGCTTGTGCCTTCCGCCAGGGCCCCAGATGGGTCGCACCGCGAGTTAATCTAAACGGCGCGGCTTATCAGCGAGGGTACCTGATGGTGACAACCGATGAAGGACTCAGCGTGCGGGGCCAGGAACTGACCGATGCGCGCCGGGAGGATGTTTCGGCGGCGGCTTCGGCGGCGCCGATAGTTGCCGGCCAGGCGGGACGTCTGTATTTCCACTGGGGCTCCAACTGGTCGGTAAGCCTCGAGCCGACGGCCCTGGAACTGCGGCGCAGCATCAAAGAGCGGCAACAGGTGATTGTCTCGGCGGATGGGATGACACTCAGAGGGGATTTCGAAATCACGGCTATCGAACGCGAACTCTTCGACATGTCCTTTGTGTTCGAAGGCGCAGCCGAACAATGGCAGATAAAAACGGTGCTGGTTGACAATCGACAAACAGGTTTCGAATATCGAGTCGATGACGAGACCGACGGATCCGGCGGCCGGCGCAGACTCAGGATCGAGCTGCCCAAACCGATTCGGCCTGAGAAAGTAGCGAATGTCACCATCGAATTACAGCATGTTCCCTCGGACTGGCGATGGCCCAGCGGCGCCGCAGCGCGGGACATTTACGTCCCGCTGATTGAATCCGAAGCTCAAACCGTATCGGGACACGTTTTGATCTCGGCGCTGGATGATCTGGACGCATTGCCCCGGCAGGCGCCTCAGGAGCTTGAAGCGGTGCCTGTCGGCCGGATGGCGTCATTGGGAATGAACAGGGAAATCCAATACGCCTACAGCTATGCCAGCCCGGCAGCCGGCGGGATGCAGTTACTGGTTTCCCGGCGCCGGCCTCGAATATCCGGCGATGCCGTCGGACTTGTCACCGTGGGGCCGCGCCAGTTCAGCGGCCACTGGCGAATTACATACGTGATATCCCGGGCCTCAACCAAGAGGCTTTTTGTTCTCGCCGACAAGTCACTCGGACAGGAAATCAAAATCACATCGGCAGCGGTGCCAATCAGCTCGAAAAGCATAGCAACGCCGGGCCAGGGCACTCTGACGTTGGCCGATGAATTGGCACAACGGTACGATCTGTGGTCATTGGACCTCGATCACAAGGCAACCGGCGCGGTGACCGTTGACATCCATTATGAGCGTCCCAAGACCTCGGACAGTTTTCAGGTCCCGCTCGTGCGGCCGATATGCGGGGGCCAGATAAGCGAGCAATTGGCGATTCAGGCCAGCGAGGAGCTGGCGCTCACGATAGATGCGAGTCAGGCCAGGGAGATTGACGCAGTGGATCTACCCGCTCTTCCCGTAGAGGCCAATCGCGTGCTGGCGGCATTCAGGTTGGAGGCAACAACCACCGACGACGGACCGCGAGCGGCGATCGCGCTAAAGACGGCCGTACACAAGAACTATGAGATTCCCTCGGCCCTGGCCACTTCGGCAAGGTTGACGACATACCTCGATCCCCGCGGCGGGCAACGGACGCAGGCTGTGTTCAATGTCGCCAACGCAGGCAGGCAGTTTCTCACGATTCGCCTGCCCGAGGGGGCGCAGCTCTGGTCCCTGCGCGTCGGCGACAAGCAGGCCAAGCCGCAACAAAACGCCCGGGGCGATTACCAGGCGGTGCTGGGACAGTTGGGCAAACCGGTTGCGGTCAAGATCGTCTATGCGTATCAGCCTCAAAAGTCCGATCTCGAACGGCTCAGACTGGGCGGTGTCGAGCTGCCCGGTGTGGAAATGAACGAGGTTAACTGGACTGTTATTCCGCCGCCGGATTGTTGGATAAGCGAGCAGAAAACGAAAATGCAGACGTCCGATCTGACAAAGACGGCGCCGGCTTACACACACCTGCGCAAGTTGTTAAGTACAGGCATGTTTTTCATCGCACCGCTCAGCAAGACGAGCCAATACGCCGCCAGTTACAGTGAACGAGCAGCTACGGATAGCATGATATCCTTCGAAAGAGGCGGCGCGGGTGGATCGGCGCCACCGCCAATGGGGAGGCGGAGAGGCACCGGAGGCCAGATGGGCGGAGGAATGGCAGGCTTCGCGCCACCGCCCACAGCCAGACCGGCTCGACAACCCCAGCAAAGTGAAAGCGGGCCGGCTCCACCGCAGCAGGCGTTGGGCAAGAAATTAGTCCAACAGGGACGGTATACTCTGCCGGTGGAGCTGGTTCCCACACCCGGCGCCGGACCGCAAGTGAGATTCACCGGGCTGGGCGCGACAGAGCTTGTCGTCAGCTTGACGAGCAGGTCACAACAGACAAGCTGGTGGGTCCTGGGATTCATCCTCGTGCTGGCCTATGGTATCGCACAGATTCGAAGGCCCGCGAGATTCAGAGTCCTCCTTGTCGGCTCGGTTCTGTCAACGGCCTCCTTGCTGGCAGTCTGGATGCCGGCGACGACGAGTTTTGGCAACGGCGCATTCACCGCCGGGGCGGCTCTGCTGGCGCTCTATGTGCTGATCTGGCTCGTGCGGCGGATGTGGGACCGGCTGTTGCCGACAGGAGCTTTGTCTCCTGTGGCCGGTATGGTTGCTATATTGCTCTTGCTGTGGTTTGGCTGCACGGCTCAGGCGGCTGGAGAACAGGTGGGATGGGCAGGTTTCCTGCCCATGCTATCCAACACAAGTAACAGCATGGGCAACAAGTTGCCCATCCTACAGCTGCAGAACAACGTGTTGCAAAGCGAGCAAAACCAACAAGCGCCGGCAAACGCCAATGCATCGGCGCCCCCGGCGATTATCCCATACGAGGGCGGGCCCGACAACGCTGAGAAATCAGATAAGATTCTCATCCCGTATGCGCGTTTCGTCGAGTTGTGGAACCAGGCACATCCGCAAGACACCATCGATCAACCGCAGGCGGATACTCAGATTTCTCTGTCGGACGTTCGATACAGGGTGACAGTCGGACAGGAGCGGCTGGACTTGCGGCTGACCGCCAACGTCAGGACATACGGCAAAGACTGGGTGGTGCTCGCTCTGCCCATCTCAGGGCTGGCGGTGACAAGGGCGACCCTCGACGGCAAAGCGGCGCAGTTGCAGGCCGGACCGAAGGGTATGGTCTTAATGCTCGGCGGCGGGACATCGGGGCAACTGGAGCTCCAAGCCGTTGCCAGGTGCGAGTATCTGGGCCGAAGAGGCAGCGCGAGTTTTTCACTGCCGCCTCTGCCCGGGGCCGTGATGAAAGTCGTTCTGGGCGAAAGCGATCTGGACCTTGAGGTCGATCAATTGCAGGCTGCCCCCACAAGGCGCACCGTGGGCGACTCTGTCGAATACACGTTCGGCCTGGGAATGACACGAAAACTGGCATTGCGCTGGCTGCCCAGGGTGGGGGCCGGAACAACAGACCGCACGCTGTCGGCCGGCTCGGACCATGACGTTTATGCCTTTCACTGGGCAATCGTGGGAGTCAGCAGGATCACATACAGCTTTTCCAGCGGTGACTATTTGCGATTCGCTCTGCTTGTTCCCGAGGGCGCAATGTTGACGGAATTGAAGGGGACAAACATTCGAGATTTCCGTCAGATCGGCGAGAAGACTATTGAGGGCAAGGTATTCAAATTGATCGAGGTTCGACTTCACCGCCCCGCACAGAAACAATACGAGTTGACCGCTCGATGGCTCAGCCCCCACCGGCGTGGTGAGGGACTTCTTGCGGACGGCAGCGTGACGGCGACCGCAGCGGTCGGGGCTAACCGTATGGAGTTGTCACTTGTCAGAGCCGGTGACGTCAGCCGCGAAAGCGGGACTGTAACGTTGTTCTCGGCCGGAGGCATGAGTGTAAAAGTCGCACAGGTCAGCGGGGGACGCAGAGCGGACATTACGCAGGAGAATGGACCGCAAGACGCTGAGCTGACCGCCGACAGGGCCCGGGCCGTGGCGAAGTATTTCTGGCCCTACAGGCCGTTCTCGTTATCCGTGCAGATGTCCAGGCCGACGGCGGCTGCGAAAGTCCATCTCGATCAGCTCGTGCGAATCAATACAGACCGCGTCGAGCTGTTCGTCCGGGCGAATCTCAAAGTCGACACTGACAAGCTCTTCGGCGCAAGTTTCACCCTGCCCGCCGGCTACGAGCTGCTCAGTGCTGTCGGCCCGGCGGTCGAGGATTTCTACGAACGCTCGAGCGATGACGGCAAGTTCCTTCACATCAAATTCCATCGAGGCCAGACGGAGACTCTGGTGACATTGGCGCTCGTGCGCAGGGATGTTTCGCTCGATTCACTCGAGGTGCCGGCGGTCACATATCTCGACCATCAGGGACAGCCTCTCGCCGACCAGAGAGGCCGGCTCGCCGTGCAGGTTGCGGCGTCGCTGGAAGCTCAAACCGCCGCGACCGAGAACCTCAGGTCGATATCACCGCAGATGCTGCGCGACTGGCTCGACGCCGGGCAGATCAACGCGACACAGTTCGCCTACCGATACGAAACTGCCGACAGGTCGCTGCAACTGACAATCCGCGGTCTGTCCACAGCGATACGTCTCGAGGCCTTCGCGGGCCTTGTCATCAGAGCTACCGATGCGGTCTACACCTACCGGTTGCGATACAACATCAGCGGATCGCCTGTAGACCATCTGAGCTTCCGGCTGCCGAGCAAGTACGCCTCGCTGGTCGCGGTCGAGTCCGAAGGCATGCGAAGCGTGGTGCAATCCGACGCGGGCAACGATCTGACTCAGTGGACGGTCGCACTGGTTAATGAAGTCACCGGCATAGTCGATGTAGTGGTAAACTTCGCGCTGCCGATCGATCCGGCTACCAGAACACTCGAGGTAGTGCCTCTCGAAACCGACGCTGATGCGGGCCGCCGCGCGATAGTCGCCGTTCAGAACATGTCACGCCATGAGGTGAATGTCACAGACAGTGCAAATCTGTCCGATCTCGCGGTGAGCGAGCAGCAGAAGCTGATGCCCCGCGAGATGAGAGAATCGCTTCAGTATGTCCTGCAGTCCTTCGACGACAACTGGTCGCTGAATCTCGAAATCAAGCCGGCCAAGACGGCGACCCGGATTCAGGCCGTGGTCGATTTGCTGGCGCTGACCTCCGTCATCGACCGCAGCGGCCGGTGCCGGTACGAGGCGAAAGTGGCCCTGCAGAATCGAAGCGAGCAATTCCTGATCGTGGAGATGCCTCAGGGCCTGCGTCTGTGGAGCGCGAAAGTCGCCTCCGAGCCGGTCAAGCCCGCCGTCGCGGCCAATGCGCTTGAAGGTCAGGTGCTGATACCGCTGGTCAAGACTTCTCCCGGCGGCCTTCCCTACGAGGTCTATCTGTACTTTGCGGACGATGCGTCCAGGCCGTTGGTTGCGCCTCTCGACGGGATAACCAGGCTCAAGCCGCCCAACATATCGATCGTTGGAATTCCGGTCATGCGGACTACGTGGTCTCTGCGCTTGCCCGGCGGCTATCGCTACGTGCGGCCCGGCGGCAATATGTCACCGGCGGCCGGGACGGTGGAGATGCTCAGTCTCGGCATCGAGGCGAAGCTCGAGCAGCTCAAAAGGCTCGAAAGAAACTATCGCGATGTCGCCGGCTCGTACGGCCGCAAAGGCGTAATTGCCAAGAAGAACTGGGACGTGTTCAACGACAAGCTCGGCCGCGAGATCAGTCAGGCACAGTCATCTCTCGACAACTATCGCGGCCAGATCAGCGAAAGAGACTACGAGCGTCTAAGAGGCAGACTCGGCGGGCAGAAGCAACTACAAGATACACTGATGGGCAGTAACAGCGATTTCATCGTAAAGCAACAGGCTCAGACGCGCAACGATCTAAACGCCTATCTCAACACCAGCGCCACAAACCCAGGGGTGGCTGAGATCATTCGAAACAAGGCCCTGCTGGCCAAGCCCGGATTTCTCAGCGAAAGCGAGGAGCAGCAGATTGCCCGCATCGAGGAAGACCTTGAAGTGTCACAGCAGCAGTTGAACCGGTTGAATCAGAAGACGGACCCCTCGGGCCCGATCGACGAACAGCAAGGGAAGGCTTCAGTCAAGGCCGGCGGCAGGAAATCCACAGAACTACTGGTCGAGTCTGTAGACAAAGACGTGGAAATGGCCCGGGAACTGGATGAGCTGGCGCGTGAGACCGCGACGCAAATCGACCGCAAGCAGGAACAACTCAAGGTTCAGTTGGAAGAGCTAAAGGACAACCGATTGGCGAGACATTTCCAGCAGCAGGAATATGGACAAAAAGGTGGGCAATTCTTCGGCGCCGACGTTCAACAGGAACCCCAGTCGCAGACAGGCCCGGTCAGGCCTGAATATGAATATAACACCGCGCTCAGAGCCACCGCTTTGGGCGATCTCCCAAGCTCTCGAACGTCGGGACCCCAAGTGCAGGCCAGGCGGCAAGTAGTAGCAGGTTCGCGGTTCGCGCCTGCTACCAGCCAGCCTCAGGCGCCCGCAGCGGCCCCAGAAGATGCTTCTGGGGAGACGCCGCTTTACACCGCCTCGGGCACGTACTCGCTGCCGGTAATGCTGCCGGACGGCGAGGTCAAGCTCGATTTCACCAGGCCATCCGGCGGGGCCAAGCTCAGTATCTGGGCCGTGCCCAAGAGCACTCTCTCCAACCTCTGTGGCAGCCTGATCGTCATCGTGGGCCTGCTCGTGATAGTGGGACTCGTGAAGATATGGCCGCAATCGGTCACGTGGCGACAGCTCTCGGCAAAACGCATTATAGGCTATATCCTGCTGCTGATATTCCTGACTCTGCTCTTGGGATTGCTCGGCGTGATCGCAAGCGTGCTCGTCATCCTACTGAGCGAAGCCAAGCGAGGCGCCTTCGTCCGCCAGGCCACCGTTTGAATGGCTAATTGACACTCAAGGCAATATGCGGTGTGATCCTTCGCACCGCCCGTATCAAGGAAAATCAAAGATCAAACATCGAGTATCAAGATTGCGGAATCCCGGCACGCCGGGATGACTTACTTTAACAGGTGCGATGCATCGCACCCTATGCGCGACGAAGGACTTTCGCCGAAATCTGAAAATGCGTACTTGACATCAACCCGTGGTCCGCATATCCTGCTCATTAATGGAAGAAGCAACTAAAAGGTCTTATACAGGCATAAGCTTCTTTGTGTTCTCCGTTTCACACAGACTATGTAATCGTTTTTAGGTCATTATAAGAAGGGGACAATCGCATGGCCATCTTTGGCCACCGAAAAGCGAAGTTGACGCCAGATGAGATTGCAGGTGTCTTCCTGTCTGAGTTCGTCGCGAACGATGATCTTGCCCCCAGCAACGAACTCGATCTCTCGCCAGAACAACAGCAGCAGTACGCATCGAAGTGCAAGCTCTACCGGCTCGCACTGGTCATTATGACCCTGATGAATGAAGAGCGCAACAATCCCAAAGTGCTGCTCGTTCGGGAGTCCATCGAGTCCAAAGTGTTCTGTCTTCCTGATGACCAATCTCATGCCCTCCTGAGCCAAATACAATCGTCAATGTCAGATCTCCAGAAGCTGCTTCTCCCGGACGGCAATCCCAAGGAGCTTTCGTGGGCTCGCTCCTGGTTCGAGAGCATCCATATCGACGCGATCAACCCGGTGGATCTGACGTTATTTGCGAGCAGTTGGATGGATCAGTACATTGCCGCGACAAAGTCGTTGCGAGACTTCAAGATTGTATGACGTAGCGCCAGTGGACTGCTAAGAAGCAATGACATTTTTCGAGGAAGACAGAAATGACAATCGTGGGAAAGTGGAAAAGGTGAGATCGGGCCTGAAGATATTTGAAAGAAATTTGCACCCAGAGGTTGTTGATGAGATAGGAGGGTGGGCTGAGCACCCAGAACTGTCAAAGCTACTTGAGAAACTAGAGTCAATAAGAGGCTGGGAGCAATTCTTGGATCATTATGCTGAAGCACTGATTGCACGCCACCTTATAGGTCATGGGTGTGAGTTAGAAGTTGAAGTTCCGACGATCAATGGCAAGAAGGCCGACTTCAGAGTTTCTGAGGGGAATCAAACGTTCTATATTCATGTCAAACGTTTGAATTTTGACAAGGAAATGCGGAATGACCTGAAAGTCGGTACACGGCTTGACAGTCTGCGAAGAGAAGGATTTGGTTTCTCGTTCAGCAAATCGCTGACAGATGATGAAATGCAACAGTTTTGTAAAGAGGCCTTCAGGCTTTCAAAAGAGCTTGTGAATGGTGAGAGTAAAGAGGTTACAAGCAAAACCGGTGAAATGCTGGGTGAATGCCACAGGATGAAGCGTGGTCAGTCCATTACTATTTACAGCGCGAAGGATGGTGATTGCAGTGATAGATTTCTGAAGAAGCTGAAGAGTGCATATAGACAATTTATGCCTGATTGCGTAAATGTTATCCTAGTTAGGAGTGCGTGGAGAGACGATGATAGTATTGAGAGTTTACGAGAGAGCGCGGATGATTTTTGGTCTGACGGAGGGCATCCTTGTTCAAGCATTGTCGGGTGGTTTGTATTCGATCCCAGAGGAGACAGCGTAGATTTCGAGTTGTTCTTTCGGGAAAACTTTGAAAAACCTCCGCATATTGGCAAACTGTTCAGAGGTGATTCGTTGAAACGAAAGAGATTGGACGAGTCCGTCTAGAGCCGGATACCACTGTGGATTGAAAAGGCAGCGGGGACTTCTGAGAAATACGGGCTGACGGCAGCCACTGAGCAAACGCAGTGAGCGAAGTGGATGGTTTGGGGCATTGTCAAATGTTGTGGATAAGGTTTTCTGGACTCATTTAAAAGGGCCTATGGATCTTCGGCGCGAGCAAGGATCAGCGCGGCTTTATAGTCCTTTCTCGCCAACTCGAGCAGTTCGCGGGGTGCGTCAGTCGGACTCATAAAGGACCGTCCCTTCTCTGAGCGCCCTGGCAATCACATGATGGCTCGAATCCTCCCATTGCGCCAACTCGCTGACGGAGTAAACGAGAATATCCTTGGATACGCGGAATTCCCAAAGGCAGCGCCAAATGCGAGCCGCCTCCCGCCGTCGACTCCGATTGCGGCCGAACGGCTCGTGTTCCACCACCAGCAGATCCACATCCGAATGTTCGTTTGGCTGGCCCCGAGCCCAGGAACCGAACCGAAGAATCCGCTGGGGATCAACTTCGCGGACAATCTGCCGAGTCATCCTTTCGATCATTTCACTGGAAATATTCACCATGACGATCCCACATCAACTCAGAGTATTCCACGTTTGCCTGCTGCCAATCATAGCAGATTTGCCGGTTTGTGCAAGATTGATGGTGCGAAATATCGCACCGTGGCCGTTTCGTGTCCAATCTCAATCTGAGTGAATCCGCATCTATCAGGAAAGAAATTTATTACTGATGTATGAATTTAGAATTGAGAATTGGACATGGCCGCTAGCGGATGGTAAATAGCGTTTAGCGTGGAGCGGATAGCGGATAGGAAAGGACTGAGAACAGGAGACAGGTGAACGGGGAATCAGGAGGCAGAAAGCGTTGGAATATCGAATCCCTCGACCCTGCTCGGGACAAGCATAGAACAAGGAATGTCCAACGTAGAAGTGCAACTTAGTGCCTTGGTGCCTTAGTGGCCGTCGCAATTGATTATTGATTATTGATTATTGTTTTCCTCGTGGCTAATACAAATCCCTAATGTTAGAAATTAATCGCCCTCGGCGGAACCTTTTTCAGACACGGATTTCCCAGCGCAGCCCTTGGCCGCATCCAATTTATCTCTCACAGAGACACGGAGTTAGAGAATAACTCGTTTAAACCAACAAATCTTTGTGTTCTTGGTGGCTTTGTGTGAGGCAATCTAACTTACTATCTTATATGAAGATACGATTGCGACAGAAACATAATCAAGCATAAGAAACAAGAAGGTGAAAGATTGTAGTACGGATTTACACAGATTTCTTACATCTATTTCTTTAAACCGTGCTAATCAGTGAAATCCGTGTCCAATTCAGTTGGTCATTGATCTTTTCTCCGCGTGAATCTGCGTAATCCGCGGTTAATGAGAAATGCAAAACAAAGCCAGTCAAAGCCGACTCTTCCCGCTGCCGGGTCGCTACACCCTCTCGGGCACCACGAACGGCTTTCGATAATCACGGGAGACCAGCTTGTTCGCCTTCTTGCTGAACTCGCCCGTAAATCTCTCCGTACGGGGGTCGAATTCCAGCATGGGGCCGAGCGTCGCGAGCGTTTCTTGGAGGTCGATGCCGTTGGCGTCGAGGTGGGCGGCGATGCGGCCGAAGGCCTCGGCGAAGACCTTGTTGCCCCGGATGGTCTCGCGGATTTGTCCCGGGGGCGTTTCCCTGCCGAGACGATGGGAGATGTTCGCCATGTGGAGCAGGCCGCAGGAGAGATGGCCGTCGAGGGCGTCGGTGTACAACTCGTCGGTCTTTCTGCTGCGCATTACGTTGATGAAGTTCTGCTTGGTGCTGATTCTGTCGGATGTGAATTTCTCTATGAGTTCGCCCTTCTTGTCGTAGGCGGCGCCGTTGAGGACGTAGCCGTTCTCGCAGTGGACGACCGCACCGAACCTTTCGCCGAGATACGTGTCCATGTTCCGGGACCAGTTCTGGTCGTGGACGGACTTGTCTTTGGGCAGGCCGCGGACCTCGAAAAGTATCGGCACGGGCTCGTAGTCCAGCAGTGTGAGTAGGGTGTTGGGCGTCTGGCCGTCGTCGTCGTATGCGAATCGCCCGCCGATGCTGATGACGCGCCTGGGCAGCTCCATCTGGTTGACGGCCCAGCGGCATGAATCGACATAATGGATTCCCATGTTCCCGATGTCGCCGTTGCCCGTGGTCCAGTCCCAGTGCCAGTCGTAGTGGAGGTACTTTCGCATCAGCGGCTTTTTCGCAGCCGGGCCGCACCAGAGGTCGTAATCGCAACCGCTCGGTATCGGCTGCCGACCTGTCACCTTGCCGATGCTCTCGCGCGGTCTGTAATTGAGGCCGTGGACGTAGAGCATCTTGCCGAGATTGCCTTTCCATGCGTATTCGAATGCGGCCTCGAGCGCACCGTCGGAGCGCGGGCCGTGAGTAGCCTGCACGATGCGCTTGTACTTCGCGGCGGCCTCGACCATCTTGCGGCCCTCGAAGATGTTGTGCGAGGCGGGCTTCTGGACGAACACATCCTTGCCGGCCTGGCAGGCCCAGATGGCGATCAGCGAATGCCAGTGGTTGGGCGTGGTGACGCTGACGGCGTCGATATCCTTGCTATCGAGCAGCTCTCTAACATCCGTATATGCCCTGACCCTCTCGCCCTTGTCGTTGCATTCCTTCTGGACGGGCGCAATGTGGTCCTTGTCGCAATCGCATATCGCGGCGATGCGCACGCCGGGGATCTTGCGGAAGTCTCTAAGATCGCCACGACCTTTACCGCCGATCTTGACGAACGAGCCGAGACCGACTACGGCAATGCGAATGTCGTTGTTGGCGCCCAAAACCCGACCGTGCGGGACCGCCAGAGCGGCGCCGGCGTAGAGCGAGTTCTTCATGAAGTGTCGTCGAGAGATTCTGTTCATTTGCCTCACCTCATCAATAGACGTTTTCAAGAGCAGGAGATAATTCTTGCCTGCTATGTTACCATTTGCGTCAGCGCGGTGCAAATGAATCTTCGAGCCGGTCAATGCTCGCCGATGGTGCAGAACTGCATCAATTCATTGACCTTTGCGGTGCCGAGGCAGATGCAGGTATCCGAGGCGCCGTAGTAGACCTTAAGTTCCTGGCCGTCGTCTTCGAGTATGGCCCCTGCGATCATATCTGCGGGTCGATTTCGTTTTCTGTTGCTTCGGCGGCCCTGTTTTCTACTGCCTGCTTCAAAGCCTTGCGGGCGATGCGCGTCACGAAAACCGTCACCACAATCGTCGCAGCCAGGCCGAACCAGAAGAACAGCCTGCCTGCCACGCCCTTTTCCACATTGCCGGCCGCAAGCTCGGCAAAAGATCCCAAAGCCGCCCCAAAGTAAACGTACATCACCGTGCCGGGTATCATGCCGATCCAGGATCCCAGAGCATATTTCCAGAACGAGATATTGGTCAGCCCAAAAGCGTAATTGAGCACATTAAACGGAAAGACGGGGCTCAGCCGGGTCAGAAGGACAATCTTGAATCCCTGATGAGTGACGGCTTGGTCAATCGCGGCAAACTTCTCATTCGCAGCGACCTTACGGGCTATCCAGTTTCGGGCAACCGTCCGGCCAACCAGGAAGGCCGCACATGCTCCGAGCGTGCTGCCTATCGAGACGGTGATAACGCCGCCGACGAGCCCGAAGATAAGGCCCGCGCCAAGAGTCAGAATCGAGCCGGGCAGGAGGAATACGCAGGCCACTATATAGAACGCAACCACGAACACGTAACCCCAAATGCCCAGTCCCTGTGTCCACTCCAGAGCCTCGATAAGCCAACCCTTCACTGGCAGCAGTACGGTTCCCGTAATCACGGCCACAATAATCACGGCCCAGAGCACTGTCTTGTAACCGACGATCGCGAAGGCTACTCGCTTGCCGCGCCGCTCTTTGGCAGACAACGACTGTTCGGATCTGTCAATTGTTTCGGTTATCATTTTATCCCTTGTCCTTTCCGGGGACTATTTTCTTGAGCAGTTTGATGAAGAAATTATTCTGCAATATATCGATGTAGCAGCGTTTGGCGGGTTGGCGCACCGCGTCCGAGTACGACGGATAAGCATGAATCACTGAAGCAATCTTACTGAAGGGCAATCCCAGAGATTTGACCAGTTGAGCCTCATGCATCAGCTCGGTGGCGCCGTGGCCCAGGATGTGAATTCCCCAAAGCCTGCCCTTGTTGTCACAGATGAACTTGCTGAGGCCGTTCTGAGCAAGGTCGGTCTTTGCGCGATCGACATCTTTGTGCTCCCATCTGTAGATTCTTATCTTGTCACCATATCGCCGCCTTGCCTGCTCCTCGGTCAGGCCGGCATGGGCGAGTTCTGGGTCGGTATAGGTTGCCCAAAGCACGTTGTCGTAATTGGTTTTCTTCAGAGGCAGGCCAAAACACGCATTCGTCGTAGCGATTATCGCCTCATACTCTGCAATGTGGGTGAATAGATAAGGCGGCACGACGTCGCCGCAGGCGTAGATATTGTTCGCGGAGGTCTTGAGATGACGATCGACTTTGACGCCCGCCGAATCAAACTCAACGCCGGCCTTTTCCAGGTCCAGGCCATCGAGGTTCGGTCTTCTGCCGACGGAGACCAGGACCGATTCGGCTTTAATTTGCCTTTGGCCTTTCTCATCCTCGATCTCGGCAATTATTTTGCTCCCTCGCCGAGTGAATTCTTTCGTTTTGGTTTCGGTCAGTATTTCCACGCCCTCGTGACGCAGTATCTGGATGAGTCTGTCGACAAGTTCGGCGTCGTCCCTCTGGAGAACGTTGGCCGACCGCTGGATGATGGTGACCTTCACGCCAAGGCGATTGAGCGCGGCCGAAAGTTCAATGCCGATGGGCCCCGCGCCAAGGACAATCATCGAGCGGGGTAGAGCTTCAAGGTCAAAGATTGTCTCGTTAGTCAGGTAGGGAATCTCGCCGAGTCCCTGGATGGGCGGGATAAACGGATGGGAGCCGGTGCAGATCACAAACCTCCGGGACGATATCTTCTTCTCACCGGCCATCAGGTTGTGAGAATCCAGAAACCGCCCGGCGCCGAAAAGAACGTTAATACCTTCGGCTTCAAGAGTCTGGGGCGGATGGCCGTCCGCGTCCGCCTGAACGACCGCTCTGACGTGCGCCATGACATTGCTGGCGTTCAACTCGACGGGAACGCTTGGCTCCAAGCCAAATTCCCTTAACCGCGTCGTTTGGTGAGCGATATTGGCCGATTTGATAAGCGTCTTGCTCGGGATGCAGCCGAACCAGGTGCAATCGCCGCCCAGTTTTCTCTTCTCGATAAGAGCCGTCTTCTTGCCCAATCCGTTGGCTACCTTGCAGGCAACCAGTCCTCCTGATCCGGCTCCTATCACTACAACATCGTAGTCAAACATGGCACTCTCCTATGATTGCGGCATTCGACCGTCGGATCGTCTAATCAGATCAAATGTTTTGGATGAGCTTAAGGGCCTGTTGCCAGTTCTGGTGACAAGTCCGTCCAAATCCGATCGTGTATCGACATCGTGCCATTGCGGCAACAAGTGGACACCGAGCCCGTGCATCTTCAGCTTCATTCGGGTCTGACCTAACACGGCCGACGTACTCCAGGCGATGCCGTCGAAGGCTTCGGGCGCGAATGAGTCGGCTGAAAAACCTATCAGGTAATAGCCCCCGTCGCTGCTGGGCCCCACGACGGCGTCATTGAAGTCCAGCTCCTCGAATGCCTGCCGCAGAAAACTGGCCGGCAGGTCTGGGCTGTCTGAGCCGATGGCGACCACCTTCGAGAAGCCTTGCTCGAACGCATCGACAAAAGCGTTCTTGAGCCTCTCGCCCAGATCGTCACCTGTCTGAGGAATGTAGCCGTGTTGTTCGCCCAGCCATTGCAGAAATAGCGATTTCGTCTCGGGCGGATAGAAGCAAATCCTGAGGCTGGTGTCGAGTTTTTCGACCATAGATATCAAATCCTCGACAAAGCATCTGTAAAGCCGAACAGCCGCGTCTTCGCCTATCTCAGCAGCCAGACGGGTCTTGACCTGTCCGGTGGTCGGTGACTTGACAAACATAAGAGTACAATTGCTGTCTTGGGTGCTCATCTTGCTGCTAGTTCGCTTCCTCTATTTTTGGGCCCGCTGTTCGTTCAGGGACCAATCGTATTGCAGATACTTGATCTTGAACTTACCGGCAAGTACGTAGTCTTTCTGTACCCCGGTAAGATAAAGCGCAACAAAATTCAGCGCGGCGGATTCTTTCTTGTCATGTTTGCCGATATTCTTTTTAGGACCGTATTTCTTTACGAAGTCGCCGGCAAACCATTCGAATATCGACGAAAGGCGAAGCCGGTTCTTGCCGCGGTCAATCTTGAACTTGGCCGAGTTGCCAAGAAAACGGCGGGTCTGGTCGTCGAGCTGTTCGTCGAGTTTGTCGCCCTCATAAGGCTCGTTGCGAAGCGGCGGACATCCCATAGCTGCGCAGACCATCGCCATATGAATTCTGGGCTCGTCGAATTTCGCGCGCAGTATCCGATCCTCGATGTGACCGAGCGTCATATTCCGTCCCATCACCATGAAGGTGATTTTCTTCCACACGCCCGCGATCTGCCGGATGCTGTTCTTGGGATAGATCCTTGATCTCAAGAAAGAAGATTCTATCGGGTAGTTGTCGATTATCGCCTTCAGCGTCAGACCATTGTATGCGTTTAGCCAAAATGCGATCTTGTCCTTCTCGCTCCATTTCTCATAGGTGTCCGAGGTCAGCTTGCCCATCGCAGCGGCGAATGCATCGAGTTGTCGCCGCTGAGCCTTGAGCTTGCTGTAGTCTACCATCGCTTGTTCGTTCACGAATGTTTTGAGAACCCAGTCGTAGCCGGAAGAATCAAAGCCGTGCTCTTTCGTTTCCTGAGCCTGACTGCACGGTAAGAGTAAGCCGAGAATCGCGGACAGAATAGCGGCACAAATCTTGTTGTTGAATTGTCTTGACATTTGCGTCACTCCTTTCTTACATGCCGACTGCCAATTATACGCTGGGCCGCAGCAGGTGTTCGACATGTTGACAGAAGCCGGACCGCTGGGACCGGCTTTCCCTTGCCGTGCAGGAAGGGTACGAAAATGGTGACACCAGGCGTCATCTGCCAGGCTGCGCGGCGCCTTTGATTTTTGTCTTGACCCGGCACAGGTAATCGTCAACCGTCATGTACAGCACCGAACCGTCACCGCCCCAGGCGCAGTTGGACGTGCGTTTGCCGGTATGAATCCGGGCAAGGAGCTTGCCGGCGGCGGTGATGATATACACGCCTCCGGGACCGGTGGCGAAAAGATCGCCTTGCCGATCCACCTTCAAGCCGTCAGTGGAACCAGGGTACTTGCCCATCAGTTCTGTGAAATCATACAAGACTTTACCGGGCGCCAGAGTCCCGTCCGATTTGACGCCGAAGGCCTTTATGATTGCGTTCTTGGAATCTGATTGTGCGACGTAGAGAATCGCTTCGTCAGGAGAAAACGCAATTCCATTGGGCCTTGTCATTTCCTTTGTGAGCAGAGTCACCTGCCCGGAGGTCGAAAGACAAAAGACGCCGCAAAAATCCAGCTCCCGCCTGGGGTCTCTGTGCTGCTGGGGCAAACCGTAAGGAGGATCGGTGAAATATATATCACCATTCGATTTAACGGCGGCATCGTTCGGACTGTTAAAGCGCCTGCCGTCGTAGCTGTCGGCAAGGGTTTTCTTGCCGCCATCTTTTTCCAATCTCGAGATGCGCCGATCACCGTGCTCGCAGAAGATGATGCGCCCCTGAAGGTCCAGGGTCAATCCATTGCTTCCCGGCTCCCGGCCATAATCGGCGACGCCGGTATAGCCCGAAGGCTTCATGAACAGGCTGATCCCCTCTGCCTGCTTCCACTTCATGACAGAGTTGCGCGGTATGTCGGAGAACAGCAAATAACCGCCGTCGGCGTCCTGGACCCACAACGGGCCCTCAGACCATTCGAATCCGGAGGCGAGGAGTTCGATTTCTGCATCAGGTGAAATCAGCTCGTTCGCGCGATCGTCGAATCGGACAATCTTGCCGATCGTACGAGGGGCCGCTGATTCTTGCGCCATTATAGATGGACAGCAAACCAGGATGACAACAAGTATTAGAACAAAGAATGCGGACAACGGCTTCCTTTTCATAACGTGACTCCTTCATCTTTTCACTAAGCAGAGCTTTTCTCGAATACTAATTCGACCAACTCGTTCATCGCTTCTTCCCGCTCGATAATAGACTCGAGCAGTTTCATCTGTGTCCGACTGCGATCCAGATTATGTCTCTGGCGGGATATCTTGTAGTAAACATCGCCCGCCAGATAGTCGGTAAGAAATCTTATCAACTGTTCAAAGGTAATAAGTTTCCCGGCAAAAACCAAGTGTTTCTTTTCTACGAATGTGAGAAACCGGCTAGTCTCGGCGGCAAAACCTCTGACGAGCGCTTCGAACATGGAAATGTCCACAGCCACTTTCGACAAATCACGCTCGTCCTCTTGTGCGGAACACGTTGCGGTTCGTATCATGTCTGCGAAGTCGTAAACCGACAGGCCCGGCATCACGGTGTCCAGATCGATGACGCAGACCCCTTTGTTTGTCCTCTCATCAAGCATTACGTTGTTGATCTTCGTATCGTTGTGCGCAATACGCACGGGGATTTCGCCCTTGCCGGCCAGATCCAGCAAGACATTGCAAAGACCTAAGTTTTCAGACACAAAATCAATCTCAGGTCTTGCATCCTTGGCGCGGTTGAGACGGTCCGCCGCGAGGACCTCCTGAAAAACCTCAGAACGCCTGGGCGTGTTGTGAAAATCTCCGATGCTCTCGTGCAGAACCGGTCCGGGCAGGTCGATCAGCATCCTTTGGAACCAGCCGAACATCCTTGCCGCCTCGCAGGCCAGTTCGGTGGATTCCAGGCTGTCGTGCGTGACCGCGTTTTCAATGAAATTGTATACTCTCCAGAAGTTTCCATCGATGTCCTCGTAATAGCCTCGGCCATCGTCAGCGGCAATCACCGTCAACTGGCGCGATGCCAGTGGCGCGTTTATCTCTCGCATCTTGGCGCTTATGTGCTCGGTGACGCGGATGATATTTGTCATCATTGAAGGGGGATCTTTGAACACGGTGTGGTTTATGCGCTGGAGCACATATCGGCTGGTAACTCCGTGCTTTTCGCTGGCCAGGATGTACGTGTCATTGATATGGCCCCTGGCCAGAAGCTTGGCATCGACCAATTCGGCATCGATGTGGAAGTGCTTGGCGACGGATTTTATGTCTCTTGCCATCACTATCCCCAAAGTTTTTCCGGATATGTCCCTTCGTCTATCAATTGGCGAATGCATCGTATCGCAATGGATTTGTCCTGACGATAGGTGACGCCGAACCATGAATCGTCCGTGCGCAACACCTTGACGGTTGCTTTTGCACTCTTGATGAGGTCATCGGTAACCGAGGGTATGAGCAGCTCGGAGCTGTTTTGGTCGCCTTGATCTCTTAGAAATCGATCGAAACTCGATTGGAGAAGGTCGAATATTGACGGCTGGAATCCCCACAGGTTCATCGAGACAATCTCATCTCCCGCGAGATGATGCTCGGTTCGGTCAGCGCCAAAATAGCGAGCGCCGTCCTCGGTCTTTTCGATTGCCTTTCTCTCTACAATCTTCTTGAGGAACATCCGCTCATCGCACTCACAGACGCCTCTGGATACGGCTCCATAGTCACTTAGGGTATTCCGGAGCGTATAACCGACCATGGCATATTCATTGCTCGAGACGTCTTTGGCTGCGATGAACCCGAGAATGGTCTTAAACGAGTTCGGCCCGTAATAGTCATCGGCGTTGATGACTGCGAAAGGCTCGTCTACCACGTCCCGGGCCACGAGTATCGCGTGCCCCGTACCCCACGGCTTCTCACGATCCATGCTCGGCTCAAAACCGCCGAGGCAGGCGTCCAGTTCCTGGTACGCATAGGCGGTTTGAACGAGACCGTCGAACTTGCTGCTGACCTTTTCCCTGAAAGCACCTTCGAAATAATGCCTGATCACAAAGACCACTTTGCCAAAGCCAGCCCTCAACGCATCATAGACCGAGTAGTCGATAATTGTTTCGCCATTCGGACCGACGGCATCGATTTGCTTGAGTCCGCCGTAACGAGTGCCCAGGCCCGCCGCCAAAACCAACAAAGCCGGTTTCATTCAAAGCCCCTGCAAATTCACCGATAAGAACAGTCACAGTCACCAGATCGGGTGAACGACCCGATTCAATTGTACAGCCCAATTTACCCGGTTTTCCCCGGATTCCACAACAAAACTTCTGAATTTTCCCCGGTAGCGGGTGACAAATGCCCGAAATATTCTGAACATGCTTAGGGCCGTGCATGAAGTAACTTCCCGTTTTGGCTGCCCAATTGCACCGCATCTTCGGCTGCTCCTCAATCGTGGAATCCTCACTGTAGAATAGCTACAATTCCGGCTCCACTCAATCGATCGCACCCAAATCTACGGCACACTTGGACCTCAAATTCGAGAGTTTATTTCATGCACAGTCCTTAGCAAGCCGAGTCTGTGCTTGTCCATTTTTGTACTTTCGTGTTTCATGCCCAGGCGGTACAATACATGAGCACAGCGGCCTCGCTGCAAACTGATAGAACTACAGAAAAGTCCACAATAGGAAGGAAACCGACAATGAACTCTCATTTCACACGAAGAGGATTTCTAACGACGACAGCCGGCGGATTGTCTCTGGCCGGTGCGTACCCTGCACTTGGGGCAGGTTCGGAGCCGCAGACAACGACCATGCCGCTGCGCCCGCTTGGTAAGACGGGGCGGATGATTTCCATCGTCGGATTCGGCGGCGGATCGCGCTATCTGCTTCAGGAAGATCTCGATGTGGCTGAAAGGATGATCCATCGCGCAATCGAGCTGGGAATCAATTACTTCGATACGGGACACTCTTATACCAAGGGCGAGGTGCGGGAAAGCCAACAGCGGTACGGCCGCTTTCTCGTCCCCAACTATCGAAAGCGAATTACGCTGACAAGCAAGCTCGGCGCAAGGGACGCAGAGACGGCCAAAAAGCAACTCGACGAGACCCTGAGTGACCTCAAGACCGACCGCATCGATGTTCTGCATTTTCATGGACTTTCCACGACACAGGACATCGACCAGATCGTCTCGAAAAATGGCGCACTAAAGGAGTACCGAAAATGGAAAGAAGCCGGCGTCATCGGCGCCATCGGTGTCACCGGACATCAGGACAGCAAGGTCATTCTCGAAGCGATGAAACGGATTGAGCCCGACTGCATCATGTGTCCCCAGAATCCGGGCCATGGTGCAAAGAAGGGGGGTCCCATGTATCCCGGCGTAGACTTTGCGAACGACGTGATTCCCTACGCCCTGGACCACGGGATCGGACTTTTGGCGATGAAGACCATGGCCCAGGGTAGGCTGATCGGCAAAGGCCGAATCACAGCCCGGGACCTTATGCAGTATGCTCTGACGCTGCCGATGGCTGCGGCGACCATCGGGATGCCCGATCTGGATGTGATTGAATCGTGTGCGCGGATTGCCCGTACGATCGAGCCTATGTCCGACGAGCAGCGCGACAAATTGTGTGAGAAGGTCGCCTCGGCTGCAAATAGCGGCACGTTCCCCTATCTGGCGGAAGGCTATGTGGATGGCAAAGGCCCAGTAGTATCGTAAACAAGCACGAACGGAACGGCCATCGCGTGGAACCGGAGGCGAAATAGACGCTGCATGGCGCCGAGTTTAAGATAAGGATTTGCAGATGCCTCATCACACGAGCAGACGAAACTTTCTGAAATCTCTTTGTCATGGCGCCGCAGCGCTAACATTCTCCGGATGTGCCGGCGTCGCCCGGCGGAATTTAGCCGACTCGTCCGCCGGCAAGCCCAACATCGTACTGATGTTTGTCGACAACATAGGCTACGGCGATTTGGGCTGCTACGGCAACAAAGTCGTCAAGACGCCGCGAATCGACCGATTCGCCAGAGAGGGCGTTCGTTGCACCGATTTCTATATCGGTTCGCCGTCCTGCATGCCTTCTCGCGGGGCCCTGCTGACCGGCAGACACGGTATTCGCAACGGTCTGAACGAGCAGCTCTGGAAGATCGACGAACACAAACAGATCGCTCTGCCGCATTCCGAGAAGATCTTGGCCCGCTATCTCGCCGAGGCTGGATACGTCAGCGGGTGTTTCGGCAAATGGAACCTCGGCTTCGCACCCGGTAGCCGGCCGACGGATCGCGGTTTCGATGAATACTTCGGCAATATCTCCGGAAACTGCGACTACTATACGTATCTCTACAATGGCCGTAACGATCTCCACCGCGGCACCGAACCGGCAAAGGCCGAAGGCTACAGCACGTATGTGTTTGCCGATGCGGCGTGTGAGTTCATCGAGAGAAATAAGGACAAGCCGTTTTTCTGTTATGTTCCGTTTAACGCGGCACATTACCCGAATCCGAAAAACAAGCCGCCCGGAACGCCTTGTCTTTGGCAGGCCCCGGACGAAGCCTTCGCTCGCTACGGTTACTCTCCCGATACACTCGACGAGCGCCAGCGCTATCGTGCCGTCCTCACTGCAATGGACGACGGTATTGGCCGGGTTATCGATAAGCTCGATCGACTGAAGCTGACCGGAAATACTATCGTCATCCTACTCTCCGACAACGGAGCATTCATCATCCCGGCACGCGGGATGGAGTGCGCATCCAACTACCCGCTGCGAGCCGGCGGAACAACGCTTTGGGAAGGCGGCATCCGGGTGCCCTGCATCGTTCGCTGGCCCGGACGGATAAGGGCGGGGACGGTCTGCCGCGAACCTCTGGTCAGTATGGATTTCGTTCCGATGGCGCTTAGCGCCGCGGGGCTTGACCTGCCGACCGACCGTTTTCTCGACGGCAAGGATCCTACAGCCGCTCTGGCGGGCCGCGCCCCTTCGCCGCACAAGTACCTCTATTGGAGGTTCGGTTCGAACGACGCAGCGATTCGAATGGGCCGCTACAAGCTCACCCGGGAAAAACAGAGCACCAACCAGGACTGGCAACTCTTCGACCTGGAAACCGACATAGGTGAAACCGCCAACCTGCGCTCGGCAAAGCCGGAACTGGCTGAGCGTCTCATAGCCGAGCATGCGCGCTGGGAACAGGATGCAAAGACCGGACGCTAAACCGCAAGAATGTAAAGATCAAATATCAAAAATCAAAATTGCGGAGCCGCTTTGCGGGGCTGTTTCTAACAACATCGCCGAAGGCGATTCCTTAATTTTACATTTTGCGTTTTGATTTTTGATCTTCGTCATTGATCGGTGGGCCGCCCTCTACTTGTGCTAAGCGCCGCCCTCGACCCATATCGGGCTCGACCATGCCAGACTGCCGTTGGCTTGGACCACGCGCACGTAGTACCAATCCGTTTTCTTGGTGCTGTGCTGGTCCGTGAATTCAAACTCGCATCGATAGTTCTCGGCAAAGGTGATTCGAGGCAGAAGAACCGACTCCGAGGTGAAAGGCCCGGTAAACTTGACGTCGCTGGATTCGGCCAATTGTCCGAGCGATTTAGTGATGGCCATTTTCGCCGGTTCAGTCATCGCAATCGCCAGTTTAGTCTGCGCCGAACCTTGAATCTCGAGGATGATACTGTTCGTTGCCCTTTCCTCGTAAGCCTTCAAACGCGAAGTATAGGAAGTGACCTCACAGCATTTGTCATCGACTGTCGCAAGTCGGTTGCGTCGCTGCTCGTCGAAAGGCCCCGATTGAAAACACGCCGTGGCGGAAATGATGCTTCCGTCACCGACAGTGACTTTGAATTTCCAGTCGCAGATGCGGACCATGTTCAGGTCCCCCCAAGGCCCCCAGCCGAATTCGATCCGGCAGAAGATCGGTTTGTCCCAGCTCGATGGTCCGACTCTGCGATCGATCGGGTGACTGCGATGAATCACCCGGTTGTTGCGGAGCACCTCGACGCGGTCGACGACGTCTTTGCCCTTGACCTTCACACGGATGCTGCGAGCTGTAGTTGCGCCGATTGCCTCACCCATCCAGTGCCCGTTAAGACGAAAGTCCAATTCGATTCGATCTGCACTGACGCCGTAAGTGCGCCTCGCGTTGATCGCTTCGAGGATGGACTGCCTGGTGAGTGACTCGGCGTGCACTGCGACCAGCCCCTCGCCGTAGGCGCCGGGGTAGCCGAGATGGTCGTCGGTGCTCGCGACAACGCCGACCTTGACACCTTGGGCCCAAAGCCATTGGAGGGTGTTCTGAGTAAAACGGCCACCCATGCTGTGACGGATATAGCGGTGCGGACCGCGGTCAGACTCGGCATTGCCGTGCTCGGAAAAAATCTCTACGACCGGCGAAACTGCAGTGTCCAATACGCTCCAGTTCTGACCTCGCCATCCCTCCAGATATCCGGGATGATGAGGGATCAAAATGGCCCCGCGGTCGCGGGCGAATTTCTGGAATCCCTTGATGCCGTTTATATAGGCAAGTTCCGCCTGATCGCCCGGAAAGATGATGCAGACGTCACCGTATGAGCTGGAATGCCATTCGTACCCGACAAAGGGTACAAAGCTGCCCGGTTCGTGGTGTTCGTTGGCAAGCCGTTTCACCTTGTCCCAGTTATTCCTCATCACCTCGAAACCGCGGACCCATTTGAGATGCTTGTCCTGCGGCATCCTGGGCATGTCGTGCCATTGCGAGTGCCCGGTGAAACAGAAGAAGTCAAGACCGCTTCGCGCAATGTCGTATGCTCTCTCCAGCGACCCCTTGGCATAGCCGACCTGCCCATGATTGTGAAGATCACCCCAGTACAGATTCTTCGCCGACGAGCCGGCAGACTCAGAGCCTGAGGCAGATTGAATTGCCGCAGCGTCTGCGCCCAATGCCACCCCGGCGCCTGCGGTCGCTGAGTTTTTCAAGAAACGTCGCCTGTTTATCCGATCTTCGCTGAACATTGTCTGGCCTTTCATCTTGAACAGAGCCGCGCAAGAATCACACGTCAAATCCCTTGCCGGGAAATTGATTGTAGGCTTCGAGTATATCTCATTCAAGAAACTTCTTGTGCCGGCCGGCAACAGGCAATAGAGTGGGCCCTGAGAAGATGTATGAACTCATTGCAATGGCATTGGCTCTGACCCTGCTGGTCACCCTGCTTCACCGCAAGGTCAAGCTCGGACGTTCGATGGTTCTGGCGGCCATCGGTCTTGCGGTGCTGCTCAGAGTGACCCCGAGCGAGTTCTGGCAGACCCTCGTTAACGAATGGCACAACAAGCCTCTGAGCCAGACGACTGCGTATCTCTTTGTTATGCTGGCCACTTTGATAATGATGGTCAACGTTTTCGCGACCGCGATGAAAGAAACCGGCGTCTCGCTGCGCCTGGTGCCGGCCCTTCACGGTTTGTTCAGGAGCCGGCGTCTCGCCCTTGCGGCGATTCCGATGATGATGGGGATGCTCCCCACGCCGGCCGGCATCATGCTCTCGGCGCCGATGGTTCGCGATCTGGGCGACCACGTCGGCGTCAAGCGGGGCCGCCTGGCGGCGATCAATTTTTTCTTTCGCCACCAGTGGGAGCCGGTTTGGCCGCTCTACCCGGCGGTGCCGCTCGTCCAGGGCATATTCGGCGTCTCTGCGTTTGCCTTGATTTCACACAATATGGCTATCACACTGGCGGCTCTACTCGGCGGCGTGATCTTCCTGCTGCTTTGGGGCATACCGAAGAGGGACGAGAACAGCCGACCCCAAGGCCGGTTTGCAGATAACATCAGAAGCTTCGCACACGCCTTCTGGCCCATCGTGCTGGTGGCGGCACTCTACGCCGGGCTCAGTTTTCCCCCCGCCGTCGGACTGCTGCTGGCGATCATTCTCTTTTTGGCTATCCACAAGGTCTCGCTGAATCGATGGGCGCCGATATTCAAATCAGGTGTCGAGTTCGACTTCTCGCTCCTGATCTTTGGGGCATTGCTCTTCAAGCTCGACCTCGAGGCCGGCTGTGCTGTCGAGGCCGTGGTGGAGTTCTTTTCCGATATCAACATGCCCAAGTATCTTGTCATCTTCTTTCTGCCGTTCATCGTTGCGTATCTGACGGGCGTGACCACGGCGACCGTTGCGATCACCTTTCCGCTGCTCGTTCCATTTGTCGGCACGGGTCCTCAGGCAAAGATGGGGCTCGAAACGCTTGCCTTCTCTGGCCTGGCCTGCGGACTTCTAATCACGCCGGTTCACCTGTGCCTGACACTTTCGGCCAGCTACTTCAAGACGTCGCTGGCTGGGATCATGCTGAAGCTGTTAGGGCCCATGGCGTTTGTAGCTCTCGCGGGCGCCTTGATGGCGGTATTTTGCCGATAGAGTGATGGTGCCGATGGTCACAGAAGATCACGTGCGCCCTTGCAGGGCGAACATCTTCTTTCGGTAATACTCAACGATTGCTTTGCGGTGACTGAGATCGTGGGATGGGACATTTGGCTGGTTGATCTGCGGGGCATTGTGATCCTGATACCCGCGCGGTTTCGGATCCTTGCATCGCCAGGCGGAGAGAGCCGTTTCAATCGTCGCTGCCTGATGCCTGTAACTCGGTGAGTCGTAGAGATTGTTTAACTCTGACGGATCCTCACGCAGGTCGAAAAAGAGATTCTCATTGCGCGAGTCCGTGAGGATGAGCTTGTACTCGCGAGAGCGAGCCATCACCTGGCGCCCTCCGTTTGACTCGGCGAAGATAAGATCGTGCCCGTCACTTTCGTTTTGCAGAAGACGGCCATGCATGCTCGAGGCCGGCTCACGACCCGCTGCTTTGCAGAGCGTTGGAGCCAGATCAATGTTGTTAACCATCTGTTGTGAAACGGTGCCTGCGCGTCTGCTCCGGGGCCATTTGATAATCAGCGGCACCTTGACCACGGGATCGTACATGTAGTTGCCTTTGAGCAGCATGTGATGGAAGCCCATGAAATCGCCGTGGTCGGCGGTAAAGACAATCAGCGTGTTGTCATAAATTCCTTTTCGCTTCAGCAGTCGGATCATTCGCCCCACATGGTGGTCGATTTGCGATATGGTCGCGTAATAATACGCCATCACCTGGCGCAAAACCGGTTCGGTCAACTTGTCGTTGGGAAAATAGCCGCGATTGTATTTGAAATCGTGATCCAGACATTTGCCCGTCCAGCCCGGCAGGATCGAGAGTTTATCCGGGTCGTACATCTTGTCCCACGGCTCCGGCGGATCGAACGGGTGATGCGGCTTTATGAAACCCGCCATCAGAAGTTGTCCGCCTCCGTCGCCCCAAGTTCGAAGCGTCTTGACGGCCTCCTCTGCAATCCAGGTCGTGGAATGGTGCTTCTCCGGCAGATTGGAAACAAGGGCGCCGCATGTGTCCCAGTATTTTTTAGGTGCGTACTTGCGGTATTCCCGCGTCAATTGATCTTCGATATCATTGTGATCCACAAGTCCGAGGCGCATGAGATAGTGGTGATAGTCGTCGTCCCAGCGTCCGGGACCATCCTGCTCGGCCAGCATCAGCTCGTCGAAACCAACATCGAGGTACGTGGGCGTAAAATGCATCTTGCCGACCGCCTTTGTGCGGTAGCCGGCTGCCCTCAAGATCCTTGGGAAAGTCGCGATGTTCGGCGCCAGCGTATCGCGATTTGTCCAGCCGCGATGCTCGTGGACATATTGGCCGCAAAGAAGCGAGTAACGCGAAGGTGTGCACACCGGGAATGGACAGAAGCTGTTGTCGTAGCGGACCCCATCGGCCGCGAACCGGTCGATGTGAGGAGTTTTGATGTCCGCATTGCCGTAAGCGCCCAGACAGTCTATTCGATGCTCGTCAACGTGAATGATCAAAATGTTCGGTCGTTTCGCATTGCTTGCGGCTGCGAACGCCATCGTCGGCACTATTTGCGATGTGGCGGCAAGGCCGGCGGTTCTTAGCAAATCACGACGGTTGAAGATACTTTTCATTACTGCGACCTCTCTTTCCAAACAACAATCTTTCGAATAATTCTGGCGTTCACTATACCACAAACGCCGAGTCGAGACCACTGGCTTTGCCGATCCGCTGCGCGCGATGAAGAAAATGAATCAATCGGCGGGCACAAGCTTGAATGCAGATCAATGTCGAGGTAATATATGACGTGTTTTCAGTCTCTCAATGCTGTTTTTAAGAGGAGTCCAAAATGACATCTCGACGTTTTGTTTTGCTTGGCCTGTCACTGTTGGTTTTTCATGCCGGGGATTTGGATGATCTGCACGCCCAAAGTGCGGCGCGGGACGGAAGCATCAGGTTGATAGTCCGTGGCGACGATATCGGATCGAGCCATGCTGCCAACGTGGCGTGCATCCGATCCTACACCGAAGGTATAATGACCAGCGTGGAAATCATGGCGCCCTGCGGATGGTTTCCCGAAGCGGTCAAGATGCTCAACAAAAATCCCCGGCTGGATGTCGGCGTTCACGTGGTCCTGACCAGTGAATGGGAAAATATCAAATGGCGCCCGCTGACGAAGGCTCGGAGCTTGACCGATGCGGACGGCTATTTCTATCCCACGATCTGGCGACGAAAGAACGCCCCGGCCGGCACGGCTCTGCGAGAGGCAAACTGGAAGATCGAAGAGATTGAAGAAGAGATGCGAGCCCAGATTGAGCTGGCTGTTCGTAAGATACCGCACATCAGCCATATGAGCTGTCACATGGGTTGTTCGAGCTGGGACACAAAAGTCAAGGAACTCTGGACGAAGCTTGCGAAGGAATACAATCTCGACATTTCGACTTCCGAATATGGCGTGCAGATGTTCCCCGGATACAGGGGGGCAAAAACCAAGGAAGAACGCATCAAGAAATTCATAGAGTCGCTCGAAGCTCTGAAACCAGGCACGTATCTTTTTGTTGAGCACCCGGGCCTGGATACGGCGGAGATGCGAGCCATCGGTCACGACGGATATTATGACGTCGCCGCCGATCGCGATGCAGTAACCGAGGTATTCGTCAGTAACGAGATTGAGAAAAAGATCAAGGAATTGGGCATCAAGCTCATCAGCTACGCCGACCTGAAGAAGGCGAGCAGGAGATAACTTGTTTCTGAGTCGAGGAGAAAGTACCATGCGATTGAACCGTCTTGTAATAGCAATGTTCGTGTTGTCTGTGACGTCTACCGTATCGAGCGCAAGCAATACCGAGGCTCCGACGTACGCCGAGCGTCTGGGGTGGCCGGCCGGCACCAAAGCCGTGATCTTCCATGTCGATGACGCAGGCATGTCGCACAATTCCAACATGGGGGCGATCAAGGCAATCGAAGACGGCGTCGCAACATCGTTAAGCGTCATGATGCCGTGTTCCTGGGTGCCTGAGTTCGCCGACTATTTCAAATCGCACCCGGAGGTTGATGCCGGCGTTCATCTGACGCTCACGGCGGAATGGAAGAATTATCGCTGGGGACCCGTCTCCGGAAAACCGGCCGTGCCGGGACTCACCGATAGTGACGGCTACCTGTGGCACAGCGTCTCCGATGTCGTTGCGCACGCCACCGCCGACGAGGTCGAGACCGAGATTCGCGCCCAAATCGACAAGGCCCTGGCAATGGGGATAAAGCCCACACATATCGACTCCCACATGGGGACGTGTTTCCAGCCGGGATACATCGACCGCTATGTTAAAGTCGGGATCGAGAAGAAGATTCCGATCCTCATTATGGGAGGACACATGCAATATATCGGCGCCGAGGCCGGCCCTCTCATACCGCTCGTGAGATCTATTGCCCAGAGGGTATGGGATGCCGGGCTGCCGGTGATCGACGATCTCGTAACTAAGCCGACCATGGCGAAGGACTACAAGCAGAGAAAGGCCGAGCTGGTCAAGTTGCTCGGCGATATCAAACCCGGCATCACCGAGATCATTGTCCATTGCACCGTACAGACCGAGGTTTTCTCACACATTTCCGGCTCGGGCCCAACCCGCGAAGCGGAACTGCGCCTGCTGACAGACGCAGACGTAAAGGCGTTCATCAAGAGCAAAGGAATTGTCCTCACCACCTGGCGCGAACTAAAAAAACGCCGAGACCTTGTGCAGAATTAATGCGGGCAGCATTCGTAGGACTAACGAGAGCGACACCAACGGTTCTCCGAATAGAAAAGGGCTGACAGCCTCTTGGTCTGCCAGCCCTCTGAACATACGGGATCAAGTCCTTACGGCTGCATGGGCTCTGGGTCTGTCCAGTGCAGCGCCATGATCGCCAGGTCTGCGCGATCGACCTGGCAGTCGCCGTTGAGGTCTCCTGCGACGATAGACTCGCACGGTGCCTGGTGGCCAAAATAGGGCTTGCTGGCTTGAGGCGTGCCGCCGTAGGCGCCCATGTTGACAAAGCCGCCGGTCGGGAAGGGCTCCAGGTCGATCGGACTCATAGGATCTCCCCCATCGATGCAGGGACTGGTGATATCGTCTTGCGTCCAGCTTTCGCCAAGAGGGTCCCATCTTCCGGTTTGTGATTTCAGCCGGTAGTCGCCGTTCTGCGGATCAGCGAAATGCGGATCGGTGTCAATGTTGCCGTCACCTGCCAAACCGCCTTGAACACAACTGTAGCTGACAATAGACGCATTGGGGCCACCGACTTGCCCAGGTCTGGCAGCGCTGTTGCCCCAGAAGATGCAGTTGGCCACTATGGGACTAGCTCCTGCCTGCGCGCCCAGGCCACCGGCCCAATCGACAGCAGTATTCTCGCTGAACGTGCAGTTAATCACAGTCGGTTGACTCTCCCAGTTCTGCATCCCGCCGCCAATTCCAGCGGTGGCGTGAACGGCCCGATTCCAGTTGAAGAGGCATTGAGAGATGGTTGGTCCGCTGTTCGTACCATTGAACATACCGCCACCAAAGGGCGCACTGTTGCCGGTAAAGACACACTGGCGAACGTCTGCGTTACTGCCTCCAAAGGCATTAAGCATGCCACCTCCGATACTGGTGCCGTAATTACCCAGGACGGCATTGTCTTCGAAAATGCACTGGCTAATCGTCGGGGCGGCGCTCTGGTTATACATCCCCGCTCCGCGGCTGTCCGATGTGTTTCGGCTGAATGTACAGCCTGTCACCGTTGGGCTGGCACTGAAATTGCACAGGCCTGCGCCACCGGTGTCCTGTTGAGAGGAGCCAATGACATGGTTGTCACGAAACGTACAATGGACCAGGTCCAGGGCTCCTCCAGAGTTGAACAGACCGCCCCCGCTCCGCGAGGCCACGTTCCATTCGAACGTGCAGTTGATTAGCGTGGCCGCCCCGGAGCGGTTGGTCATGCCCCCGCCGTTGGAGTCTCCGGCACCGGTACCGTTGGCATTGCCCCCGGTGACGACTACGCCGTCGAGCACGGCCGCTTTATTGGTGCCGCTTCCGGTTACTACGTGATAACTGTTGTCCGATCGCGTGGACTTGCTCGCCAGCTCCGCCGGCTCAAGCACCTCCAGATCGTTGCCGTTGAGATCGCCGCTGAGGACAGTCAGGTTCGTGGCCGGACTTCGCTCACTGCGGGAGACTTCTGTGCCGGCAAAACCGCCATAGATGCCGATCCCACTTCTGAGTTGGAATGTGGCGGTCCGATCGCCCGGCCCACCGGGCTGGTATGTCCCGGCGGCGACCCAGATATCGCTACCTGGCTCAGCAACGGCCAGGGCGACCTGCAGATCGGTGTATGCATCCGCCCAGGTCGTGCCGTCGCCACTTCCGGCAGCGTCGGCTTTGACGTACAGTACGTCCGCTTCTGCGGGTGACGTGCCGGCCAAGCCGACACAGACAATTCCAACCAACACAAAACTGATTCTTGACTTCACAAAAGAGTTCATTTGAAACCTCGCTTTCTGTCCCAAGTTCAGGGGACCACTAACATTTGCTATTGGATTTCAGCAACGCGTCTTGAAAATACGATTTTGGTATACGTCCCACCGCCCATCGTAGAGGGCAAGTTACGAGTAAATTTGCAATTGACCACTGTTGGGCTGCTATCGTCTTTAATGTACATACCTGCACCTATGTCGACCATTCCATTCACCGTGACTGTGCAATCTAAAGTGAGACTGCAAACCTCCATATCTTGCCTTTGTGTATTACAGTACCGTCGCTCCCAACGTCATCAATCCACCAGAAGTATGTTGTGCCTGAAACAAGACCGTCCGGATATGGAAAGCCGGCGAATCCAACGAAAAAATATACCGTGGTCTGGTTGCCCCGGAACATCTCAGCGGCGCCATCTTGCACATCGACAAAACTCTCCCCGAAGTACACGTCGTACGAGGCCGCCCTCATCCCCTCGGTCCAGCTAGGATTCGCCCACACATCTGTACGTATGGCCCCGTCAGCAGGATTAGGATTGCAGGCAACCATACTGATCGGGTCGGCATAGATAGTGGAGCCGTAATGGTCGCGAACTCTGACCGTCCACCAGGTTCCGTCGGAAGGAAGTGCGGTTATAACGTCATTCGGGGGTGCTGGCGTATCTGAGATGATGTCGTAATCCATAACACGATAAGGATCATTACCGAGCAGAAGCTCATAGCCAACAGCATTTTCACTTTCCTGACAGGTAAGAACGAATCCGTTAGGATCTCCGACATTGACCGGTTCAATGAGCATGACCGGTTCCGGCAGCATGCCGGGATGATTAGTCACGTCATCGAAATCCATATAACCGGAAGAACTCCAGCCGTACCATTTGAATCTATAGGTTTGCGCGCCCGGTGTTGATGCGAGTTGGAGGTTCTTGCCCGGCCCAATAACAGACCAATATGCACCAGCAACTACACCATTGTTGAACTGATTCATATCACTATCTGCAAGAGAATTCTTATACCAATCCGGGGCAATGTCATGCTTGGCCCAAAAGCCAATAGAGCTGTCCGTAGACTTGTCGAAGTCAACGTTCAAAACACTGTTATGAAAGCCCGGATACTTAATTTCGACGTGAGAGCCTAATGGCGTGCTGATATAGTTGTCGATCCAGCACTGTTCACGCTCGACAGAACTTGCAAGATAAGTAGCGATGCTCTCGGGATAAGTACTTCGACAGGCGTGAGCTGCATCAAGGAAAGTAACACGGTTAACGGCATATCGTGCATCTGCATAAATCTGGTTCAAATGTATACCCGCATCTATGGCTAACTGTCCGCCTGTGCTCCAACCCGAAGTCTGAATCGGTTGTCTGTAATCCGGTGCTACACTTGAAAGATACACGATAATCATATCGCCATATCTATAATAGGTACGCAAACCTCCAACGCTCGGATCAGGCCCATAAGTGTTAAAGCTTATTACATTTGCCTCTTCAGTCCAGGCTGTAGTGGACCACAGCCCATAAACACCGACACCACCAGTCACACAATCTCCTCCACCGAAGTAGATTCGTGTAGGTTTGTTGCGGTCGAACGGAGGATTTTCCAGCCGCAGTGTGTCTGCACCGAAATCCGGTACGATGATGACCTCAACGATATCGGGCAGACTTGTTAGCCCACCGTCGCTGACCACCAGCTCAAACTCGCATTCCTGAACCTCATCTGTTTGGACAAAGCCGCTAATCGTGGGCGCGCCAGTGTCTGCATCGGTAATTACTACGGTTGGGCCGGAGATCTGATACCATGTGTAGCTCAATGGGCCCGAATTGTCCGGGTCATAAGAGCCAGTGCCATCAAGAACAACTGGATCCTGTGCCGCATATCGCGACGAACCTGCATCTGCTATAGGAGCTTGGTTAGTAATGCCTGTGTTTGCACGCCCTTCGCTGCCAATCGCAAAAACAGCAACAAACCCAACCAAAGCCAACCTAATTCTGTAACCATTTGACCATTTCATTTTAAGACCTTCCTTTCTGTTAGAGTGGGTCATAAAAACTCATGTTCACAAGAAGCTTCTACAATACAATCCGTAAGGAAATTCTGACAGTGCGCTAATTCCGAGATTTTTTTGAGAAACTTAAAGAATGAGGTGTATCAGTGCCTGACTGTTCGCGGCTTGCTCCTTGCCAATGTCCCGCAAACACGGTATCATTGAGTCTGTCTGGCCAAGCGGAATCGGCGGACCAGGCCCGGCAAGTACCTTTGAGGGGTGCAAAACATGAGGGATTACGACCAGACAAGCATGGGCGGAGACAGGGGAACGTTTCTGACAACCCACTGGTCTTTAATTGAAGGCGTCAAGAAGCACGAGGACAAGGACCGTGCGCTAATAGGATTGCTCCTGGAACGATATTGGAAGCCGGTTTACTGCTATCTGCGCAGTAAGGGTTACAATAATGAGCAGGCAAAGGACTTGACGCAGGGTTTTCTTCATGAGGTGGTGCTCAATCGCCATCTAATTGAGCGTGCGGACAGCTCAAAGGGGCGTTTTCGCTCGCTCCTCCTGCATGCGCTGAATCAGTATGTCGTGGACGAGCACAGAAAAGAGACGGCTCGAAAACACATCCCCAAGGACAAGTTAGTCTCGCTGGATGTTGCCGGCGCGCCGATACTGGCGGAGATGACGTGCGAACTCGATGCCGAGCAAAGCTTCAACTATGCCTGGAAGGCGGAGCTGCTGGAGCGGGTCCTCTCCGAGGTGAAGAGCAACTATGTCAAACGCGGCATGGAGACACATTGGTGCGTGTTTCGAGACCGGGTGCTGGAGCCGATCATGGAGGATCGTGAGGCGTCTTCGCTGAGCCAGATCTGCCAGCGATACGACATAGAAGATGAAACCAGAGCATCCAACATGCTCAAGACGGTCAAGAGGCTTTTCAAGAGCGTGCTGCACAAACACGTGCGTCAGACGGTGAATTCCGGTGAAGCGGTTGACGCCGAGCTTAGAGAAATATTCAAATTCTTTGAAAAAAAAAGCACGGAATAGCGCATCCTTACGGATATACCTGTGGCGCTGCTACTGTTTGCTGCAACATAGGGGCTTCTCTGAAGACAGAGGCTGCGTAAGAATAGCTTGAGTAAACGAAATGAAAGACGATACTTCAATATTCGGCGCTGAACCCGATCGCCTGGACAGGCTGGTTTTCCATGCTCTGGGACAATCGGAGGAAGAAGACGAAGCCGCCCCAACAGCGTCGCTGGATGCAATCCTTGAGCAGCATGGCGGTCAGATCGGACGCTACAAGCTGCTCAGTGTCCTGGGTGAGGGCGGAATGGGGGTAGTACACCTAGCTGAGCAGCAACGGCCGATCAAACGCCGGGTAGCCTTGAAAGTTATCAAGCCGGGCATGGATTCCAGGCGCGTAGTTGCCCGATTCGAGGCCGAGCGCCAGACCCTGGCCCTGCTGGATCATCCGAATATAGCCCATGTCTATGACGCCGGAACCACCGAGAATGGCCGGCCTTATTTCGTAATGGAGTACGTTAAGGGTTTGCCCATAACCAAACATTGTGACCACCACAAGCTCACTGTCGAGGACCGGCTTGATCTGTTTCTGCAGGTCTGTCATGCAGTCCAGCATGCTCATCAAAAGGGCATTATTCACCGCGACATAAAGCCGACGAATATTATAGTCTCGACGCACGATGATCAGGTGGTGCCAAAGATCATCGACTTCGGTGTCGCCAAGGCTGTCAGCCAATCCTTGACCGAGAAGACACTTTTCACCGAGCAGGGCCAGTTGGTCGGCACACCCGAATATATGAGCCCCGAACAGGCGGATGAGGCCAGCGAGGACATCGACACTCGTTCGGACATCTACTCGCTCGGCGTGGTCCTGTATCAGCTTCTGACAGGAGTTTTGCCCTTTGACTCCGATACGCTTCGAGAAGGTGGAATCGACCATGTTCGCAAAGTCATCTGTGAGCAGGACCCCAAGACACCAAGCACTCGTCTAAGAAGCCTGGGGGAAGAAGCCGAGACCGTAGCGCAGAAGCGGCAGACTGACGTCACATCGCTGACCAGGCGGCTTCACCGGGAGTTGGAGTGGATACCGCTCAAGGCAGTGCGCAAAGATCGTACGAGGCGATACCGCTCCGTTGCGGAATTTGCCGACGATATAGAGAACTACCTCCGGGGGTTGCCCTTAATCGCCGGACCTGAGTCTGTGACATACCGGATAAGGAAATTTGTCCGAAGACACCGCGCTGCTGTTGTTACAGCCGGAACTGTAGCCGTTGTGCTATTACTGGCAACCGTTACAAGTACGGTCTTGTATGTGCGAGCTGTCAGCGCCACGGAATCTCATCGTCGTCTGCTTTATGTCAACCAGATCACGCTGGCCCATTCGGCCTATCGTGAGGCCGACATAGGCCGGGCCCAGAGCTTGTTGACGAGCTGTCCGGCTGATTTCCGGGACTTCGCATGGTCCTATCTCCGGCGTCTCTGTCAGGTTGTACCGGAGACCCCCACCATTCCACACGCCGAGCCCGTCAACGCGGTGGCGTTCTCCCCGACCGCTGAGATGCTGGCCAGCGCGAGCGACAACACAATCAGACTGTGGGATGCCTCTACGCGCAGTCTCCAAGCCACACTCAAAGGCCACAAAGACATCGTCAAGTCCCTGGCCTTTTCGCCAGACGGGAGAATGCTCGCATCGGCCAGTGAGGATCAGCCCGCCATCCTGTGGGATTTGGCCACACGGCAGCAAGTCCGCACGCTTGCGGGCCAGACGGTGCCCGTCGGGAACATCGCAGTCAATTTCTCTCGGGATGGTAAGACCGTTGCGGCGGGCACCCGGATCGGGGGATCTGGCTCAGTGGTTCTCTGGGATGTGAACACCGGCAAGTCTGAATCGCTGCCGGAGAGTAACAAGACGTTTTTCAGCTTGGTCTTCTCGCCCGATGAAAAGTTGCTGGCTGCCACGGGCGTCCAACAGACGACTCTGTGGGATGTCGCCACGCGTCAGAGGATCGCGACCCTCGGAGGGCACAGTGCTCTCGTCAATAGCGCAGCGTTCTTGCCTGACGGCCGGACCCTGGCGACGACAGGCAATGATGGAACGCTGAGGTTCTGGGACGTTACGACCAGAAAGCAATTGCCAACCATCAATGCCCACTCGGCGCCGGTCCTCTCGATGGCGCTCTCGCCTGATGGCGCGGTCCTCGCCACCGGTAGTGCGGACAGCACGATCCGGCTCTGGGACACAGTTACCCGGCAGGAGACCAAGCGGCTCAGGGGGCACAGTTCAGAGGTTCGCAGCCTGGCCTTTTCGGCAGACGGCACGGTCCTGGCTTCGGCAAGCAAGGATCGCACGGTCAAGCTCTGGGAGCTTGCCGACCGGCCGGATTCGGACACTCTCTATGGGCACAACGCGATCGTCCATGGCGTGGTGTTTTCTCCTGACAGCCGGCGGATAATCTCCACGAGCTACGGGGCTACGGCAGTTAAGATGTGGGATGTCGCCTCCGGCCGGGACCTGAGCCCCGCTTTGGGGATTCCCCCAATGGGCTTGGCCTCGTGTGCGGACTTCTCACTCGATGGTAAAACCCTTGCCATCGGGTTCAAGGATCTCGTGCTCTGGGACCTGATTGCGAAGAAACCGATAGACACGCTTGCCCATCGGGATGAAATATATGGGGGCGGTGTCAATGAGGCGGTGTTCTCGCCCGACGGCAAGACACTCGCGACGCAGACTTACAATCGTATGTTCAAACTCTGGGACATCTCGACACGGAAAGAACTCATCAGCCTCAAAGGATACGGATCGCATTACGGAGCGGTGGCATTCTCACCGGACAGCCGCACGCTGGCGGTTCCACACGAGGGTGATCTGGCTATTACGCTGTGGGACGCATCCGCCCTCCGCAATGGCCGCGCAGAGAGCCCGGCAGCGCCGCTGACCGGACACCGCGAGCGAGTCAACGCAGTGGCCTTCTCACCCGACGGCGCCACCTTGGCCTCCGGTAGCGACGATACCACGATCAGACTCTGGGACCTGGCCACGCATCGCGAACCAGTGGTCCTGACCGGACACACCTCGAACGTTCACTCTCTGGCATTTTCTCTGGATGGCAGAACCCTGGCTTCCGGCGGCAACGACGGCACCGTCAGATTGTGGAACCTCGTTCTATACGAGCAGGTAGCCGTTCTCGAAGGGCATGGATCAGCCATTTGGGACATCGCTTTCTCGCCCGACGGCCTCACGTTGGCGAGCACAAGCTTCGATGGCACAGTGAAACTCTGGCGGGCTGCCACGGAGCACGAGATCCAAATCCAACGTGCTCCGATCAAGTGAAAGAGCAAAGATGAGCATGGCATGAGCTTTCAAACCATTATGTGGTCCAATCCCACCAACCGAATGTAGGCCTCATGAACCAATGCTGTCGCCTGTAACGTCCGCTCCGGCTTCTCCAGAGCCATTTTCTGAGCGGCGAGATGACGCAGTTCCTCATAGACCAGAGGAAGCAACTCGTCGACAGCTCGAGTATCGCCTTGTTCGATCGCGTTTAAGATTTGCGTGACATCGGCCATGCTTGTTCTCGGCTCGGGACTTCTTACTACAGTCACATTATTGTACCGAGAATGAACCGACTGCTCAAATACTAACTACCCGCTTGGCAGCCATAGACACTGCAGAGCAAGAAACCGTGGATAGGGGCGATTACGCCTCCTCGGAGAGACAGCCAGGACCGTATTCCAACTGATTTGACGTTGCTTTTTGTAAGTACGTTTGTAAGCGATGATCGACAGCGACATAAGTCATTGCCAAACAAATAATTACGATTCTTGGTCACCGGATTGTTAATACGATGCTCACGGCTCGTACGCGTCTGACGCGGCGCCCGTGTTGCGATGTAACAGAGGGGCTGACAGTGCTTCACGCTGCCAGCCCCTTGACAATGTTGAGAGTTCTACTTCTTGCTGAAGTGGCCAATTGTGCCAAGGCCTCGACTTCTTAAGGGTGTATTGCCCGGCTATAGATTCGAACGTCGTCGATCAGGCCGGAGAAGTAGGTCCCTTGAGCCATCGCTTTGCCCGTACCGATGTAAAGGCCGTTTCCTGTATTTTCCAAACCATCCTGCGTGTCCCCGGCCACCGCGACGCCGTCAACGTAGAGCGTTCTGCGCAAGCCGTCCCAGATAAGACCTATTCGGTGCCATTGGCCATCGGTGACGGCGGTCTCGGAGAGCAAGACAGAGGCACTGTGTCCGCACCTTCAGAGACGGAACTGTCCTTGGAGAAGCTAAACGTGAGATTATGGACGCCGGCCGTCACTTTGAGAGATTCTCGTTCCCAGTCCAATTCGCCGGAGAGTTCTACTTGAACGACTCCGTCGATCGCGAACTGGAAGACGTCAAAGCCTGATTCGGACGAAACCTTGCGATGGAACATAACCTCCCCCGGGCCACAGTGCAGCCTAACCTCCAGCGTTGCCTGCTCACCATCGCCGATCGGGCCGGCCTGGGCACTATAGGTGCTGGCGTGCGCTTGGGTCGTGTTGATCGACCAGTTAGCATCGCCGCTGGTTGTCCAGGGTAACTTACTGAAGTCACCTGTCTCAAAATCGACACCCATATATCGTAACTGCCGTATCCACCTACGTTAGCACCGTAGAATCGCTGAAAATGAGTGGGATGGGGACATCTCAATTCAAATATTGCCGGATACGTATAGTTCTTTGGGAGCATCAGCAGGTACTGTATCAACGAGATAATACTTATTCTGGTTCTCCGTTATTATGCGCCCGGAGAGTACACTGCCATTATCGGCAACGGTGACGCTAATCCATTGATCCGGGATATCGATCTTTATGGTCAAAGGAACAGGCGTTGCGGGAAGAGCGGATTCATTTGTCAGTACAATGGCTGTTCCTCCAGTGAGTGCCTGGACCGAGACCCTGCAGGCGTCTCTCTCGGCAATGTAACGATAGACGTTGCCAAAGGTATCGATCCAAAGGTCGCTTTCTCTACGTTTGACGTACTCAAAGTGGGGCTCGTAAACTGAAGTCCAATCCGGTGGTTCCCAACCATCACCATCCGTTCCGTGAATCATCTCGACAATCCACTCTCCCCGGGATATTGCCCTGTTGGTCGCGCTATTCATGGCGCCGAGATCATGATCACTGGTTGCCCAGGCGTAGCTGGGCAGATTGAATTCATCGTAGCCTTCAAGAGGCCATTCGGACATATCAGGCGAAATAGTCGTTGGCTGGCCTCCGCGGGCTGCTATGTAATATTGAGCAGTCATATTTCTGACCCTGGGATCACTGGCTGCAAAGGGATAAGACAAGGTCAGTCCCGAAGGAAGGTCGAATAGTGCCTGCAGAGTCGCTCTTGAATCGGCCAGTTCGCTTCGGAGAGATGAATTATCCAACTCTATCAGGTTTGAGTGGCTCACCGCATGTGACCCGATTTCCCAACCCGAATCAACGAGTCCGGCATACTGGAAATAGGAGTCGTTGACAATGCTAAGATCCCCGTCGTTGGTAATCAGGAAGACCGTTCCAACAAATCCCAAGTCCTCGAATTTGGGTACGAAATGGGACAGATGGGTCTTCAGGTTGTCATCGAAAGTGAAAGAACAAGCCCCCCGTTTATTGCCCTGCCATGCCGTGATTTCAACGGAGGCGGTTAACGGTAAAGAGCCTCCTCCATCGGACGTACTCATTAATGGAAACACGATGTCATCAATCCACGCGGTGTCGTCACCTTCGGAGGCTGAACTATCCTTTGAATAGACCCACTCAAAGGTTCTTGTGCCCGCCGTCACAGGGAAAGACACCTCGGCCCAATCCTCCTCACCCGACCAGTCGTCTTGTTCAACTCCGTCGATGTAGAACTCCAAATAGTCGAAACCTGACTCTGAAGAGACTTTGCGACAGAAGGTGATATCACCGGAAACGCAGCTAAGGATTACCTGTAAAGCAGTACTTTCACCATCCTCAATCGATCCGGATTCGGCACCATAGCTTCCGGAATGCCGTTCCTGCCGCGTCGTGCGCCAGCTTGCATCCCCAGAGCTTTCCCACGGGAAGCTGCTGAAATCACCTGTCTCAAAATCATCGCCCACGGTGCCTACTGGATCATCGCCTGCGGTGTCTGCCGGTATGATGTTGCCGGCATGATCAATTTGCATAGCCAAAGGTGTACTTGCGGGCAGTAGGTCAAACGTCGTTGTCATGGCAGAACTATCCGAAAAACTGACGGTGATCTCATAAGTACCATGAAATCCCCTGAACCTTGCCGTACCGCTAGCATCGGTTACGCCCTCGGTCTCGGTCCTCCATTCGGCGCGCAGGGCCTCATAACGGCGCCCAGCCTCGTTAAGGGACCAGTCGGCGTTGACGATGTAACAGTTCTCTCGCCAATGGGAATTCTCCCAGAATCCCCACATGGTGATCCCGTGCACGGCGGGGTGACTGAAGGCGATGCGGTAGAAATCCTCCAGGTTGTCGGCGCGAATATGCTCGTTCGGGGCTGCCATATCGAATTCGCTTACCCAAACGGGCAGGCCCAGGCTCGCGATCTGGCCGAGGCGATCGAGAACACCCACAGGATCGAAGCCGGCGTCGAAGTGGGACTGCACGCCGATACCATGCACTGGCGCCCCATTGTCGAGCAGCCAGAGGATGAGTTGTATGTAGGCATCGAGGTTGTCACCCCAGGCGATAATGTTGTAGTCGTTCACGAACAGTTGGCAGTCGGGATCGATTTCGTGGGCCCGCTGAAACATCCAAAGACGGATATCCTCGCCCAGACGGTCTTTATAGTAGTGGCCGGTGACCATCTCATTGTTGATATCCCAGTGAACGAACTTGTCTTTGAAATGGCTCATGGCGCGTTCCATGCGGTTTTCGACCGCGGCTCGCAAACCGGCCGTGCTGAGGGCCTTGACCCAGGACGGGACGAATTGCTCCACGGCCCAATACATGGGGTGGCCCCGCAGGGTGATGCCATGATCCCGGCACCACGCGTACATGGCGTCGGCATCCGCGTAGCTCACCTGGCCCTGGATCCGCTCCGTGTTGCCCCACCTGGCTTCGTTTTCGAAGACGGCCCATTCATAGTGGTTGCGCACGAACTCGGCATAGCGGTTATTCCCTCCCGACTCCAGGAGAAGCTTGTTGATGGTCGAGCCGAAGGCAAAGTGGTTTCGGATCTGCCGGATCCGGACCTGCGCTCCAGCGGCGGGCCGGGCATCGGGCCCCAGCACCGTGAGCGCAACGTCGCGTTTGCGAACCTGTTCGGTGCGCTCTCGCACCTCGGCTCGCCAGTCACCGACCTCTTCCACGCTCAAATCGTCGACATAGAAGTTCACACCGGGCCCAGGGCCCTCGACATAGATGTCCAGTCCCGTGATGCTGCCCGTAGCGTTCAACGTGAAGCCGCCGGACAGATGTACCCAGCGGTCCCTATAGCCGGTCGTCCACTGGGGGTGGGGGTAGATCGTTCCGGCGGCATCTTCCTGATAGACCGTAAGCCCGACACTGTCGCTTTCGGTGTTGTCGAGTCGGACCCATGCGGAGATGCGGTAGGTCTTGCCGTCTTCGAGTTTTCCCAAGACCGACTGGCGCGGGCCTTGCCAGCTCTCGGTGCGGTTGTAGATGTAAGCGCTATAATTGCCACTCTGTGCTTGATCGCGCGTTGCCCGCATGTCGCAACCGTAGTGGACCCAGCCGGACTTGTCTCCATATTCGAAGCCGGGGTTGGTCAGTAGGTTCTGGCCATGAACGATGTTTGTCAAAGCCAGACCGGCCAGCCAACAAAACAGGAACTGCGCTGCGAGCGTCTTGCTGTTTGTGTTTCTCGTGTTCATTCTTCTATCCTCTTTCAATTGCTTTGCTCGTTTTGCTTGTCGGTCTTCCAGCTTACCTGGATGCCTCTCGGCTCGGGCGTACAAACCCGCCCATCCGAACCAAGCATGGCTGGCAAGTCCTTTGCCTGGCGGCTCGTGCTCGTCGGCTTAGGTTCCTAGCTCTTCCACTTTCTTGCCACAAACACCTCCTTTAAACTGTCTCAATGCTCTCAATACACTCCATTGCAATGCTATGTATGTTCTTGCGGATTGCTGTCTTCATAGCCTAACAGCAGCAAACATGATCAATCGAGCCAGACCAGCAAGTTTCGGGCACCGTACCTTTGCCCGCACCAATGTACAGGCCTTTTACAGCGTCCTCCGGACCGGAGAGTGCCGGCTTCAAGTATCGGCCGATGTCCAGAACTGCATCCCCCACTCTTGGAAGAAATGGGGGACGCACACAGCCTTCACAGCACGGGCACACAAGGGTCATCGCCCAGGACTATTCCATTCGGCTCATCTCCCCACACGGTCTCCTCATGTTCTATGGCCACCGCGGTGAAACCGAACGGCACCAAAACCTGGCCGTGATATTCCGCTGCTGCGTGCGGCGGATTATCGCGGCGATACAGACAGGCGTCGCCGGTAACGCTCACGATCCGCCATGTATCATTGTCCAAGCGTTCAACCGTTACGGGCTCTGTACCTGGGGCAGGAGTCGCTCCGCCCGGGACTTCGTGGGGGCCATAATGTAATACCCAATCCTGGTCACCTACACTGAACTTTAGTCGCCCGTTTGTTTTGACGGTATTGCCGACCAGCAGGCCATCCAGGTCCCGTCCGAGAATTTCCAGCTTCGCGTTATCGGGATACCCGGCCTTCTGGCCCAAAGGCGGTGTGCCGAAGCGTGCTATGGGCAGGTCCGGTACGGAATCGAAGCATTCATCGCAGATTCCATCACTGCCGCCACCTTCTCCGTCGCTTACGTCAACGTTGACACTATTCCCACACGTTTGGAAGGCACTTAGGTCCAGGAAGAGTGTCCGGCCCGCCGTACGCTTATTGCTGTTGTTCGGTTCGAACACAATGTTGAAGTTTCTCCCAACAACGGCGGTGACTTTATTTTTTAAGTCTCCGTCGCAATAGACGTCTCCGTCGTTCTTGACGCCAAAGCCGGCTGCATCGTCGAACGTAATACACACCGGGATGATCTGTCCGACTTCTCCGCCGCCCCCGCCACCGGGTTTGCCTTTGGCCAGGGAAGTTTCGGGAGTCACAAGGACAGCCAAGACGCCGGCCAAGACGATGCAACTCGTCACTGCAGTCAGATACAGTTTAACTTTCTTTCTTTTGTTTTCCTTTTTAGTTGCCATGATATTAACTCCTTAATCTTGTTTTTGGTTCTCAGTTTGCCTTCTAATTGTTTGGCTCTTGCTTCGAGCGGGCAAACCAATCCGCTCGGGCCAACTCCAATTTCTCGGCCCTTTCATTCTTCTCTGTCCAAGCCACCTCCTTTCGACATAATTTCTCATCAAATCTAATTGCCCACGGCGACAGGAGTCGTAAAGCTCCAAATATCACCTTTGTGTGTTTCAACGCCGTCAAACTCATCGACCCTCCAGTAGTGGGTCTTCCCCAGTTCAAGAGTGCCGGGGGAATAGGTCGTTTGTGATTGCAAGAATCCTTCTGTGGCATTGACCACGTCATCAACGTTGTCGCCGAAGTACACTGTGTGCAATTTTGCGCCAAAACCGGCCGCCCAGCCAAGCACAACATTCAACTCGATGAACTCGGCACCATCAGTCGGGTCCGGATCGTAGGCTGTCTTAGGCGGAATAGCGAAGCTCCAGATAGGGCCTTTCCACGGGCTATTCGGATCCGCATCATTGACCTCATCGATGCGCCAGTAGTAGGTAGTGCCCGGAACAAGACCTTCCGGATAGGGATATCCAGGGAAACCAAGAAAGAACATCGTGTCGGTCTGGTTACCACGATACACTTCGTCGGTGGCGTCGTTAACATCGTCAAAACTATTACCCAGGAACACAGCATGTGTGTTGGCATGGATTCCTGAGCGCCAGCTCAGGATCGCCCACGTGTCATTATGTATAGCGCCGTCTCTCGGTCGGGGACCAAAGGCGCTGGTTAAAGGAGCGGCGGCCGGCAGGTTCGCTTCCCAGAGCTCAACGCCGTTATCACCGCCACAGGCCAGCCACGTGCCGTCCGAGCTGAAGTCGACCTGGTCGCCCCAGCCAATGTCTGAGGCATCATGACCACTCAACAATCCCACCAGTACCTGCTCAACGACATCCCAAAGGTAGATCGTGTTTTCCCAATAGGCAGTGGATGCCAGGAGCGTCCCATCTGGACTGAAGTCGATGGAACCGACATGCGCGGAATGTCCTCCTAACACTCCAACCTGTTCCCGAGTTTGAAAATCCCAAAGATAGATGGCCTTGTCTTCCCATCCACCGGCCGAGGCCAGTATGGTGCCATCGGGGCTGAAGGCGAGGTCATAGATAGCGTCTAAATGTCCTACCAGATTGCCCACCTGATTCTGTGACGCAGAATCCCACAGACGAATGGCCTCATCCCCACGACTGCCTCCGGAAAGCAGTAATGTCCCATCCGGGCTGAAGGTGAGATACCGCCCTTGGTCGCCACTTTGCGGCAACGCTCCTATTTGTTTTTGTGTCTGAACATCCCAGAGACGAATCGGATTGTCCAACCAGGTCGAAGATGCTAAGATGTTTCCATCCGGACTGAAGGCGACAGACGTCACCTCAGAGCGTGTAGGCAAATGAATCACTCCCACTTCTTTTTGCGCAGCCACGTCCCACAGGCGAATGGTAGTGTCGGAAGAGCCTCCATCGCCCAGTGCGAGTATAGTGCCGTCCGGGTTGAAGGCGATAATCGAAATATTGTCTATGTTCAAGGCCCCGACCTGCTTCTGTGTCTGCGGATCCCAGAGAAGGATTGCTCTATTGGCTTGGTGCGCAGCGGCCAAGATGGTTCCATCCGGGCTAAAGGCGATGGATGGCACGCGGCCTTCTCCGAGTCGCTTTGGCGTTTCCTGAATCCAGCCATCATTTGCAAGACCTCTCGAAGGTAAGGCACCCAGAATTACAGTCAAAGCCATCAAACTCAGAATTTGGATTTTTGTGTTTTCAGTGTTCATGGTTAATACTCCTTAAGTTTGTAACAGGGCAATCACGCCCCTTCTTGCTTGGGTTGTTGGTCTGCGGTATAATGGAATGTACCTGCCCGCGACGCGCAGACCTACCGTCCGGGTGGCGTCGGGTCGGTGAGCTGTGAGCTTGGCGGCTGATGCTCACCGGCCTATGTTTTTAGCTTTTTCATTTTCTTCTGCCATAACTACCTCCCTTCTATTCGGAATCAGAACTCCGACAATGTCAATCCAGGCGGGCTGCCAAGCTCGTTCAAACGCCGGCGACGCTGCTGCCACGTGGGGGCGTCCAGCACGTTGATCCCCCCGGTCGAGTCCAACTCCATGCCAGTGACCACGTGCACCCAACAGACAATCCGCTCATAGTCACCCTTTAGCGGACCTGGCGGTGCTTGCCAAATCTCGGCAGTTCCGTGAGGATCAGCCAGCAGAATCTCAGAGCCATCCGGACTGAAAGACGCGAGAGTAGGCCACCAACAATCATGCTCCAGCGGTGGCCCGATTGGCTTGAGCGTGGCGGCGTCCCAGAGCCGCGCCGTTTGGTCAATGGAACATGCCAGAAGCTGTGAGCCATCCAGGCTAAAGGCCACCGCACAAACGATCTTCAGATGTTGCAGCGGTGTACCGATGGGCTTGAGTGTCTTCAGGTCCCGTAGCCGGACGGTCCCGTCTGCGAATCCGATCAGAATCTTGGTGCCGTCGGGACTAAAGGCCACGTCCTTGACCTCGCTTTGATGCACCAATGGCTTGCCGATCGGCTCTAGCGTAGCCGAATCCCACAGTTGCGTGGTCCCGTCGAAGCTTCCAGTTAGAAACTGCGAACCGTCGGGGCTAAAGTCCACGGCGAAGACAGAGCTTCGATGTTGGTGGAATTCGCCGAGACATTTCAGCGTCGCCGCATCCCACACCCGGGCCACAGCGTCATGGCCACCGGCGAGGATACGCGAACCATCGGGACTGAAGGTCATGCGCGTGGGTGACTTGTTAAACGGTCTGCCGACTTGCTCGCCGGTCTCCACGTCCCACAGCCGTATGAAGTCCGCCGAACCCTTTTTTCTTGTTAGCAGACGCGAGCCATCGGGACTAAAGGCGATACGCCAGATCTTGCCTGGGTGGGAGAAAGGTTTGCCAATAGGTTTGCCTGTGGCCGCATCTCTAACTTGAACCACGCCGTCGGTCTCTGTAAGAATCCGCAGGCCCTCAGGCCCATAAGCCGCGGCCACAAGCTCGTCCTGGTGCCTCACGGGCTCACCGACGTATTTGCGCTTAATAAGGTCCCATATCCGAACCACACCATCCTGGTTGCCGGTGACGGCGCGCGTGCCGTCGGGGCTGAAGGCCACGGCGCGGACGGTGTTTCGTTGCCGCATCGGTGCGCCGATAGGCTCGCCTGTCGCCGCATCCCAGAGCAGCGCCATACGCGTAAGGCCACCGCTTACGATCCGGGAACCGTCCGGGCTAAAGGCCAAGGCAGAGATGCCTCCTCCGTGCACGATGGGATCGAGTGCTTCCCCGCCTGTGGCCGCCTCCCACACACGGATCAAACCTTCACCGTCACACGTGGCAAATCGCATACCGTCGGGACTGATCACCACGGTGCCTAAATTCACGTGCTTGACGGGTGGCCCGATAGGCTCGCCGCGGTCTACGTCAAACATTTGGTGCTTTCCCTGAGCGACTTTTATCACCGCCCGGACTCCATCAGCGCAACAGGTTATGGCTCGCACGCCTTCGCTTTCATAGCGGAAAGCCTTGCCCAGCGACTTGCCTGTACCTGCGTCCCAAAATCGGAAACCGTCTCTGCCTGCCGTTATCAGGCGCGCGTTATCAAGGCTAAACACGATACGCCAACACTCCTGATGCTGTATCGGCTCGGCGACCTGTTCCATGGTGCTTGCTTCCCACAGCCGCACCAAGCGGTCCGTACCCCAGGTTGCAATCCGCGTGCCGTCGGGACTAATCGCCGCGTCCCAAATCAGACTGCCGTGGTTCAGCGGCCTGCTGATCGCTTTGCCGGTGACGCTATCGCAGAGACGTGCTGTCCCGTCCTGACAGACCACAAGAATCCGTGATCCGTCCGAGTTAAAGGTCACCGCTGTGATCGGGTCCGGATATTGCACCACAGTCGTAAGCGAATGGAGCTGGCGGTGCCACGCGGCCAAGCTCGTCCGGATCGCTCGGCCAAGATTGCTGGAACCCTCCGGTGCGGTCTTGAGACTGTCGGCCAACCAGAGCATCCCCCGGCCCACCTCTCCCTGTTCGCATAATGCCTGAGCCCGGTCCACATAACTTCCGGCCAACAGACCGGTGATTTCCTGTCTCGCGTTTTCTGATTCTCTCGCGTGTATGGACACTTCCCGCGCATACATTGCTGAGACGACCGCCACCACCATTAATGCGGCCACGACAAACAAACCGGCCACGACAAAAACCCTGTGGCGTCTGGCGAACTTGCGCAGCTTGTAGGAAATACTCGGTGCTGCTGCCTCTACCGGTTCGCTGTTGAGGTGTCGGTGGACGTCAGCAGCGAGCGCACTGGCCGTGTCGTAGCGACGGGTGCGATCCTTCTCCAGCGTTTTCATGACGATCCAGTCCAGATCGCCCCGTACCAGTTTGGGCATCAATTCCGGACTGGAACTGTGCCACTTGGCAACATCAGTCAGGGCCTCTCCAAGCGTGCTAAGCTTCGTGGATGGCTTGGTCGGTTCCTCCTCACATATGATCCTCTGCATCTGAAGATAGCCTGCTTCCCGCAACTGTTCTTCACCAAAGGGAGTCGTTCCCGTCAACAGTTCATAGAGCAGTATGCCTAAAGAGTAAATATCAGTCCGCGTGTCAACGTCCCAGTCGCTCAGTTCAGCCTGCTCAGGGCTCATGTATGCGGGCGTGCCAATGATCTGGCCGTGTCGGGTGAACAGCGTCTTCTCGGTGAGTCGCTGGCTTGTTGCCTTGGCAATGCCAAAATCAATAACCTTTGGAACGGGCTCACCATCGTGCATCGTCACAATTATATTTGAAGGCTTGATATCACGGTGTATAATCCCCTTCTGGTGGGCGTGCTGGATAGAGTTGCAGGTCAAGATGAATAACCTCAGTCGTTCTTTAATGCTCAACCTGTTCTTGTCACAATACTCGGTTATAGGGAGACCTGGAACAATATCCATCACGAAGTAGGGTCGGCCTGTTTCAGTTGCACCAGCATCCAGAACTTTGGCAATATTCGGATGGTCCATCATAGCGAGGGCCTGGCGCTCGGCCTCAAAGCGTGCGATAACCGACTTGGTGTCCATACCTAATTTTATTATCTTCAAGGCCACTTTGCGGCGCATAGGCCTTTCCTGCTCGGCCATATAGACCACAGCCATGCCGCCTTCGCCGATCTTCTCCAGTAGTCTGTATTTGTCGATGGTGTCGCCGGGCTTCTCCTCAGGGGGTGTGCTCATCAGCGGTTGATCCGCGAAAAGGGGTGATTCGAGGAAGTTGTTTCCATCTTCTCGAATCTTCAGCAGAGACTCTACACGCTCCAGTAGCTCCAAATCGTCGCCACAGGCAGCCCTAACATAGCCTGAACGCCTATCGGGCGGCTCTTCAAGAGCAGCGTGGTAAATCTCTTCTTCACTCTTCGAACTATTGATCATGAGTCTTTCCTTATAATGGCTCTATAATAAAGAAGCGTAAAACGGCTGCACAATTCCCTCAAGAAAATGTCGAATTCCAGAAAAAACTTTTAGCAGGAACGTTTTTGACGGTTCCTGACGATTTCAAGCCGTAACCACGAACTGGCGTAATCCCAGTATCGTTCCGCTGTAGCATGAGAAATGCCGAGTGCCTTAGCCGCTTGCTCGCCCGTCAGACCTGCGAAGTATCGAAGCTTGACGAGATCAGCTTTGGCTCGGTCTGCCTTGGACAGCTTTTCCAGAGCTTCGTCCAAGTCGATCAAATCATCGGACAGAGGAAGGTTATTCTCAGGTGTATTTGCATCGTCGAGCGGAACTCTTTCATGGTCGCCGCCGCGCTTAAGGCTCTTCTTCTGCCTTGCATAATCAACCAGAACACGTTTCATAGCCTCTGCCGCAGCCATGAAGAAATGTCCTTTGCTCGCCCAACTCTGTTTCTCCAATCCCACCAACCGAATGTAAGCCTCGTGAACCAATGCTGTCGCCTGCAACGTCTGCCCCGGCTTCTCCTGAGCCATTTTCTGAGCAGCGAGAAGACGTAACTGCTCATAAACCAAAGGAAGTAGATCATCTGCGGCCCGAGCGTCTCCTTGCTCAATCGCATTCAAAATACGTGTGACATCGGTCATTATTCTTCCCGGATCTGGACTTCCCAATAGAGTCGCACTATTGTACCGAGAATCAGTCGATGACTCAAATGCTGCTTGCCACTTGCCCGGATTTCGTGCCTATTCTTGACCGATCCCACCAACCGGTCAGATCAAATTACAGACTTGACAGACCTGGCTTCATAGAGGATTCAATGAACGTCTCCAAACAATAAGGGCTGACAACTCTCTCAAGTTGCCAGCCCTCGAAGCACTTACTGCACAAAGCATCAACTAAGGTCTCACTGCCCGGTTGTAAATGCGGACGTCGTCAATCAGGCCCCAGAAGTAGGTTCCGGGCGCCATAGCTTTGCCCGTACCGATGTAAAAACCGTTTGCTGGACTTTCTAAGCCATCTTGCGTGTCTTCAGCCACCGCGACGCCATCAACGTAGAGCGTTCTGTACAAACCATCCCAGACGAAACCTATCCGGTGCCAGTCTCCATCGGCTATCACTGTTTCGGATCGTAGGTGGGTGGCGGAACGACCTGCGTTTGTAAGTTCCGTCATCAAATGACCTGTCAGCGGATCGAGAGACAGCCAATCCGGTCCGGCTGGCTCCGAGATAATTCCTTGCCCAGCAGCGCCACCCTGGACCCAGGCTAAAACACTGAGCGGTCCATCTGCTGGATTCAGAGGCGGGCCGGCAACGACGACATCATCTACTCCGTCTAACTGAATCGCGCCATTGACTTGTCCAGCATCCGGCTGCCAAACAGGACCGCCAATGACAAATCCGAGGTTGTCTCCGACACTGTCCTGGGCGATATCACCTTCTGTCTCATCCAGTGCCCAGTGAGCTACGAGCGTAGGATCGTTTATCTCCTCAAATAGATGCTCAGAAAGGAAGATCAGGTCCTGGACATCGACTATGCCGTCTCCGAAAGGCAGCGGGGCGATATCATAGAGTGCGTTGTCTGTGTGCCAGTGGTCCGCCATGGTGGACATGTCCGCACCATCAACAATTCCATCGCCGTTGAAGTCAGGTGATGCGACCCTGAGTCCGGTGTTATATTCCCACACGGTTGAGAGACCCGCGCCAAAGGGGTAGGGTACTGACGTTCCACCAATGACATAGATCCTCCCACCCACTGTGCTGGTACCCATGCCGCCCATTCTGACCGGCATGTCGTCTTTTACTGTCCAGGTATCCGTCGCTGGATCATATTGGAACAATGAGGCTGTATCAATGCCACCCCTACTGGCACTTCCACCGAAGGCATAGATTTTCTCATCTACCACACTGGTGGCTGCAGTTCTTGGAGCTGGCATATCAGCTTTCTTCGTCCACGTGTCTGTCACTGGATCATACTCTTCTACAGTCGAAAAGGCTGGCCATGTTTTTTCTGGTATCCCGCCGATGGCGTATATCTTCCCATTAACGACACTGGTGGATAACAATTGTCTTGCGGTTGGTATGTCAGCTTTCTCTGTCCAGGTGTCCGTCGCCGGATCATACTCCTCCACGGTTGCTAACGTGTCACCAATTGTACGACGGTAACCTCCGATAGCATAGATTTTCCCATTCACCACACTGGTGGTTAAAGCATCTCTTGGTGCTGGCATATCAGCCTTCTTCGTCCATGCGTCTGTCGTTGGATCATACGCTTCTACGGTGGCAAGCGCAGTTCCTCCTGGCCAATAAGTTTCACCTCCTATAACGTATATCTTCCCGTCCACCACGCTGGCGGCTAGAAAGACTCTTGCTGTTGGCATGTCAGCTTTCTCTGTCCAGGTATCTGTCGACGGATCATATTCTTCTACCTTTTTAGATTTAGAGCCACCGATACCTCCGATAGCGTAGATTTTCCCATCCACCACACTGGTGGATACGCCCCATCTTGGGGTGGGCATATCAGCCTTCTGCGTCCAGGTGGCTGCTCTCGCACTCCCGGCACTGCTGAGTACAATAGCGGTCACCAATCCAACTAAGGCGAATGTGATTTTGGTTGTCTTAAAACGATTGTCTGTCTTCATTTTTCTTACTCCTTAAAATTTGGCGTTCTTTTCGGTTGTTGCTATTAATTTCCAATTTTGTTCATCTGCTCACTGGAGGACGTCTGAGAACTGCTCCTCACCTCCCCTTTCCCGTCCCGACAGCTATCTATCGGGACGGGATAAAGGGATATAGTGCGTGAGTACTCTCTATTTGAATACCTTCACCACTTCGGACTGAACCAAAGTGGGATCGGCACCTTCGGCAGTAAGCTCTAAATAGTGTGTATTAATGGCGTAGATGCAGGTGCCAAATCCTATGATCGTGGTCGGAATCGCAAAATCATCACTCTCTATATACTTGATGAACGTGCCTTGGGTAAGATCATCCGACAACTCCACAACGGCAATCCTTCCGAGCGGGAAGTTGGAAAAATTCTCGCAAATGTAAAGTGTACGGCCATCCATGTAGAGTCCGTCACCATTTACGAATGATGTTGCACTTCCCTGGATGTTTACCGGAGATGAGGCTCCACTTTCGGTATCCACCAGGTAAAGAACGCCTGTGTTAATATTAATCACCACCAGTTCTTTGCCATCGTAATTTCCCACAAGACCATTCGCATTGATTTCGCCAGGGACTATCTCGAAGCCTGTCATTTCAATTTTTTCTACAGCAGATGAAAAAACTTTCCCATCATTTTCAAGTGGTATCTTGTACAGGGTCGTACTAAGAGAATCCGTACAATACACGGCCGTGTCCGTGACCAATACGTCATTTATGACCATGTCATCACCGAAAATGATTTCTCCCAACAATCGTCCGCTGGAGCCGGCGTAAACTTTGACTCCCTCTTCCAAGTTCCCTAGATGCCCTGTTGCGGCATAAAGATAATCTGTACGCGCATCATAGGACAAACCAGCCACCTGTTTTCCTGTAGGCGGCACGAGAAGCTGACCTTCTCCGGTAACTAAATTTCCCTTGTAAATAGCTCCGGCATTAGTGAGATTACCTGAAAAGGACATGGAGCCAACAAAGAAATCCTGATCCTTGCCCAGCTCGATTCCCTCGGCTTCGAATCCAAGAGGAATTGGAAGCAGATCCGGCCAAATGACTCGGCTGGTTTGGTCTATCTCATGCGCCGGCACGGTTGTGCTAAGGGTTGCTGTTAGTATGATCGCTGCGGCAAGCAGCACGGCACTGCGATGTAAATGATTTGTGATTGTATTCTTCATGATTCGATTCTCCTTAGCTGTTTGTTCTAAAGTATTTGCTGTCTTCATTTTTCTTACTCCTTAAAATTAGGTGTTCTTTCCGGTTGTTCCTATTGGTTTCCAATCTTGTTCATCTGCTCAATAGAGGGCGTTGAGATCAGGCCCTCACGTCTCCTGCGCTCCCGCCCCGATAGAACTCTATCGGGACGGGAGCGTTGCTATCGGTTTCCAGTCTTGTTCATCCGCTCGGTGGAGGGGATACACTCGTTCGTTGAGCGGTCGCCGTGCAGCCCAGCGGAGCTAGTCGGAGCCTAAAGCCCGGACCATAGGGCGTTTCCCGTGTCAGGGGGAACGCTCCAGTCGTTGGCACTCTCCCAGGCCTGCTCCGTCCCCAACAGGATCACCTCCACGCCAACGACATCCGTGGAGCCGGGGCGGTTCACCCAGAACTTGCCCCCCTCGGCCCCTCGAACAAGGACCTCGATCGTCGCGCCCTCGGTCCCATCTCCCGCGGACCAATAGTGCGGCTCATCCCGAACGTCGACAAAAGGCTCGGCCCCCTCGGCGAGCAGCCTCCTGAAGGTGGGGTGGAGCAAGCTCATCGTGAGGTGGCAGTCCTTGAAGTTTCCCCCTGCGAAGCCGCTGAGGTACACCGCCTGTCCGTTCTCCTCGAAGAGGTCCGAACGGGATGTCCAGCTTCCGATGACCCCTTCGACCTCGCTCAGGGGCGGGTCTAGCCAACCGTTGGCCCCCATGAAGTACTGGACCGCCCACCACAGGTTGTCGCGGAAGACGTTGTCGTTCGTCGAGACATCGACGTCGTTTCGTTGCCCGTTGAGGTTGGCCATGATCGTGAACCCCATGAAGTTGCCTTCCCACCGACTGCGCTCGACGCTCGCCCGGATCCGGGTGTCGCTGACCTCCACCCCGTAATGGTCCCGATAATCGCCGCCCGACACGACCTGACCGCCATGGTAGTTCCTGCGTGCGACGCACTGGCGGATGATCCCGTGGGTGCGCCCGCCCGGGGACACGTTGACGGTGAACCCCCTCCCGGTGTTAATCGCGACGCACCCGATGATCTCCCCGCGACTGAGGCGGCCGTCGTCCGCCGACGTGATCTCGATGCCGGGGGGCCGGGTCCCCGGCCAGGAGGGGGGGGTATCGCACAGCACGGTGAGGCCGCGGATGGTGCAGTTCCGGCCCTGGACCGCCGGCTCCTCGTCGTAGTACCAGGTAAGCGGGGAGATGTTGATGATCGCTCCCGTTTCCAGGACGGCGTCCGTCGGGTCCAGCGGGACCCCGTCCTCGTCGAGCTCGAGTTCCAGCGAACTGACGAGGTTGTCGCCGGACTTGAGGCGGAGCGCGCCATTGAAGGGGCCCCGGCCCATATCGAGCAGGTACGTGTCCGGCGCGAGTACGATCGTGCTCGGCGTGTCGTCGGCCCGGTAGACTGCGTCGTAGATGTCCGCGTAGTCGCTGGGCACGTAGATCATCGGCTTCCCCGCCGCGACGATCGTATCCACGTCGACCGCTCCCATTATGCAGAGAGCGATTACAAAGCAAATAGTCGGCTTTCGCAGGAGCATGGAACTTCGTGGCAGAATGTTTGTAATTTGAGTTTTCATGATTCGATTCTCCATTCTTGGTTTGTTTCTCGGTTTGCGGTATCATTGAAGGAGCCTTGACTCGGGCGCGCAAACCACTCGCCTGGGTTGGGCTGGGCCGGTGAGTTATTTGCATGGTCGTGCGATACTCGCCGGCTGCTTTTTTGAACTACAACATATTTGTAATTTTGCTTATGCAAGCTATTGACTCTTATATGGCATAACCTCCTTTCTAAGATCGGCAGCATCTGCTCCTGGTTTTGCAGGGTACATAGTTGATCCTTCTATTAATATTGCCTCGATGCACTGCGCGCACCTTCCACCTCATCACGCCGGCGTAGTCATTTAGCAAAGCGATTCGTCGTCGCCGCACGCAACATTCAAAAACACGTTGTATTCATAGGCCGGCTTGTCAACCGCCGGCGTAAACAGGGCTTCTTAGCGAGAAGGATTCATAGCGATTTCTCCTTCTCGTGCCGTTCGGCCTCGAGGGCATTGATCCTCTCAAATGAAGGCGCTCGAAAGAAATAGGCGTTTCTTTTGACGTCGATTGCGCAGATCATGTTGCCATCCGGAGAAAATTGCACCGATATTAGCGTCCGTGTAACGCCGGTGCCGAATCTCGCGACTTCCTGCCGGGTCGAGACATCCCACAATCTAAGCGCCCCTTTGCCGCTACTGCCCGAAACCAAACGCCGGCCATCCGGCGAAAAGGCAACACTGTGGAAGTCTCTGGGACCACGTACTTGGCCTGCGGGCTGGCGAGTTTTCCAGTCCCAGAGGCGGATGAAATCTCCTTCGGCGATCGAGGCCAGCAAGGTTTCGGTCGGCGAAACCGCGAAATCGTTTCCAAACCCTCTTGAGTTGACACGAATCCGTGCTAATTCCTTCGATTGCGCCAGATCCCACAAAACCAAATGCGTGTTGCCGATTGCGCACAGAAGCATATCCGAATCCTGTGGTATCGCACAGCGGACTTTCTCGAAATACTTCAAATGAAATCCGCTCTCCACCCTGGATCTCAATTGCCAGGTGTCGATATTCCACTTGGAGATTTTGTCGCCAAATTCCAGGGCGACCAAAAACGTGCCGTCAGCCGAAAAACCCACCGGGAGAATCTGTCCCGATTGAACCTTTTGGTGGGCGACTACTTGAAGGTCTCCCGCGTCCAACACCCACAACTCTCCTGACCCTGTTCCCGCGATCAAATGGTCTCCATCCGGAGACAGAATGATCGAACTGTTTTCCCCGAGTTCGGGAGATAACGAATGTTCCTTCGAGAATGTTTTTGTTTCCCAAACGCTGACCAATCCGTTGTTGTTGATGGTGTAGAAAAACCGGCTGTCCGCTGAAAAAACCACTTCCTTGACCCGTTCATCCAACAGATGCTCTCTAAACGCCGGCAGCGGCGCATTTAGATCCCATTCCAGAATTTGTTTATCCGCACCTGCGCTGACTGCCCGGGACGCGTCGGATGTCAGTGAAAAAAAGTGCACTCCCGATTGATGCCCTTTTAACACTCTGGTGGTGACCCGGCGCTGCATGTCCCAAACACGCAGTGTGTGATCGGCGCTGGCGCTTATTAGCTGTTTACCGTCGGGCGTAAACAGTACCGAGGTCACCCAGGCATTGTGGCCTGTCAGCGGCGGTTCTGGCTCCCATGAGGCGGTATTCAGCACGCCAATCTCGCCTTTCTGAAATCCGGAACCAATGGCCACATAATGTGAATCAGGCGATATAGCTAAGCGAATATCATCTTCTGGAGCAGGCTGCCGATGCACGATATCATTGGTGTCAAGGTTGATAATCGTCAGCCAGTCCGCTCCCCCTATGGCCAGCCTATGGCCGTCTGGAAAAAAGGCAATATCTTGACGGCCCCAAGGAGCCCGAACGGACCACTGATGGACGATTGCCTGCCGGCGCCAATCCCAAAGAACGGCTGCGGAAGGTCCAATCGTGGCAAGCGTTTTATCGTCAGGCGAAAACGATAAAGAAGGAATTGCAGTCTCTGACGGGATCGTGGTTTCCAATTCCCATGTATCGGTATCATAAACGTGGATTTCGTTCACGCCGTTCTCACCGTTACGATGTAGAGCCAGATATTTCCCTGAATTCGAAAACGCGATTGCGCGCGCCGTTCCGCTGGGAAGGTGAACGTCCTTCAGTTCCTCTCTGGTCTGGAAATTCCACAAACGCCGGATATGAGGCCGAAGCGTAGGCCCCGTTTGGAATCCGCTGGTTACCAGATATCGTTGATCAGGGCTGATTCGCACTGCGAACACTTCACCCATATCTTCCGGCGTATCCCAGGTGTGAACGGCGTCACTTTGGGACTGCTCCCAGGCGTATCGCCACTCCCAGCCGCGGAAGTCCGGTTCTTCAGGTTCTGGAACGTGTTGGCGCACGCTCTCCTGCACTCGGCCGATTAGGTTTTCCTCCAAAGCGCGAAACACCTGGGACATGTCGGAATTGTACGCGCGCCTCAGGGCGTTGACCTCACTTTCCTTGGCCTTGACCTCACTTTCCCTGGCTCTGCGTTCTTCTTGTACCGCTCTTTCGCGATCAGCGTCTGACTGCAGACGCTGTTTGTACTCGCGCTTGTGGGCGACATTCGCTATCCATGCCTGCCACGCGCTGATCCCCGTACCTAACAATAAAGCGATGACAACAGCGGCGACGGCCGTGTAAACAACCTTGTTTCGACGCCAGACTTTCCGGAGTTGATAGACCACAGTCGGCGGACGGGCAATGACCGGTTCGTTGCTCAGATGCCTTACGACGTCCAGGGCCAGACCGTTGGCCGTCTCGTAGCGGCGCGACCGGTCCTTCTCCAGGCACTTCATCACGATCCAGTCCAGATCGCCGCGAAGAAGCCAGATCAACCTGGGTGAGTCTGTCGCATGACGGGTCGCCGTCGTGGATTGCTCTTGGATTTGAAGTGTTGCGAATTTGGTGCTTGGCTTGGGCGGCTCCTGTTCCCGGATGATCTTGCGCATCTGATCAATGCCCGACTGCATCAACTCCTTCGCATCAAATGGTGTTCTGCCCGTCAGAAGTTCGTAGAGCAACACTCCAAGGCTATAGATGTCCGAGCGGGTGTCGATGTCCAGCCCGCTCATCTCCGCCTGTTCGGGACTCATGTACGCAGGCGTGCCGATGAACTGATTATGCTGTGTGTAGATTGTCATCTCCGTCAGTTCCTGTTGTGTCGCCTTGGCTATGCCAAAATCAATGACCCTGGGCACTGGAACGCCATCGTGCAATGTGATCAGGATATTGGAGGGTTTAATGTCCCGGTGGATAATCCCCTTCTGGTGAGCGTGCTGAATGGCATGACAAACCTTGATGAACAGACCGAGACGGTCCTTGGTTGAGAGTTTCGCTTGATCACAATACTCGATGATAGGAATCCCTCTGACCAGTTCCATGACGAAATAGGGCCTACCGGTATCTGTCGATCCGGCATCCAGCACCTTGGCGATGTTCGGGTGGTCCATCATGGCCAATGCCTGGCGCTCGGCCTCGAAGCGGGCGACAACCTGTCTGGTATCCATCCCTAACTTGATGATTTTAAGAGCCACCCGCCTTTTCACAGGTTCCTTCTGCGCGGCCGCCCAGACCACACCGAAGCCCCCTTCGCCGATCTTTTCGAGCAGCTTGTATCGACCAATGACAGAACCGGGACCCTCAGTTAGAGCCGGATCTCCCAGTGTGACTTCCGCTTCCAGCGCTGGCGCCTCCATAAAATCTCCCGCCTGCTCGTGGGCTTTCAGCAGGTCCTCGACCTCCGCCCGCAGATCGGAATCCTCGCTGCAGGCCTCGTTAAGGTACGTCGCTCGCTCGGCGGTAGTCGACTTTTCAAGCGCCTCGGCAAAAATCAGCTTAACATTTTTCGGTTCATCATTCATAACATTGTTCCATTTCGATCTTCTCTATCTTGCAATGCGACATCCGCGCCAAAAACGCGACAGGAAAAATGCCAAAAAAAAGACAATTTTCGTATCAGCCGCAAAGATATTTGAACCACGAATTAACACCGCGCAGCCTTTGGCCGCAACCAAAAAGCTGAAACCACGAATTAACACAGCCTGCCCTGAGCCTGCCGAACGGGAATAAACACTAACTTGAAACCACGGATTAACGCGGATTCTCGCGGATTAAGTATTTGGCATAAGATATTCTTTCATAACAAGTTAGAAAATGGCCTTTTGAAGAACGCGCACAAAGAACAAGAAGTTGCAAGGTTGTAGTACGGATTTACACAGATTCTTTACATTTGTTACTTTGAACCGTGTTAAACCGTGAAATCCGTGTCTAATTCAGTTGATGTTTAATCTTTTCTTCGTGTTCATTCGTGGTCAGTCCTTTATCCGGTGGCGAGTAATTTCCCGATGGAGCCAGGCGCGTGCATAGGCCCAGTATCTGTCCGCCGTCCGGCGGGAAATACCGAGAATTTTCGCTATCTGGTCGAGGTTCAGCCCCGCGAAGTAGCGCATCTTCACCAGATCGGCGACTATCTTGTCCTCTTGCCCCAGTTTCGTCAACGCTTCATCCACAGCGATCACGTCCTCGGAGGGGCCTTCGATTGCCAGAGTCGCATCATCCAGGTCGATTCTCTGCCGGTCGGCGCCGCGTTTTCTGCGCCGCTTGTGCCGTGCTCTCTCGATCAGGATCCGTCGCATCGCCTCGGCCGCAGCGGCAAAGAAATGCCCCCGGCCCTCCCAGCTCTGGTCCTCGATGCCGACCAATCTGATGTATGCCTCGTGCACCAGGGCTGTGGCCTGGAGTGTCTGGCCCGCCGGTTCCTGGCCCAGCCTGACGGCGGCAAGCCTGCGCAGCTCCTGGTATACCGCCGCAAGCAGTTCATCGGCGGCCCGAACGTCTCCCTTTCGGACTGCGTCGAGAATACGAGTAACATCTGTCATGTTTGTCGACATCGCCAATCCTGTACGAATCTCCCGGATGACCGAGGGACGTCAAGAAGAATCCGGGGCCTCTTGAGAAGAATGTCCCAAAGCAGAATAGAGGAGCAGGGTGCAAAGAACAAGCAAGAAACAGTGTTTTGGGCAAATTCCCTGGCAAGAGGGAACTGGTCGGCTCCGGCGCAGGATTCGGCCTGCTGATAGACCTTGCACTGTCCCGGGGATTTGGGTATAATAACGACAAGCAGTGTAAATGCAGGAGCGCATCGGATATGTTTTTGTAGATGTCGGCTTTGAAGGGCATTCTTTTCAATGAGAAGAGGTAGGAGATAAATCTGCTATGCGTAAACAAAAAGGTTTTACGTTGATAGAACTCTTGGTGGTGATTGCTATTATCGCGATCTTGATGGCGATATTGATGCCGGCGCTGAATCGTGTCAGGGAGCAGGGCAAGCGTGCGGTTTGCATGAGCAATCTTAAGCAGTTGTCGCTGGCGTGGATTCTGTATGCAGATGACAACGACGATGTGCTCGTCAACGGCGCCATAGGCTATAGCAATGCTCAAACGGGCTGGGGCCAGCACCAAAACGAGATCGCGTGGGTCGATGGGCTCGCCACTGACGAAGCAGCACAACGGCTGGAGATTGAGCAAGGCGCCTTGTGGCCTTACATAAAAGATCACGACATGTACAAGTGCCCGACGGGGCGGCGCGGAGAGGCACTTACGTATGCCATCATGTTCTCGATGAACGCTGTCAACCATACTCCAACTCAAGGGGTGCGCGGCGCACACATCAAGAGGAAGTCTGAGATTTATAACCCGGCGCCCGCACTCAGACTCGTTTTCATTGACGAGGGCTGGATGACACCCGATGCCTTTGCCGTTCAATACGATTCGGAGAACTGGTGGGACGATCCTCCCGTGCGACACGGTGACGGCACTGTCGTATCTTTCGCAGACGGACACAGTGAACACTGGAAGTGGAAGGGCACCGATACGATTAAGCGCGCCAGAGATGTCGAGCGCGGCCACCAGGGGAACTGGACGCCCCAGACAGAAGCGGGTTTCAGGGACCTGTACCGGATGCAGAGGGGTACCTGGGGGAAATTAGGCTATACACCGACTCATCCATAATCGGTGTTCGCCGGATCGGCAATGAGGTTAAGGAAACTGCTATGCGTAAACAAAAAGGTTTTACATTGATAGAACTCTTGGTGGTGATCGCTATTATCGCGATCTTGATGGCGATATTGTTGCCCGCGCTGAATCGTGTCAGGGAGCAGGGCAAGCGGATAGTTTGCCTGAGCAATTTGAAGCAATTGACTCTGGCCTGGATTATGTACGCCGAGGAAAACGACGGCAAGCTCGTCAATGGCGCCGCCGGATTCAGCAACACGACCACGAGTTGGGGAAACCACGCCAATGAACTCGCCTGGATCGACGTCCAAAATTTCAACTCGCCCTGGGACAGTCAAATCCAGGATATCAAGGAAGGTGCTTTGTGGCCCTATATGAAGGATGTCGATATGTACAGATGTCCGACGGGGCGACGCGGAGAGGCTGTAACGTACTCGATCATGTTCTCTATGAACGCCGTCAACCATCCTTGGGTTCAGGGGGTACGCGGAGCGCACGTGAAGAACATCAACGAGATTCGTGACCCCGCACCGCCTCACAGGCTTGTTTTCATCGATGAAGGTTACATGACGTCGGATGCTTTCGCGGTCTATTATGACCGAGAGACATGGTTCGACAGCCCTCCGGTCCGGCATGGAGATGGCGCGACTCTCTCGTTTGCCGACGGCCATGCCGAACACTGGAAGTGGAAGGGCACCGACACAATAAAACATGCCAGAGGCGAGGAACGCACCGGTCCTCAGGTTGGATGGACGCCCACCACCCGTTCGGGTTTCCAGGACTTGTACAAAATGCAAAGGGGATGTTGGGGGAAAATAGGTTATACACCTACTCATCCGTAGCTCCGGCCGTTTGTACTTACTCGACCGCCACCGGTGCCCGCGACGAAATCCGCCATGCGCTGGGAAGCAAAGTTGTCCCACTCGCCGGTAGTCTGATAGAATCCACGAGATGATAACGATTCGACGCATGACAATCGACGATCTCGGACTCGGGTTGAAGTTAAGCGGCCAGGCCGGATGGAACCAGACCGAAGGCGATTGGCGGCGTTTCATCGAGCTGGAGCCCGAAGGCTGCTTTGTGGGCGAGCTAAACGGCTCCTCTGTGGGGACTACCACAACCTGCGTCTTTCGCAAGGTGGCATGGATCGCGATGGTCCTGGTCGATGTGGATGCCCGGGGCAATGGGGTGGGCACGACACTTTTGAAGCATTCGATTGAGTATCTCAAATCGCGCCAGGTGAGAACGATTCGTCTTGACGCTACTTCGCTGGGCCGGCCCATCTATGAGAAACTCCGATTCGTGCCGGACTACGAATTGGCTCGCTTCGAAGGCAGAGCCCCCGAGGCCGGAGAAAGCGTCACTGTAGTTACGGCAGCGCCGGAGATGTTTGCCGACATAATTGAATTTGACAGGCGAATGACCGGCAGAGAACGTGTGAAAATGCTCGGCAGATTGTTCGAGGAATTCCCTGAGAATATACGCATCGTAAGGCGGGCCGACAAAATAGAAGGATTCATCACGATGCGTCCCGGGGCCAATGCTGTTCAAATAGGTCCGTGCACCGCGACCGGCGAGGCCGGTCCGGCGTTGTTCGGCGATGCCTTGGGCCGATGTGCGGGAAAGCCCGTTTTCGTTGACATTCCGCTCGACAATGCCGAGGCGGTGAAGGTTGCCGACTCAAACGGGCTGACCGTTCAGCGCTCGTTTACACGAATGTCCTGGGGCCGCAAAGCCGTCGACAATGCCGAAACTTCATGGGCCAGCTCAGGCGCTGAAAAAGGATGACGGACGCTAACGTCATACCCGTTCGGGCACGACAAAAGGTTTTCGGTAGTTGCGCGAGAGATGTTCGTTGGCTCGGTCGCTGAACTGCCCGCTGAATCGCTCGGTGTCGGAATCCATCGTCAGCCAGGGGCCGAGAATCCGAGGCGTCTTTTGAACGTCCACGACATTTTGTAACAGGTGCTCTTGAAAACGCTCGAACGCATCGGGCAGTTCCTTGCTCGATTTGACAGATTGGACGATTTCCTCACGTGCGGCCGTCTGTCCGAGACGATAGGAGATATTGCCCATGTGACATAGGGCGGTGGACAGATGTCCCTGGAGGATGTCGGCGTTGAGGTCGCTGAGATTTCGACTGCGCACGGCCTTGATGAAATTGGCGTGGTGACTGCCGCCGCCGCTGACTTTGAACTGCCTGATCTTTTTATCATTGTAGTCATAGGCCCAGCCGCCGGCAACATAGCCGCCCTCGCATTCGATCACGGTATCGGCTCGCGTCCGGCGGTAGGTGGGATCCATGGCCGAGTCCCCCGTCTTTCGCGGCAGATTTCGCATCTCAAAGATGATCGGGGCCGGCTTGTAGTCATAGAACACCACCTGAGCGTTGGGTGTCTGCCTGTCGTCGTCCCAGAGGAACTTGCCGCCGAAGCTTATTACTCGCGGGGCCAGGTGGGAATAGCCCAGCGCCCATCGGCACGTGTCGATGAAATGTATGCCGTTATTACCCAGATCCCCGTTGCCGTAGGGCCACTGCCAATGCCAGTCGTAATGTAGTCTCTTACGCATCAGCGGCGCCATAGGGGCCGGACCGGTCCAGAGATCGTAGTTGACGGTCTCGGGGATCGGCTGAGGACCGTCCACTTTTCCGATGGAGCCTCGCGGGCTGTAGTAGTAGCAGCGGGCACAAAGCACCCGGCCGAGGTTGCCCTGCTTGATGTATTCGAAGGCCTGAGCAAGCCCTTCGTCTGAGCGGCGCTGGGTGCCCGCCTGCACGATCCTGTTGTATTTGCGGGCCGCTTCTACCATCTTGCGGCCTTCCCGGATGTTATGCGAGACGGGCTTTTCAACGTACACGTCCTTGCCCGCCTGGCAGGCCCAGACGGTGACGAGTGAATGCCAGTGATTGGGTGTGGCGGTGATAATAGCGTCGATGTTCTTGTCTTCCAGCAGCTTGCGAACGTCGACATAGGTATCGACTTTCTCGTTCTTTTCTTTGATTGTTTTCAATTCGCGGTCGATGAACGCCGTGTCCGCGTCGCAAAGCGCGACCACTCGCACGCCGGGGATCCCGCTGAAGTACTTGATATGATTGCTCCCCTGACTCTTGAAACCTACCACGGCGACGCGAATATCGTCATTGGCGCCAAGCACATGGGAGTATGGCGCCAGAGCCAGAGCGGCTCCACCGACTAAAGAACTTTTCGTGAAAGCACGACGTGTCAAGCCTTTCATGGTTATTCTCCTCTATATAAGTGAAACGAGATAATAGATTATACTGGCTATCGTTGCGCTAATTGAAACGAGCATTGCGATGTTCCAAACGAGGGCTTTTGCGCCGGTAGGTTTGTGCTCGCCGAGATACTTCTTACTGTTGTTGAGAATGAAGAAGGCAATGAAGGCGATAGGCAGCATCAGTCCGCATATCGCCGAGGCGGGGATAGCAATCCACGGCCCGACATATTGCCAGAGTACCACGCCTGCTACCCCCGGTGCGGGGATCAAACAGGCCAGCCTGTAGCGCCATCCGCCCGGCTCGACGCCGAACATTTCGCAGGCGGCAAAGCCGCAGATGAGCATGTGCATCGTGATCGAACTAAGCGCCATCCCGAGTATTCCAAAACCAAAAACAATTCGCGAAAAGAACATGCTCAGACCCACGGACTGGAGCATCTCTGCGGCTTTCATCGGTGAGAGTCTCGCAGCACCCTCGGCAAATTTGACAGGGTCATAAATTGTGCAGCCGGTCGCAATCACCATCAGTGACGTTGCAATACAGAACGGCAATAACATGCCTGTGAGCAGATCGAATCTTGACAGGTCCCGATGTTCCTTGCCCCAGCCTCGCGCCAATAGCGTGTAGGGGAACAGAAACGTCGCGTTTATTCCGGTCGCGGCGCTGAATGCAGCCATCACGATTGAGACTCCCCGACGATCAGTCGGAATATGCAAAGGCAAGAAGCCTTTGAACAGCGCACCGAAGTCCATACCGCCGCGCTGCACTGCCTTGTAGATCACGATCAGGAAAGCCAGAATGATCATCCATATAAGTGCTTTGAGGGTGCGCTCGTAGATCCTGATGCCTCTATGTCCACTGCTGTAGCACCATACGACAGTAGTCGAGAGTGCCAGCACGCCGAGGCCGATTGCTATCAATACCAGGGTTTGCACGGCAGGTGACGAAGGCTCCCACCCTGTGGCGGCTTTTATCATATCGTCGGTCATACCTGCCGCCAGCGCGTATTGGGGCAGGTGCCAGATTATCGTTGCGAGAAGTGCCCCAATCGCCCAACCCCAGGCGACTGCCGGGTGGATGAATCGTTTCATCGCATCGAACGGCCGGATGCCGGTCGACAGAGTCTGATATGACATCGCTGCGAACATGACGATTCCGAGCGCCATGGCAAGAGGCTGGACCCAGAGCAATTTGTATTGAAGGTAGGCGCCGGCGAACAACGAAGCCATTGCGCTCCCGCTGCCGAGCACTAAGGCGCTTTGAAGCCAGCCCGGACCGGACTTGGCGCCGTACACCCGCCACCGGTGCAGAAGACCTTTGCCCTGTAGCTCGGCGAGTTCAGCTTTTTCCCTGGCCAGCACCTCGGGGGCCGACGCGGTGAACATCGGCAATCCCCTTGCCAGATCGTTTCTGCCAGAAGACCGGTCTGGTTGATCCTTCATGAACATGCCCTCTTGCTATTAGTACTACCGTAGGATGGGCAGGTTTCCTGCCCATGCGGTTCTTGTCGCGCAACATGACAGCATGGGCAAACGGGCCTGCCCTGAGCGAAGTCGAACGGGTTGCCCATCCTACACTGTCCTTTACCTTCACCTTATTCTACCGGCAATTCATCGATTGTGGCAAGGATACAAAATGTCACATTCTCGGTTCTGTGCGAATTCACGGATTTGCATCTTTGAGAAAGAACTCGAAAAAGAGGTATATCTGCTCGTTCGATTCTGCAGTCGGCGCGTGACCTTTGCGGTTAGCCATAGCGACCCTGTTCTCATGTCCCAGGACTTTGCTAACGGCCACGCTGTGATTGAGAGCCTTCCATCGCTCCGCGGTATCCTCCGAGCCGCCCGAGACAAAGAACGGCCTCGGGGCCATCAAGGCATGCAATTCATGCAGGTCGTGACCGGCCCCCACCAGGTCTTTGTAAGCTCCGGTTCGCGGTTTGGTTTCGCTCGGGATGCCTCGCTGACGCTGCCTGTCGGATTCATATCCCAGATACCACGGCTCCCAGTAGTTCACGTTGGCCCGGGTTTCGTCGAAAACGATGCCTGGGTCAGACCAGGCGGCGCACGCGAACTTCTCGTAGAGGCACGATGCGAACATCGCCCATTTGCCGCCGTACGAATGACCCATGACGCCAATTCGCTTGGGATCTACCTGCTCCAAGCCGGCCAGAGCGCGGTGGCAATTAGCGGCTACATACGCCAGCGCCGAAAGAGGCTGGAACCGAGTTTCGCATAACGGTTTATACGGAGCCCGCAGGCTGCAGAAATCCGGCGAACCAATCGAAAGTGTCACAAAGCCGCGTCTGGCTAATTGAAGGGCAAAATCTCTGTATTCCTTGCCCAGCCCCGCGCCCGTTTCAGCGTCATAATAGACCACCAGAACAGCCGGGAATGGTCCGTTACCGTCGGGAATGAGTATATAGCCGTCGACCGTCTGGGAATCCGGCGCAATCTCGACGGAAACTCGGTGCTGCGTGAATTTCTCCCGGCGTTCTTTTGACAGGTATTCGATTTTGGGTTTCTCGATCAGCGCCGGCCAGGACCCGAGAAAGTCCTCCCAGGTTGCGATTATCTCTCGTCTGCGCCGTGACCAGTCCGCCGGCGTCGTTACGGCGGTCCCATCGTTGAATATCAAGGGAGAACTGTAACTTTCAGAATCCCGGGCGAACTCCGGAGGCGGTTCAAAAAAAGAAGAAATCTTCTCCGGAATTTCTCCGGCGCCAAAAACGCTGCCGGCAAACAGAACAAGAATAAGTGAAAGCGTTGTTGTTTTTGCCATGTCTTTTTCAACCATCCAGGAAACTTATGGGTTCCGAGCTATAGTTTTTGTCAGCTCGCTCTGATTTCCATTCACCGAGATGCGACCGCCAACTTCAGCCGTAAGGAACGTGACATTCGTATCGCCGATATTTACGGTGATCCGGCCGTCGTCGATGTGCGTTTTTGCCCTGTCTACACGACCTGTATCAGCATCGGTTGCAGTCAACATGTGCAGGAAGTAGTCGACTGCTTCCTGCTGTGACGGCGAGACCTCTATACGACATTGCGGCGCAGGGCCGGTGTTTCGATTCGGCGGATAAGTCTTGCCGCCGTAACTGTAAAGCCGGTCTCCTTCGACGAGTTTGACTTGCGGATCTGTCGGCAGCAACGTCTGAACAAACAACCGTCCCCTGCCGTTGGTAATAATCAGATCGGGCCCGGCCCTCGTCGGTGTCTTCATAGCCTGGAGCAGCCAGGTCTTCTTGAACTGCGGTTTCTTCGAGCAGACCCGGTCAAAGATGACGAATGTGCCGGGGCGCAGCAAGACTATCTGGCGCGTGAAATATTCGAGCTTCTTGGGGCTGTAAGCCTGCGTGCAGTCACCGGCCACGTATACATAACCGCCGCGGTCCTCATAGGCGAGGATATCGGCGATGTCATAGAGTTTCTCATCCTTGCGCCATGCGTCGGCATCCGTGACGGCGCCGTTATGATGTGGCCAGCGGTGGTGTTGACCTCCGTCGTTTCCAGAGACGCTCCCCGCACGTATTGCCGGCCATCTCTCGGATGGATCGTCAACAAGTATGGTATTGTGCGCGATCGTCCGCAGGTGATAATTGACATCGTGACTGGAGCCGAATGAATCGTAATGACCCCCGTCGCCGGCGAGTTCTTCATGTTTGTATATGAGGAAATGCCCCACGTCGAGGTGTTGATGTGCCGTGAACCTGTCCCCGCACTTGAAAAAAAAGTACGTGGCATCTTCGTCCCAGGAACTGCGAGCGTAGACATAGCCCGGCCCCGGACTGATGTGCGAGAGTTTGAAGTCCTTCAGGTCGCCTCTCTTGACTGTCTCGTCGCGCCAGAGAAAGTCCTTGTATGCGTACACTCCGACAGCCGAACGCGGCGTAGTCTCGTTGAAGGCGTGAACACTCCTGTGGCCCGGATCATCGCGAAGGTAGTTCACGAGAATCCTTCTGGCCGACAGGACCTTGTCGCGATCACCGCCGAACGTGCGACCACCGCCGTCGCCCATAGGGACTGGCCGGCGCGAATTATATGTTTTGATGCCTGGGTAGGCCTCGAACATGCTCGCGATGGCGCGGTTTCTGAAAAACCCGGGCGCCGTAGCGTAGTAGTCAAGGCCCTCACAATAGCGGGCGGCCTCACAGAAGAAAAGCCACTCGTAGAGCCAGTAGTTTATATAATAGCCTTCGGCCCAGCCGCCGCCGTCGCCGGCCAGCTCCAGGGCCGGTGCCGCGCGGCTGCGCCATTCCTGCTCGAGCGCATTGAGAATCTCCGGGGCGCGCGGATTCTCATAATAAGTCGCGTAACAGGCCAGCCCGATGCCCCATTGCTTGTACCCATACCAGCCGTTGTGGAAGACATGGGTCTCGGAGCGAACGTTGGCGTCGACGGTTTTGTTCATGTACTCATGGAATTTGCCTCGTTGTTGTTCGCTCCAGTACTCATGGCACAGATCGTAGACTATCGCGCAGCGTGCAAGGTCATGAGCGAAGGGAGTATGGCCCTTTCGGATCGGACCGTTGACGTACTTGATCGCCATCTCCACGGCGCGATTGCCGAGTTGAGCATCTTGCTCTATCGCACAGACCAGAGCCATCGAAATCATTTTCGCATGGTCGTCGGCTTCTTGCTGACGAGCCACTCTGACTACGCGCTCGTAAGCCTCCTGCCGTTGCCGGGCGAGCATTTGCAAACGTTCCCTCGAACCCAGCAGCCGGGGATGCTCTGGTGTCACTGCATGTCGTGCCGCCTCTGTCACAGACGGAATGGCGGTAATACAGAAACAAAGTGCGACCCAAACGCACGCGATGCGGATACCGACAAAAATAGATCTTACTGTTTGCTTACAGGCCATTTCAGGTTCTCCTCGGTCAGCGTCTCACCGGTCGTCGCCGGCAGTGCTTCCCACAGAGGCCCTGACGTGGCGGGCCTCAATTCACCGTCGGACGATCTTGGCACTTCTTTGGTCGCTCCGGGCGGACTATCCCAGAGGGCGCGCAGGGCGCCAGGCGTCGTATAAGGGATTCTCCGCCCCAGCCGGGGCTTGCCGTGTTCGTCGAAAAACTCCAGACGGCTAGTCGCGGGCGCAGCTTTTGTGTCTATCGTGATAATTCCGAAACCCCGCAGAGTGCCGACACGTTTTTGCGTTTCCTCACTGTTCCAGAGCTGGCCCGCCATCCATTCGTGCAGGTCATATCCTCCCCACGATTCGGCGGGGCGCACGCCGATCTTGTGAAAGTGCTGGTCGCCGCCCAGTAGGATGATGCCGCCGATGCGCTTTCTGGCGATTCCCGCCAGGATGGCGTCGTACTCATGCAGGAACGGATGATTCCAGCTTTCCGCTCCGCCGCAGTTCCAACTGCTGCCCGATACGATAAACTTGAACGTTTCAGATGACGCCGCAAGCCGATCGAGTAGCCAGGCTCTTTGTTCAGCGCCCAGCATTGTTTTGCCGGGCCTGTCCGGATCGGCGTTCGGGCTGCGGTGGTAACGGACGTCGAGAAGGAAGAAAGAAGAGCCCCCGACGGTAAAGCGGGTCCAAATCCCCTTGACTTGCCCTGCCTGTGAAAGAGGGTTTGCCCAGATTTCGTTGAAGGTCTTAAGAGACCTCTCTTTACCCCGCTGCGTGCGATCGGAATTGTTCGCGCCGTAATCATGATCGTCCCAGATTGCGTAGATCGGAGTCGTTGCGGCAAAGGCCCTGAAGTACGGGTCCGCCCTGAACTGAAGGTACATTCGACGCTGCCTGGCCGGGTCGGTCGTGTTGGAATAGATGTTGTCACCCATCAGGATGAACAAGTCCGGTTTCTTCTCGGCGATGCTGCGCCAGGTAGTCTGTTCTCCCGGGCCAATCAACGAGTGGCCAATGCCGACGCGCAGGATGCCGCGGTGTTGCTCTGGGGGGAATGTCGTGAATTCCTGCGATACCGAAGGAGATTTCTCTTCATTGTTCAGGAGAATTCGGTAACCGTATGCTGTTGAGGGAGATAGGCCCTTCAACACAACGCTGCCGCAAAAGTTGTCAGCTTCAACAAGACGAATCTTCTCAGCAAGAACAGCGTTGCCCTCGGCTCTAGGGACCGTGCGGACATGTAGGTGACAAGGACCGTCGGCGCGAACCCACACTCGTACGCTGGTACTGGTAGTATGGCCAATCATAGGCCCATGGGTCAGTTCTGCGGCTCCTGCACAGGTCACCAGCACCGCTTGGACAACTGCAGCGGCGAGGATTTCTGTGATATGTTTTCGAACCATTGCTGAGAATCTCCTAATCGAATCAACAACTTCACGGTCTTCGTCCGGCGGAACGGAACTTGCTCTGGCATTAGAATACTAAGCTGATCGCCCGGATGCCAGAGCTTATTTGGCGTACCGGCGCGAATAGCTCGTAGAGAATGTTTCCTCCCTCCCTCGGCGTCTTTGAGGAAACCGGCATTGAATCTTGAGCCCGGGAACGCTATACTGTTGCGTTGTTTGCGCAATCCATTGATGCAAGCGGCGTGAAACATGTGGGGCGGCAACTTACCGCCAGGTAGTGCGCTTATGGGTTACAGGAGTCGTGTCTTTCAATTCAGGTGTCTACTCGTACTGGCGGCAACATTGTTGCCGGCGTCCGTGCCGACCGAGTTAGATGCCGACGCCCAAAAGGAAAACGGAAAACCAATCCGGATTCCACTGGAACTTGCCGGCAAATCGGACAAACAGGGCAAAGGCTGGAAGATCGTCCGATTCAAGAATGTTCCGGCGAACAAATGGGAGTCCGATGAAGACGGGCTTCACGTCCGAGTGCAGCACTCTGCAGACCTTCTTACCTATTGCCTCAGCGAGGAGACGCAGGTTCGCCGCATCCTCGTGGAGGGCTTGGTTACCGGCTTACCCGTGATTCCCAAAGGTAAAGTGCAGGGTGACAAGAAGGCCGACGATTTTGCGATTCGGTTCGGGCTTGTCGTCTCGGGAACGAGAAAGCTCAGTAAGACGCAGAGATTCTTTGCTTCTGAGTTAGCCAAACGCCTGAGCGAGTTGGCCCCGAAATCCAAGGGCATCGACCACGTTTTGTTTCTGAACCTTGCAAATGACCCTCCCCCTAAGTGGCGCAAACGAACTCATTCGCTCGGCAAAGGCGTGATTCGTGAGCAGATAGCCTGCGTCAGAAACGGCCCCGGCGAATTCACAATGGACGTCCGGTTCGAGGAGCCACTCAAGGTGTTGGCTCTGTGTATCGTCAGCGACGGCGACCACACTGAATCCAGGTATCAGGTCACCCTCAGAGAAGTTCAATTGAATCCTGGATCGAAAGAGAAAAGGTGGTAGCATACACGGCCTTATGTTTTGTGGACCGAATTTTCTTGGAGGTACATGTAGATGCGAACAACGTGTCGAAACGCTTTTGTTCATCTGTGTTGTGTCGCGGCGTTCGTCGCTATCACCTCGGAAGCATCTTCTGCGGAAAACTGGCCCGGTTTTCGAGGACCTGCTCGGCAGGGCATATCGCCGGAAAAGGGGGTACCTGTAGAGTGGAGCGCAACTTCTAACGTTGCCTGGAAGACATCTGTTCCGGGGCTGGGGTGGTCTTCGCCAATTGTCTTCGGCGATCGCGTGTTCGTGACGACTGCGATGGAAAAGGGCGTTTCCTTTCGCCTGATTTGTTTCGATCGACTGACAGGCGAGGTCCTTTGGAACAAGCAAGTGTTCCGGCAAAAACCGGGAAACAAGCAAAAGCTCAACTCATTTGCCACTTCCACGCCGGTCACGGATGGCCGAATGGTATTCACAGTGGCCTTTGATGGAGGCATCGCCGCAGTATCGACCGACGGAACCGTCGTCTGGACGAACCGCGACTACGAGTATTACAGCCAGCATGGGCTGGCGATTTCGCCGATTCTCTACGAGGACCTTCTAATCGTTGCCTTTGACGGCAGCAGTTCGGGCCAGGATCCGAAGGTCGGCTGGCAGATACCCTGGGACAAGGCCGTGATAGTGGCGATCGACAAGAATACGGGGGAAGTCCGTTGGGAAGGCAAACGCGGTTTGTCCCGCATCGCGCATGTCACGCCGCAGATCTTCGGCGAGAACGGTATTGACCGACTCGTCAGCTCGGCAGGTGATGTCGTGCAAGGTTTCGATCTCAAAACGGGCCGGAGGATTTGGACGGCCTCGAGCCCGGGCGAAGGCGTAGTGCCTTCACTGGTTATCGGCGAGGGCCTTGTCTTTGCCACATCTGGTTTCGGCGAGTCGGCGATCCGTGCCGTGCGCACCGGCGGCGAAGGCGACGTCACCGCCACGCACATAGCGTGGGAAACGACCGAAGACGTCCCAAAGATCCCGTCAATGCTCTACGTAAAGCCCTGGCTTTTCCTGATTACCGAGTCCAGTATTGCCAAGTGTCTAAAGGCGGCAACCGGCGAGGTTCTCTGGAGACAGCGCCTGGGCGGAAGATACTCGGCCTCGCCCGTTTGGGCCGACGGCCACGTATACTTCCTATCGGAGAAAGGCGAGACCGTGGTTATCGAGGCCGGCCCCGAATTCAAGGTGCTTGCCAGGAACAAGCTGGAAGAAATGTGTTGTGCGAGTCCGGCTGTCTCGCAAGGAAACATTTTCATCCGGTCCGAGCACAACCTCTACTGTATCGGCCGCGGCCGGTAGGTGATTCATTACCTTGCCCTTATAAGAGAAACGGAGCGAACTGTTATGGTCAAGAACGTAAGATCCAAATCGAGAGCTTCAGTGGCGGCTTTACTCGTGGCAACTGCTTTGCTACTCGCAGTATGTGGGACGGTTTTTGCCGACACTAACAATGTGTGGGAGAAGGTAGAGATTACCCTGCACGCAAACAAGTCTTATGAGAATCCATACACTCACGTAGAGGTCTGGGTCGATCTCAAAGGCCCCGGATTCGACAAGCGATGCTACGGATTCTGGGACGGCGGCGGAATATTCCGCGTCCGCGTTCTGGCTACCGCCATCGGGACGTGGACGTGGCGCAGCGGGTCTAATCAAAGCGACGCGGGGCTCAGCGGTAAGACCGGCAAGTTCACAGCCACAGCCTGGAGCGAAGCGCAAGTCGAGAAGAATCCCTGCCGGAGAGGCATGATAAAGGCGTCTGCAAACGGTCACGCTTTCGAATACGCCGACGGCACGCCTTTTTTTCTCTTGGGTGACACCTGGTGGTCGATCCCAACGTTCAGGTACAGATGGAACGATGATGACAGACCTCGTCCTATTGGCCCCGACGCCGGGTTTAAGGACTACGTGCGATTCCGCACGAAGCAGGGCTTTAATTGTTTCGCGATGATCGCGGCATTTCCGAACTGGGCCAACGACGGCAAGTCGAACAGGCTCAAAGCGGATGACGGGACGATACTACGAGCGGCCTGGCAGCAGCCCGGAACGAAGAGCGCCAAGGATATGCACGATGAGGACGGCAACCGCGCCTTCTTGTTCCCGGGCAAGGTGCCCGGCTACGAGAACACGTTCCCGGACGTGTACCGCATCAACCCTGCGTACTTCCGGAATCTCGACAAGAAGATCGATTACCTGAATGCCAGCGGCGTCGTGCCCTTCATGGAGGTGTCGCGCCGTGACATCGGCTACGGCTGGAAGAAGTTTTACGACTGGCCCGATTCGTACGTCCGGTACATCCAGTATATCTGGAGCCGCTACCAGGCCAATATCTGCCTGTTCAGTCCCATTCACTTCGACACGAGCGGATCGACAATACCGGCTGAAGACTGGAACCGGGCCGCCAACCGGGTCATCGAGAAGTACGGTCCTCCTCCTTTCGGGACCCCGGCCGGAACGAATTCCAATCCCTCAAGCCTTCGCAATTTCGGCCACATCGACAACGCCAAATGGCTCACGTTCCATCAGATCGGCAACAGGCGTACCCACAACTACTACGAACTCCTGACGGAGATTTTCAATACGTCGCCTCCGGTGCCCGGCATCAACGGCGAGCCCTATTACGCCGGCATGCACGATGCTCCGGGAGGCACGCCCAACTCGGCGCTGTATTGCCGCTCCGGGATGTACGGCAGCGTCCTGTCCGGCGGCCTCGGTGGACACATTTACGGCGCCGGCGGCTGGGACGGAGGACTCTGGGGAGGAAACGTCGAAGAGGCCGCCGAGAACCATATCTGGGATGCGATGAAATGGCCCTCCGGCGACCAGATGCGCCACATGGCGACGTTCGTTCTCTCCGAGGGACGAAAGTACCAGCAGCTTGTTCCGAGCAAAGAGTTGGTCCAGCCCAACGAATCGGGTGACCCAGAAGGCTACACCGGCTGGGCATATTGCGCACGCACCGCCAAGAGGGACCTCTTCCTCTTGTATTTCGAAAAGGGCTGTCCCAAGGGCGTGCTTTCCGGCACCGCGCCGCGCGGCAAGTACAAGGCGAGATGGTTCGACACACAGAGAGGAAAGTGGATCGACGGCAGCGTTCTGACTGCTGATCCTTCAGGTGACATTGCGTTGCCCGGATTCCCGGGCAATTGCGATGTTTCCAAAACCGACTGGGCTCTGAAGCTCAAGTTGACCGCTGCACAATAGTCTCTGTCCTTCGTTTACGGCTTGTGCTGCTACTTATCGACCGTCACCGTGACAGGAATATCCTGTCGCAGGAACATGCACGTTCCGCCGGCGTCTTCGCAGACGTAGTACAGGGAAAACGTCTTATTGATGAAATCCCGCTCCAGCGTTTCGGCCTTGACTCGCGTGCTTCGGACGATTCCCTCTTCGTCGATAGCCACCTCAACCGGCACCCCCGTTACCTGCATCAGGTTGATCGGATCGTGCAGGACCGGCCAATCTATCCGGTGCCACTGCGTAAAGAGCCGGTTGCGTTGCGGATGCTGCTCCTGGGCTATCCCGAGCACGACGAGCTTGCCGTCTCGGACGTACTTCTGAAGCTTTTGGTTCCAGGCCGGCACGGCCTGGCGGCAACCCCGTCACCACGAGGCGAAGTTGATCAGCAGCACTTTTTGCCCGCGAAACTGCCACAATGACACTGGCTCGCGGTCCGCAATGCCGGGCAGGACAAAATCAGGATGAGGCTCACCTACACGCGGCGAATAGCCGGCGGCATAAGCCGAGCCGGCGATGACACAAACGCATCCGCAAGCCAACGTCAACAGGTTCAGGTTCTGCATTATCCCGGACTCCAAAGGGATTTTCGATACCCGCTTTCGCGAGCACAAGTTTTCGATTGTATACATCGTATCACGATTACGGCCGACGTCAATTGTGAATTGTCCCTAGCCGAGCCGCTATGACTCAGCCGGATACTGTCATTCCTGCAAAAGCAGAAATCCATGTCTATTAATTCCTATTACCCCTTTCTGGGTACGTGAGCCTCCAAGATTGGCTTTGACTGGCTTTGTTTTGCATAATTGGCTCATAGCCACGAAGGCACCAAGGCACTAAGTTACACTTAGACACTGGACATTCCTTGTTTGATATTCGATATTCCAACGCTCTTTACCTCCTGATCCCCTGCTGTCCTGATGACCCAACCCTGTTATCCTGATTTCCTGTTCGCCTGTCTCCTGCATTTTCTATATTCCGCCTTTTCCTATCCGTCGCTTCCAATTCTCAATTCTTCATTCATGATTCTAAGTGTACTAATGAGCACGACGGACTGTAGAGGCAGGCCTATGTGCCTGCCCGGGCCCCCTACAAAATCAATTGAAGACCTGCCGGATTTGCGGTAAGATCGGCAAAACAGCGAAGATCGTCAAGGATGTTAGTAATTGGAGCCGGATCGACTATGGATGCCGCATCAGAGTTGGTCAAGTTAGCCGAAGGGAAGTTCGGCGAGCTGACCGTAGCAGAGAAGAAGCTGTTTCGAGCCGTCGCCAAGGGCGAGATGGTGGATTACAGCTCCAGAAGCAAGAAGCCCATCGACCCGGCCAAAGCCGCCAAGTGGGGCCCCAGCCGCGTCCTGCTCGCAGATCGTCTCGCATGGCTCTGCACTGACAAGCAGGCCGCGCAAGTCGTCACCCATCGGGGCATCAATGTCACAGGTGCACGTATCGATGAGAAGTTGGACTTACTGCATGCCACAGTATCATTTCCCTTATGTTTTCAGAGAAGTTCATTTTCGACGGAAATTAGTTTACAGCATGCTAAAATTCCTACACTTAATCTTGGTGGAACACATATTGGGTCAATAAAGGCTGATGGGCTTAATGTCAGAGGTGATCTATTTTTGCGGAAAGGCTTTAAGGCCAAAGGAGAGGTGCGTTTGGTTGGAGCGACGATAGGCGGAAACCTATTCTGCAGAGATGGCGAATTCATCAACGCTGGTGGTTTCGCAATCAATGCCGAGGGCCTGAAAGTTAAGAGGAATATTATACTTGATGATGGTTGTAAGGTAGACGGTGAGTTGTGCTTGTTCGGGGCAATTGTAGGTGGGAATCTCGCTTGCGAAAAAGGCCACTTCATCGGCCATGACGGCAATGCGATCAATGCTGACGGCATAAAGGTGGAGGGAAGCATTACCCTTAATAGCGGCTTCAGGGTCGAAGGTCAAGTTAGTTTGAGAGGAGCCAAAATTGGCGGAGACCTTGATTGTAGGTGTGGCACTATCATTAACAAGGACAGAGAAGGTCTGTCTGCAAATGGCCTCAGGGTTCAGGGTGATGTGTTTCTATGCGATGAACTGAGAGCTGAATGTGAGATAAGTTTGGTTGCCGCCAGAATCGACGGTCTGTTGCACTGCACCGGTCTTGTCTCACCAGAAGAGATGAAACTGGATCTTCGCTACGCAAGAATCGGGACGTTGCGAGATGAACCGGAAAGTTGGCCTGGGAGTGGGAAACTTTTTCTTCATGGCTTGGTTTATGATGAAATTCACAATATGTCTCCAAGAGACGCTGATAGCCGTATCGACTGGATCCGCCGACAGGGCAAGGACCGCTTCTGGTCTCAGCCGTACGAGCAATTGGCTAAGGTGCTTCGAGAGAGCGGCGATGGTGCGGGCGCAAGGGACGTGCTCGTTGCCAAGAACAAGGACAGAGCTAAGCGATCAAGAACGAAGCTGACTTTTGTGGAGAAGTGTTGGTATCGTTTCTTCGGTCCGCTTATTGGGTACGGGCACACACCCTGGCTGGCGATTCCGTTGGCGCTTGTGATAATTCTTTTCGGCTCGGTCTTTTTCAAAGAAGGGTATTCGCACGGGCTGGTCACGCCGCCGAGTGACTCAGCTTACTCAAAAGAAGGCGACGCCGGGATTTCGGCCCCTGGTGATACGAATCGGCATATTTCCGAGGTGTATCCGGTGTTCAATTCCCTGGTCTATTCGATAGATGTGTTTGTGCCCGTGGTAGACCTGCACCAGGCCAAATATTGGCTGCCGAATGCAAATCGCGGCTCTGAACTTGTGCCAACAAGCTCGGCGGCGCTCTGTACCGGGGGACTGCTTCTGCTCTGGCTTTGGGTTGAGATCGCCTGTGGCTGGGTGCTGACGACCCTGTTCCTCGTCGGTCTCACCGGTCTGGTCAGAACGTAGGTTAATGGTGCGAAGAATCGCACCCTACCGCGCTTGCGCGCACTATGATTGACCTGCCAATTAACCGACGGGTGGCAGCCAGGGCAACCACATGGGGTTGCCCCTACAAAATCAATTGAAGAGCCGGCAAATTCAGGTCGAGAGACCTTACAGTTGTCGTTAGCCCTCAAGGCATGCACACAGGACCTTTCATTCTCAGGGTGACTCAGTGTTTGGCCAGCCTTAGAAGTGTCTTGCGGTAGCGTGCTATGAAATCTGTTGTCCCGAGCGGACCTTTGCTGTAGAAAGCTTGGGAATCAACACCGTTCAGGTCATCCAACTGAAGATCTCTTCTGATCTTCTTGATCTTATTCGTTGGAACATCCCGCCCATCATCACCATATGATATCTGAGTATGCAGAGTTCGTGGCCTGCCTAGTATACGCCGTCTCTTTCCGACCTTTGTAATGCTCATCTTGCTCCCGGCAGTGTGGTCCAGCTTGCAGCCATAGCCAACTAGTATTTGACGAAGTCTGCGAAAAGGAATTGGATGGTCACCCTTCTTCAGAGCCCTGCAATGGCCACAGAGCCACTGGGCTATTTCTACCGTCTCACGGTCGGCGAGATTCTCTTGGCGAGGATCGGCGATTCTGTGTTGGGCTACGTCAAGAACCAGTTTGAAGGCCTCATCCTGGTCAAACTCGGGGAAGAAACCGTTTTCGTCAAGAAATACAAGGACTGAGACCAGCGCTGTTCTTTTGTTGCCATTGTGAAAAGGGTGATCATGAATTATTGAATGGAGCAAGGCCGCTGCAGACGTTTCAACAGTGGGATATTTTCTCTCACCTCCTAACGATGTGTGCGGACGAAAAACTGCCGACGCCAGAAGGTCTTCTGTGCGTACTCCCGCTGGCTCAATAGGATCTCGAGTGCCTGAAAAATCCTTCACCAGTTCAAAGTATATTCCTCTGACCTCATCTTCTGTCAGCCAGCGTAACGGTCGTTCATGACCAATGGTCCGCAATGAGCGAGCAATTACTCCCGATGCTTCAAGGCGAACGACCGAAGGCTTGGCTTTGCCCGTAATCGGGTCAATGCCGCGCTTACGAGCCTCAGACCTGAGTCTTGAAATTGCTTTGGGTGGCAACCTTTGTGCTTGCTCCCGTATCGGCACTGACAGTTCGCGGAGCAAAGACCGAAATTCGGGCTCATATAAATCAAATACGCTCATCCAATATGCGACACTCTTCATTTCCCGCCGTGTGGCCAAGCCGAGGGCCCGCCTCGCCCGATTGGTCTCTCTCAAACGGTCTCTTGGACGGAGAACTTCGTCATAACCGGCATCCCACAGGGCAATAAGAACCTCGTCGGTGTCCAATTGGACCTCTCTTGCCAGTTCCTCAACTGTTTTTCGTTTTTGGGGCACGTTTATGTACCTGGCATCCTCGTCGCGAAATAGCGCAATCTAGTGCTATCAGCTCAACATAAGATATCTGGACAATCTCTCAGCAACGATCATTATTATGTTGAAATAATTCGAAACGTAAAGAAAAAGCCGAACATATTTTCCTGCGTTGAATTCAGGGGGGATCTGTGAGCAGCCGTTGGCAAGACGGGCACAAGATTCTTCAACGGCAATTCCAACCATACTATTTGACGAGTAGCCTACCGGTCAGCAGGATGACGGAGCTGTGCGCTGCCCCGGAAATGCATTGAAGCGATATCTGCTTAGGTGTAAGATGCGGGGGTAAAAATGCAAAGATCAAAGTGCAAAATGCAAAATTAAGGAAGTCATCCCGGCTCGCCGGGATTCCGCAATTTTGATATTTGATATTTAATCTTACAACTGGGGAACATGATGATGCAAAAACGAAACGACACAAAAGTGAATTTGGGAATGTCGATTCCCGATTTTCGATTGCTAATTAGGCCCTTCAATCGCCGTTCGGCAATCGGAAATCGTCAATGTTCTCTGGTGTTTATTTTGATGGTTATTGCCGCTTGTTCGTCTGCCTTGGCTCAGCCGTTGACGCCGAGCCAGCAGGCTGAGAAGATTCTGAAGGCGTGCGATGTGACCGGCGGGCTGGTTGTCCACATCGGCTGTGGCAACGGCAGGCTCACTGCGGCGCTGCGAGCGGGTGACAGCTTCCTTGTCCACGGGCTGGATCGCGACAGGGGCCGGGTCGCATTGGCGCGGAGGTACATTCAGGCACTCGGAACCTACGGTCCGGTCTCGGTCGATCAGCTCAGGGGTCAGAGGTTGCCCTACGCCGACAACCTCGTGAACCTCGTCGTTTCCGAGGACCTTGGCGGCCTGTCCATGGATGAGGTCATGCGCGTTCTTGCGCCGGGCGGCACGGCGTACATCAAGACCGGCGGCGCTTGGGAAAAGGCGGTCAAGCCGCGCCCGGAGCAGATCGACGAGTGGACGCACTCTATGTACGATGCGACCAACAACGCCGTTTCGAACGACTCGATAGTCGGCCCGCCGCATCAATTGCAGTGGGTGGCGGGGCCGCAATGGGCCAGAAGTCACGATCACTTATCCAGCATCAGCGGCGCCGTCTCCTCGGGCGGGCGCATCTTCTACATCGTGGACGAGGCGCCGATTGCCGCGGTGATCTTAGAGCCCGACTGGCATCTCGTTGCGCGCGATGCGTTTAGCGGCGTGCTTCTGTGGAAGCGCCGGATACCGAAATGGCAGTGGCATCTGCGCGCTTTCCGCACGGGTCCGAGCGATCTGTCAAGACGGCTGGTTGCCGTGGGCAACCGAGTCTACGCAACACTTGGCGTCGACGGGCCTCTCGTCGCTCTGGATGCGGCGACAGGCAAGACCGTGACGACGTACGAGCAAACAGAAGGTACTTTGGAAGTCGTGTATTGCGATGGCACGCTGTTCGTCGTCACCGGTGAGATCGCGGAACAGGACGAGTCGACTGACCGGCAGCGCCCGGGCTTTGCGCCGGTGCGTCCGCAGCGTCCGGGGTATGTGGAGAATCCGCCGGCCAAGGGCATCGTCGCGCTCGATGCCGAGACGGCCACGGTGCTGTGGAGCAAGTCGGACGCCGAGACGACCGAATTGATGCCTACCACGCTGGCTGTGAGCAAGGGTCGCGTGTTCTTCCAGAACGCCGACGAGGTGTTGTGCGTAGACGCACGATCCGGTGACGATCTCTGGCAGGCCAAACGTTCGACGAGTCGCAGCCGGCCGACATGGTCGGCGCCGACGCTGGTTGTGTACGGCGACGTCGTGCTTTCAGCCGACCGCGCCGTCGCGGAGAAAAAGACGCTCGATACCGATGAGAAGCGGAAGGTCGAGTGGATCGTCAGCGCTACCGGGGGCCAGGCGCCGGTGGGCGAGCTGATCGCGTTCTCAGCCGAGGACGGCCAGCGGCTCTGGAGCTGCGCATCGCGCGAGTGCTACAACTCGCCCGCAGATGTACTGGTAGCCGACGGCCTCGTATGGACCGGGAGCCTGGTCAAGGCGAGCGATCCGGGCATCACCGAGGGCCGCGATCCTGTAACCGGCGAGGTCAAACGCACGCGGCCTCCGGACAAAGAATTCTTTGCCGCCGGCATGGGTCATCATCGCTGTTACCGGAACAAAGCGACCAATGAATATCTCTTGCTCGGCCGCTCGGGCGTCGAGTTTATCGAGCTGGATACGGGCAGGCCCATCCCCAACCATTGGGTCCGGGGCGCTTGTCAATACGGCGTCATTGTCTGCAACGGGCTGCTGTACGCCCCGACGAATCCGTGCGCATGCTTTATCACGGCGAAGATTCCCGGCTTCAACTGCCTGGCGCCGAAGCCGGAGTCACCAGGTCAGCAAACGGCTGCGCCCCAGGTTCGCCTGGAGAAAGGGCCGGCATATACGCTGCTCAAAGGTGACGGGCCCCGAAGCCTTGCCGGAGATTGGCCCACGTATCGCCGCGATAACGCTCGCAGCGGTTATACGCCTGCGCCGGTTGGCTCGGCGCTGAAGCCGGCGTGGAACAAGCAGTTGGGCGGGCGGCTCAGCACGGTGGCTGTGGCCCGGGGCATGTTGTTCGTTGTGCAAATCGATGCCCACACCGTTCACGCACTGAGTGCTGAGTCCGGACGGGAGATATGGAGCTATACGGCGGGAGGACGCATCGATTCGCCGCCGACTATCTGGCAGGGCCGGGCGTTGTTCGGTTGTGCCGACGGATGGGTCTACTGCCTGCGCGCCTCCAACGGAGCCCTGGTCTGGCGATTCCGCGCCGCACCCGATGACCGGCGAATCGTAGCATACGGCCAGCTCGAATCGGCCTGGCCCGTACCGGGAAGCGTGCTGGTGCGCGACCCTTCGACAGGCTCAGGGCAGGCTGTAGCCTATTGCGCCGTCGGCAGATCGTCCTACCTCGACGGCAGCGTCAGGCTTTGCCGTCTGGACGCAAAGACGGGGCGATTGCTCTCTGAGACGATCATCGACCACCGCGACCCCGAGACCGGGTATCAGCGAAAGGGCACCGTGAAGGGCACGAACATGCCGGGGGCGCTGCCCGATGTCCTCTCGTGCGACGGACAGTCGATCTACATGCGGCACAACCGCTTTGACTTGGAGGGCCAGCCGCAGAGCCCAGATGTCAAGCACTTGTTCAGCTCGGCGGGATTTCTGGAGGATTCTTGGTGGCACCGGACGTATTGGCAGTTCGGCACGGCGATGGGGAGCAACTATGGCGGCTGGCCCCAGGCCGGCAATCGCGTTCCGGCCGGGAGGATTCTCGCCTTCGACGATGAATCCATCTATGGCTTTGGACGCAGCCAGTACATTCATCATGGAGCACACGTGGGGATCGACGGCGCGACGATCTTCCACTTCAAGCCGCAGCAGGACGCCGAGCGGCGTTTCACTACCTACCGGGCGTTCGCCACCGATCGTACCCCGAGCCGCGATCCACAACCGGCCAATGCCGCGGCAAAGCGAAAACGTGCGGCAGTTTCCGGGCAGGCCAAAAAGTACCGCTGGACCGGGCAACCGCCCGTCCTGGCCCGCGCCATGGTTCTCGCCGGAAACAATCTCTTTTTGGCGGGCCCTCCCGATATTTTTTCGAGCGAGGAACCGGCCGCCACATTCGAGGGCAAGAGGGGCGGTTTGCTGTGCGTACTCTCAGCCGCCGACGGAAGCGAGTTGGCGAAGTACGATCTTGCCAGCCCGCCGGTCTTTGACGGCATGGCGGCTGCCGGCGGGAGATTGTACATGGCCACGACCGGCGGCGAGGTGTTGTGTTTGGAGTGACGATACGGTACGATGGCGAGCGTTGCAGCGAAAAACGACTGCATGGATGTGGGTGGCAGCCACTGAATAAGAGAAGCGAATGAAGTGGATGATCCCGCAAATACCATCCACTTCGCTCACTATGTTTGCTCAGTGGCTGCCACCCGTCGGCAATCTTGTATCAATAACAAAAGGAGAATCAAATGCAATCAGAAGACAAGAGTTTGCTCTCGCGGCGGGGTCTGCTCGCGAAAAGCGCTGCGGTCGCAGCCGTGCTGGCCTGCGGCGCACATGGAGCACCTCAGGACCGGCAGAGAACAGCGCCGACAACGAGACGCGGGCCGGGTCGAGGCCCGGTCGGCTTGCAGCTTTATTCGGTGCGCGGAGACTGCAAGCGCGATATGCCGGGGACGATAGCCGCCGTAGGGAAGATGGGCTATGAGGGCGTCGAGTTCGCCGGCTACTACGACTGCACGGCCGAGCAGTTGCGCAAGATGCTCGATGACAACGGCCTAAAGTGCTGCGGCACGCACACGGCTATGGATACGCTGCTCGGGGACAATCTGCCCAAGACGATCGAGTTCAATAAAACTCTGGGCAACAAGTATCTCATCGTCCCCGGTCTGCCGGGCAAGTACCGCGAGTCGCACCAGGCATGGCTCGATACGGCCAAGCTCTTCAACGAGCTGGCCGAGAAAGTCAAGCCGCACGGCATGCTCGTCGGCTACCACAATCACAGCGTCGAGTTCACAGCAATGGACGGCGAGCTTCCCTGGGACACCTTCTACGGCAACACCAGCAAAGAAGTCGTCATGCAGCTTGACGTCGGCAATGCGATTGGCGGCGGCGTGGACCCGCTGCCCTATCTCTACAAATATCCCGACCGGGCGATCACAGTACACATCAAGGAGCACAGCAAGACCAATCGCAAAGCACTTGTCGGCGACGGCGATGTCAACTGGAAGGCCTTCTTCGCCCTGTGCAGAGCGGTGGGCTCGACCGAGTGGTATATTGTCGAATATGAAAGTGATGCCTATCCGCCGCTCGAATCTGTCGAGAGATGTCTGCAGAACCTTCGCAAGCTGAGGCTTGTTTGATGGGGCGGCCCTTGAAGTGCAGAGACGTCTTGTCACTGTGCGCCTGTGCCTGTCTTGTATTTTGTGGATTGATCGGCTGCCGGAATCCGGTCGCTCAACCGGCCGGGCCGGTAGCGCTGCAATTCTCGCTGAGCCTCGATCCGCAGGTCTATGCGCATTCGCATTACAAGAAACCTCCTCAATTTGCCATTTGGATCGAGGACGCGGCGGGCGAGAAGATCCGAACCGTTTGGGTCACCGAGAAGACCGGCGCCGGCAACTGGGGGGGCAAGACCGTCCGCCCTGTTTCGCTGCCGTACTGGGCGAGCCGGTGGCAAAAGGAGACGGGACGAAGCGGCGATCCGACGCCTGAGAACCCGGCGGCCGATGCCGTGACAGGGGCGACGCCGAAGCAGGATTTCACGTGCCGGACCGAGGTGCCGGCGGCAACCAAGTGGGACTACTTCATCGAGGTGAACGTCTCCGGTGATTTCAACGATTCTTTTGCAGCCGTATCGAAAGACGGCAAACAGGACCGCAACGGAAACGGACAGCCCTCGATCGTCTACAAGGGCCAAATCACCGCCCGGCCCGGCCAATGCAGCAAACCAAAGCTAATAGGCCGGACGGATCAATTTGAGGCTGTGAACAGCATCATCTCGGATATGGGAGGCATTTCTAACGCAAAGGATTTGTTTTCAGAGATTGAGATTACCGCCAGATAGGGGCAACCCTGGGTGGTTGCCCGAGTCTTGTGTCTGAATCAGGGCGGCCATCCCGGTGCGCCGGGACCCCTGCCAGACAACCAGGGCCCACGCCGAGTCAATCTGCGTGGGCCCCGAACTCTTACAAATCTACCATACAACGGTGCAATTACTGGCCGCTTCAGTCAGCTTGCGGTTCCTCTATAACCTACCGATACAGCCGGATGTCATCGAAGTACATCTGACCCGAGCCGCCGGCAGCCGGGCTGTTCTTGGTGCCAAAGCCAATGGTGATGGTATTGACATTGGTCAGGTCCGCGCCCGCAAATTCCGTCAGGTCGATTATCCACTCGGTCCATCCGGTCGTCTGCGTCGCAGCAGCATCATCGTGATAGACCACGGCAGTGCCGTTTAGAGCGACGAACATCCGTTCGGCAGCATTCGCCGCATCACCGCGGAACCACAGGACGAGTTTTGTAACGCCTTCTGCCGTCCAGTCACGCCTGGCCAGCGTCAGCGTCGCTTCGGATGTCTTGAGGTTGTT
>JADHXR010000068.1 GCA_016782865.1 Phycisphaerae bacterium
TGTTCGTGTTGTCGTTGTGCCTTCTTCCGTCCTGCAAGAAATCGGCCGAACCCGAGCCCACGAACGCTGAGCACCCTGAGCATCCAGTGACCGCCACGACCCCGCCCGCGTCTCCAGCTCCGACGGAGACCGAAGCAGCTAAAGCCCCAGCCGCCGCTGCCGCCGCAGGCTTGGTGGCCTTTGAGATGGAGCTGCCAAAGCCGATGTTCGTAGGCACGCCCCAGGATACCAAAGTTCCGAATCTCGAAAAGCCGCTGGGCCACGCCCGTCCGCCGTTTCTGGCCCCTCCGGGAACGAAGAATGTCGCATTGGGCAAGCCCGTCACCAGCAGCGACGAGGAGCCGATTATCGGCGAGATCGACTACATCACCGACGGCGACATGGAAGCAGCCGACGGCAGCTATGTCGAGCTTGGTCCATTTGTACAGCACGTAACGATCGACCTCGAGGCCATGAACGAAATCTACGCCATAGTCGTGTGGCATTATCATAAACAGGCCCGTGTTTACTCTGACGTGGTGGTGCAGGTTGCCGACGATCCGGATTTCATCACGAATGTCCAGACCGTGTTCAACAACGACATCGACAACACGGCAGGTTTTGGTGTCGGCACCGACAAGCACTACATGGAAACAAACGAGGGCAAGCTTATCTACGTGCTTGACAAAGGCATCAAGGCACGCTATGTCCGTTTGCACAGCAACGGTAATACCAGCAACGATCTGAACCACTACATCGAGGTTGCAGTTTTCGGCAAGCCGGCAAATTAAGATGGCCAAGAGATGTTGCGTCCTTATTTTGGCCGCGACAATTGTTGCGCTCGCGCTGCGGCTGCCGCGGCTCGACCAGCGCCCAATGCATGGGGACGAGGCGGTTCACGCCGACAAGTTCCGTTCGTTGCTGGAGCAGCGCCACTATGAGTACGACCCCATTGAATACCATGGGCCGACGCTCAATTATCTGACTCTGATTCCTGCCTGGCTCACGGGCGCCAAGAACCTGACGCAGGTGAGCGAGTTCACTCTGCGCATTGTGCCCGTTTTTTTCGGTGTGTGCCTGATACTGCTCCTATTGCCGATGGCCCGCGGCTTGGGGACAGGCGCTGTCGCTTATGCCGCCGTGCTGACCGCTATCTCCCCGGCTATGGTTTACTACAGCCGTTATTACATCCAGGAAATGCTCCTGGTCTGTTTTACCTTCGGCGCAATAGTATCCGGCTACCGATACACTCAGAGCAGGAACATCGGCTGGGCTCTGTCGGCAGGTGTATTCCTGGGGCTTATGCACGCCACCAAGGAAACGTGCGTTATCGCCTTTGCCGCGATGTTTCTGGCCATGCTGCTTGTCCTCTACATTCAGCGCCGGCAAGACTCTTCTGAAAATGCCGGCAAAGCCATAAAGCCGTCCCATCTTATCGCGGGCCTGGCGGCAGGTGTAATAGTCTCGGCCCTTTTCTTCTCATCATTTCTGTCCAATCCCACCGGGATTGTCGATTCGATTCGAACTCTTGCGACCTATCTCGACCGCGCCGGCAGCACGCCTCTGCATATCCACCCCTGGCACTACTATCTCAAGATGCTTGTCTATTCGAAATTTGCCGGCGGACCCGTCTGGACCGAAGCGCTCATAGTCCTGCTGGCCGCGGTTGGTTTCATAGCTGCGCTGACAAGAAAGAATCCGTCCGGGGCCAACCTTGGTCTGCTCAGATTCATTGCCTTTTACACGCTCACTATGACGGTAGTGTATTCGGCAATTCCATACAAGACTCCCTGGTGTCTGCTGGGCTTTCTGCAGGGCATGATTCTCCTGGCCGGTATCGGGGCTGTGGTGCTGGTGAAGCTGGCGCCAAATGCTCTACCCCGTCTCATTGTGCTCTTTCTACTTTTCGGTGCTTCGGCCCATCTGACCTGGCAGGCATACCGGAGCAGCTACACGTACGATTCAGATAGCCGCAATCCGTACGTCTACGCTCACCCGACGAGGGAGATTTTCACTGTCGTCGAGAAAATTCAAGAGTACGCGGATGTTCATGAAGATGGTCGTGACATGCCCATCGAGATTATCTGTCCCGGAGACGACTATTGGCCTCTTCCCTGGTATCTGAGGTCTTTCACGCGAGTAAGCTGGTCGAGCCGGGTCGTTGATAATTCGAGTGCTGCGCCGCTGATTATCGCCTCTGCCTCGCCGGATATAGAGGCTGCGTTGGCCAACAAACTCTATACGCTGATACCCCCCCAAGAGCGCAAGATCTATATGTATTTATTTGACAAGCCTTACTACATGTGGCTGCGTCCGAAGATCAAACTGCTCGGCTTCGTCAGAAGGGATTTGTGGACCGCTGTCAGTGAAAAGCAGATGCCCGAGGTGCAGATACAAAAAGAGGGCGAAAAATGACCGAGCAACGACAGGAAGAAACCTGTTTTGTCCGGAGCGATTGCAGTTCATTGGCCGGCATGAAGCGTTTTTCGCACGAGGCAATGGCGACCACCTTCGAGATCCTTATTGTGCATGAGGATGATCGCTATGCCCTGCAGGCGGCGATAGCCGCTTTCAATGAGGTGGATCGACTCGAAGGCGAGTTTAGCCGATTCATCGAGAACAGCGATGTATCGCGAATCAACAACTTGGCCGCCGGTGAGCCGTTGTTGCTTGGCCTGGACACATTTGAGTGCCTTAAGATCAGTGCCCGAGTCAATGCCGAAACCGCTGGAGCATTCGATGTCACGATTGGCTCGGTGTTTCAATGCTGGCGCAACGAAGACGCAGCGCCGCGCACGCCTTTGGCCCAGGAGCTGGATCTTGCTCGCCAGCGAACCGGCATGCACCTGCTGGAATTGGACGAAACGAGGCTTACGGTCAAGCTGCTGGTCAGTCAGGTGCAAATTGATCTCGGCGGTGTCGGCAAAGGCTATGCTGTCGATCGGGCGGCCGAGCTGCTGCGCGAATGGAGCATCGAGACGGCATTGATCTCCGGAGGCTACAGTTCCGTCCTGGCCCTCGACGTCCCGCCCGGGACAAAAGGCTGGCCCCTGACGTTGAGCCACCCGGCAGACCGCAGCCAGATATTGGCCCGTCCTCATCTGCGAGCAGGCGCACTGAGCGGATCGGGAGTGCAAAAGGGTCGGCACATCATTAGCCCTCGCACAGCCGAGCCGACCGAGGGCAAACTTGCCGCCTGGTCCGGCGCCCCTGATGCGGCCTCTGCCGATGCTCTCTCGACTGCTTTTATGATTATGACTGCCGATGAGATCGAGAAGTATTGTGCGCTCCATCCGGATACGCGGGCTATGGTGATAGTGCAGGAGCAGGGCCAAGACACACAGAAAGACAAGATTCTGCGCTTTGGCCCCTGGAAAGATATTTCAGATTTCAAATCTGATACCCTTTAGGGTAGTAGATTCCCGCGAGCAAGATCATAAACTGTTATTGCAAAGCTACTTACCCGCGCAAAAACGGAACTTTTCAATCGGGAGCACTATGAAATATGAATTCTGTTTTCACTTCTTCGACATGACCCGCCTGATGGTCAGCAGCTCGGAGAGAACACTCCATGAGCTTCGAGTCGGTGACAGCCGGCTGTCGCGATCGCACGTCCAGTCGATAGGAAATTCTTTTATCCGATAGCCTTCCCTTTGTGCCCGCATGATGATTTCTATGTCGAACGTGAAGCCGTCAGTAATGCACTCGCCGTACAGTTCTCGTGCGACATCGCCTTTGTATATCTTGAATCCACATTGTGTATCGGTGAATTCAGCGGGTATCTTCATATCGTAGATTATAAACCAGTGGAACATCTTCGAGCAGATGCGCCGGTACAGACTCTGGCCCTTTTCGATATTACATCCCGTCATTTTTCTCGAGCCGTGCGCTATGTCGCACGTCCCGTATTTCAACAGATCCAACCCTTGCAGGCTATCGTCGTAGGGCACGCAGGAGCCGCTGTCGGCGAACATCACATGTTCGCCGCTCGAGTGCTTCATCCCCTCGCGGACAGCGTAACCTTTGCCTCGATGTTCTTCGTATCGAATAACCTCCACTCGCACACCCGGTGCAACCGTGGTATTGCTCGCGACCTCGGCCGTATCATCCTTACTGCCGTCATCAACGACTATGACCTCTCCCGTAAAGTCATTTCTCTTCAAAAACGCCGCCGCCGCTTCAACATCCCGGGCTATCTTCATTCTCTCTTCATATGCGGGTATAACAATCGATAAATCCATCAATGAATTATATCCTAAGGTGCCGCATTTTCCCAGTATCTATGCGTTGGGTTCGATCTGAAGCTGTGGAACCGCATAAGGCCCGTCCGCAAGCACGAGCGTTTCCTTCTCGGCGGGTCCTTGGGTTAGCTGATCTATAGTTTGTTGCAGAATTCTGCGCGCGAAATCCGGGTTTGACTCGTCTGTCAGCCGTTTGTTCTGAGCCGCCACGTTTGTCTCGGGCAGTAGGTCTTGCGGGCAGTCTTCAAGTTGCGGCGCGCAAATGTAAATCTCCTTGGGCCCGGCCAGGCGGCGATAGGCTTTTGACCACATTTGCACCTCCCACTGATCCGGCACAAAAGCCCAGTCTGGAGCCAGGATTCTTTGGAGAAAGCCTTCCGGTCCCAGGCGAATCGCCAGGCGAAGCATATCTTTATAGTCCGGATTGCCTACAGGGTCGGGATCGGTCAGATTGCCCGACAGGATAACCTTGCCGTCGGGCTTGGCGACGCGAACCGCTTCAAAGACAGCCTTGACACACTGATAGTGGTTAACGCCGACGTCACCGGCCGGGATAATCACCACGTCATACAGCCTGGCTACCGGAATCGTCGCGTAGCTGCGAAGATGCTCAACGGCCGCCAGGTGGGCCTCTTCCAGCTCGCCGGCGAAAACTCCGGTGATTTCTCTTTTGTTGTCGATGGTCACATTTACGATGAAGTCAACGCCGGCCATCTTAGCGATGCGCAAAGCTTCCTCGTGACTGGGATTGCCGTCCAGAACCAGATTCGTTGAGCCTTCCTCGTTCAGTATGGAGGCCGAGTGCAGTCCGTAGGTTACGCTTCGGCCGCAGATGCCGGGACAGATGGCTTTTCGCCCGCCGGAAAATCCCGCCATGAAATGCGGCTCCACAAGGCCGGTGGCGATTTTCAGTTGGGCGTCGAGGTAATGACGATTGACCATCACCTCGGGCGTCCGGTCGGTGCTGCCGATGGATCTGAGCATCGAATTATCTGTCGAGACATGGTTAATTACTTCGACTCCGTCTTGAAAAGCCGAGTCGCCCAGCATGTCCCTCAACTCCAATTCGGCCATCGACCTGTGAGTGCCGCAGGCGACGAGTATCTTGATGTCATTGACCGAGCCTTGCTTGAGCGTCTCAATGATCGGAGCCAGGATGCCGCCGGGACCGCTGTATGGTACAGGTCTGGTATTGTCGGAGACCACGACAACGGCGTTGTCACAACCTCGCGCCAGCGCCGGCAAAGAAGCGGTTCCGAGAGGTTCGCTCAGACAGCGGCCGACCGCGGCAGCCGGGTCGGGCAAGGTCGTGACGCTCGGCGCCGACAGAACATCGGAGTTGCCGGGGACGTCCACCTCAATGTGGCTGCTGCCAAATTGTAAAGCGATAGTCTTCAAGTTTATTTCTCTTTGGTTCCGCAACGAATAACGGCGATAGCGCCAACTGCGATCAGGGCTGCAATTACGGACCCCAGATTCAACGCTCCGTCCCGACCAAACCACACAATGGAATAGCCCACCGCCCCTGTGAGCAGGGCATAGTAAACGAATGGCACCAATGTCCTGCGAATCACAAGTCCCTCTTTACCCAACAGTCCTACGACGGCCGATGCGGCGACAACATTGTGTACACAAATCATGTTCCCCGCTGCACCTCCGACCGCTTGCAGCGCAACGATCCAGCTCGGATCGACGCCGATCCGCTGGCCCACGTCGAATTGGAACAGAGAGAACATCATATTGCTGATCGTATTGCTTCCTGCTACGAAAGCGCCTATCCCGCCGATGAACGGGGAGAAGATGGGCCAGGCCGAACCTGCTAAAGCCGCAACGCCTTCGGCAAGCGCTATTGGCATCTTCGGGCAGCCGGCCGCGCCGCCGTCGGAGTTGATGAAAACCTGCACCATCGGGACTGTGAAGACAAGGGCGCTCGATGCGGCCAGTCCGGCTTTAAGGGAGCTGCCCCAGGCGCGTTTGTAAGAGGCCACGTCGATTCGGTGCAGGAAGTACGTGATGAACGAGACGAGAATGAAAATCGTACCCGGAAGATAGAGCGGCTGAAAATTTGGGGCAATTTCGGTCCCGAACAGTTTCGGCAACGTTACTTGCCAGGATATCCATTCTTTCAACGGCAGGGCCGACAATCGAGTCACGATCAGCAGCAAAACCACCAGCAGGTAAGGAACCCAGGCCTTCATCAGCCCCATAGCATTGTTGCTGTCGTTTTCACTGATCTCGATCTTGCCCGTCCAATCCGGGTTCCAGTTCTCCTTCTTGTCGAATTCCCAGGGCTCGTCTTCTCGCGGCATCAGGAAGCCTCTGCGTGCGGCGGTGGTCACGATAATCAAACCCACCAGGCCACCGAGCAAAGACGGGAATTCGGGTCCCAGCGTAAAGGCCACGATCAGATAGGGTATCACCATCGCCAGACTGGCGAAAATGGCGAACTTCCAAACGCGCAATCCCTCGCGGAAGGATTTGTTCCTGCCGAAGAAGCGAGTGAGAAACATGACGACTATGAGCGGAACCAGTACGCCGGCAATCGCGTGCAGGATAGCCACCCTCCAGCCGATCATAGCCAAAAAATCAGTCCATTCGGTATAGCCAATTTGCAGGGCATAGTCATGCACTGCCTGTTCCGAGGCGAGACCCCTGTTAACTCCGATGAGAATGGGAGTGCCCGCCGCGCCGAAGGACACAGGCGTGCTTTGAATGATCATCCCAGCCACCACCGCGGCCAGCGCCGGAAATCCCAGGCCGACCAAAAGCGGGACGCAGATCGCCGCGGGCGTGCCGAATCCCGCCGCTCCTTCCATCAGCGAGCCGAACAGCCAGGCGATAATGATTACCTGAATGCGCCTGTCCGGCGTGATGTCGGTGAAGCCCTTGCGAATGGCGCGCAGCCCCCCACTTTCCTGCAGCGTGTTCAAGAGCAGGATCGCTCCGAAAATGATGTAGAGCAAGGTTCCCGCAATGACCAGTCCGTTGATTGACGCAGCGGCGACCTTCCAGCCGGGGACCTTCCACACAAACAAAGCCAGCGCTACGGCCACAAAATAGCAGATCGGCATCGCCCGGCTGGCCGGCCAGCGCAGCACGACCAGAAAGAATGCTACGGCGATGATGGGTAGCAACGCCAATACACACAATAATCCTGTACTCATTCTCAACCTGTCAAAGAATCAACATAGTAGTTTCGCTAAGTTTCACGCATTGAGACTGTCTGATTTTCCCACCACGCGACAGAGAGCCTGCGTCCCCAATCGACCGAGCCCCTCAGCCTGGGCCTTATTGAACAGTCCTTGGGCGAGGTTTATTCCGGATAAGGACAGTTCGGCTTCTTGAGCAAGTTCCATTACCAGGCGCAGGTCCTTGCAGAGCAGGTCTATCATAAAACCGGGATCGAGGTCATCGGCGACGATCTTGGGACCGAGGTTGGCCAGGGCCCAGGACCCGCCGGCGCCGGACGAGACGACATTTACCATGACGGCGGGATCAAGCCCGGCCTTTCTCGCAAGGGAGATGCCCTCGCAGCAGGCCAGCATGTGCAGAGCGCAGAAAAGCTGGTTGCACGCCTTGGTGGTCTGTCCCATACCGACGGGGCCGACGCGAACGATCTTCGAGCCGAGGATTTCTAACAGAGGCAGACACTTTTGGAAAACATGCTCGTCGCCCCCGACCATAATTGCAAGCGTTCCCTTCTGAGCCCCCACGTCACCTCCTGATACTGGCGCGTCGAGATACTCGACACCCTTATCCTGGAGACGCTCGGCAAACTGGCGCGTCGTGCTCGGTGATATTGTACTGTTATCTATAACAGTTAGTCCGGCGCGAGCCGATTGGCTTATCCCGTTCGATCCGAAAATAACCTGCTCCACGTCGGGGGTGTCCGGGACATTTATGAATACGACCTCGGCATTTTCGGCTACCTCAGCAGGCGATGCGCAAACCGTCGCGCCCTGTGCTGCCAGGGAATCACATTTGCTTAAAGTGCGATTGTGAATATAGAGACTGTGACCGGCCTTAAGTAAATTACCGGCCATTGGCAGCCCCATGATGCCTATTCCGATATAGCCGATCTTCATGACAATGCTCCCTGGATTCCTTAGTCGGGCAATCATATAAGAATCATCCCCTGATTGCAAGCAACTGAAGTGGTTTGTCACTCAGCTCCCGAATCAAGTTGTTCCGGGGGGCACATAATCGTACGGAGGGAGTATGATCCACAAGATTATGTAAACGAATATGCCGGGAAACGCGACGCTCAGTAGAGATGCCAGGACGTATACGACGCGGATGCGCGTCGGGGAAGACCATCCGAGCCATTCGGCGATTCCCGCGCAAACTCCCTCGATAAGTGAATTGCTTGATCTCTTAAGAAGGTTTCTCTGGTTTGTATTCATGTTTGGCCCGGCCAATAGGCAAGTCTATCCGGAATCTTCATTTGGCTCATCCGTTTGCTCATAAATTTGAGTGATCTGGTAGAGCAACGCTTCGAGTTTCGAAAAATACTCATCCTCGGAAAACTCTTCCTTTGAATCACGCAGCTTCATGACTTCAAGCTCGAGCCGATCCCGTTGTGTCCTCAGATCGGGCGGCATCTTGCGCTCGGCTTCACTGCGGACCAGATGAAACTGGTGGGCCCGATATCCGTCGAGAGGCGCATCATCCTCGGCTTTTTGCACGGGCCGGATGCCCCGAAACCAATCGGCGCGGGTGCCCAGGCCGTCTCCGTTGTCGTCGAGCAGGGCGTGCTCGGTGACCAGCCGTCCGGCGGCTGAGTAGAATTCATCGACCCGGCCTGAGGCGGTCAGAAATGCTTCGAGCAAAGAGGTCTGCCCGTCCTTGTCGAGGTCCGCCTCGGGCTCGGCGACCGCGCCGGCGAAGTACTGCCCGAACCGGGCGTAGTTGTGTTCGAAGCCGCTCTTGGTTGCGGTGATCACGACCCGCTGCGGCGCAGAAAGCTTGCTGAGAAAGGGAGCGCTTGACGAGGCGCAGTTAATCACCGCTACGGGCCTGACCACAGGTCCGAGCCATTCGGCCAAGACATCCGCCGAGACATCGGGGCCGCGAAGATTGAACTTCGCCGTTCTGCCGTCGAAAGTGCCGTGCCCGATCAGGACCAGCCATAGAGCGGTGGAGATTTCTTTCGACTCGGCGGCCAGCGTTTCCTGCAGGATTGTACGATCGTCGGATTCGGCGCCTTTGTCCAAACCGATCGCAACAAGCCTCGCCTCGCCTCTTGAGCAGGCTTTTTCCCAGAGGCGGGCCCATTCGTCAAATTGTGCTGCGTACTCCGAAGTGCCCGTCGCTCCGACGACAACAATTACGGTGGTCTTTGGCGCCTCTTGCCGCTCTGCACCCGGTGCCGGGATGCATACCGCGCCGAATGCGAGCATGCCAACCAATAGCGTTGTTATCGCTTTGCCTTTCACGGCATTCCTTTCCAGCGGCGCAGAGCCCATTCGCCGGCGAAACACATCAGAGCCAGCAGGAAAACCGCGGGAAGAATCCCGGGCAGATCCCATAGCGGTTTGATCTGCGTGGTTGTAATCGGAACGTCCCGGCCGGGCAGCTCGCGCGCAAAATCGTTCAATTCGCCAAGCTCCACCATACGTCCTCCGGTCTGGCTGGCTATTTTTTCGAGCAGCGGCCGGTTGGCTCTTGTAGACCTGAATTCGCGAGCTTCGAGATCGACAGCCCATCCGGTCTCGGCGTCGCCGATCTCATTATCCTTTTCGTCGGTCACAACCGCTCGGGCGAAGTAGCCGCCGCTGAAGCGGGGGACATGTACAGCCTCGAACAGTCCGCTCTCGCCGGGCACCGGCTCGGCCCTCAGCCGTACGGTCTGGTCGTTGGGGTCCCGAAGTTCGATGGAAACCGAAACGTTATCCATCGGCTCGAAATCCTTGTCGCGGACACTGACTTTAAGCGCGACCGGCTGGTTTGCCTTGTCACGCTCGCGCGTGATCTGGAACGACGTTCGATCGGGGACATCTGCAACCAGCCACCGGAGTGTCTGTCTCCAGAACTTGTCCATGTCATCGTGCATCTCGGCCTGCTTCAGGCCCCAGCGCCACATGTCGCCGATAGTTATCGCTGCGGCACGTCCGTTGCCGAACCGCTGTGCGACCAGAGCGGGAAACCGTTGCGTTTGCTCGTCGCCGACCGTGGCGACCACTCTGGCGCCGGCCTTGACGGTCCGGACCCGGTTGAGCACCTCGAACGCAGGCATCTTCGAGAGCCTTTGTTGCTCATCCTGCTCATTGTCACGCAATCTCGCCCAGGGTTGGAGCCAGCCTTCGCGGGTCAAATTCAGACGGATCTGATCCGTAGTTTCGGTCTGGTCCATCCGATCCAGGTAGACCGGCAGGATGCGGCCGATGGGCGTACGATGGAATCCGCCCTCCTGGAACGATTCTTTGCCGCCGAGCATCAGGAATCCGCCGCCGCGCTCGGCGACGAACCGATAAAGAAGTTCCATCTGATCGTGCGAGAAAAACTCCGCCTCGAGGTCATCGAGGATGACCGCATGATAGCGGAACAACTGTTCTTCGGTCTTGGGAAAGCCGTCGCGCAATTCTGCCACGTCTTCCCAGCCGACAGGATACATGGGAATCAGCACGGGCTGATCGTACTGCTCGGTCTGGTCCTCGTCCTTGTTGTCGAACCCTCGATACAGAGGATTACTCTGCTCGCCCCTGCGCCCCCTCCAATCGAATTTAGGCTCTCGCCTGGCGACACGGAGCAGTCCGACTAGCTGGACTTGCTCATCTTCACTGATTGCCCGACGAAGAAACTTGTACTCCCAGTTGGGCCTGCCGGTCACGTACAAAATTCGGTAAGGCCCCCGGCCGCGATCTACGACGAGTGTGCGCTGATTATTTGCCAGGGTCGCTTCCGATGGCGCTTCGGATTCTGCTGGTGATTCGTCCTTCGATTTGGCCGCAACTTTCAGGCGATAGAACAGGACGCCGCTTCTGTCCGGACGCACGCGGAAACGAAACGTCTGTTTCTCATCGCTCTTGGAGATTTTCCACCCCTGGCGTTCCACCATTTTGCCCGAATGTTCCACCAGGTCGATCTCTACGGTCTTGCCTGCATATCCTGATGCCTCGACGTTGGCCTGGACCAGCACGGGGGCATCCTCGAAAGATGTCTGGCTGACCGAGACGTTCGCCAGGGCGATGTCCTTCTGAGGTTTGGCGCTGCCGATAACGACCGGATACACCGCAGGGACGCCGGACAGATCGTAGAACTGCTCGGCCATGTCCGTAGCATTGCCGTCAGTCATCAGCAGTACGCCCGCCACGGGCTTGTCACGGTAGCGCTGGGCGACGGTTCGCAGACTCATGCCGATTGCAGAGGCCTTGCCGTCGAAGGCCAGCTCTGAAAAGTCCGTCGCTCGGCGAAGTCTGGAATCGAACACGTATTGACGAACCTGAAAGTTGTTGGCCAGAGTGCCGAGCCAGTCGGCCTCGTCGACATTCAGTGCAGCTCGAAGAATCTCTCCCCGGCTTTGGTCTGCGCCTTCGTCGCGAACGTTCATCCCGCCGCTATTGTCGGCGATTACCACGAAAATATTCGCGCCGCTCTTGGCGCGCTTGCCGCTCCACAAGGGCTCTGTCAGACACAACACCAACATCAATACGCCCAGGAGTTTTAGGCAAAAGGCGATCCTCTGGGCTGGGCTCCTCGCAGGCGCGCGGCGGTATGACCAGACCAACAGTAGAAAGACCGCCGCCAACAGCGCCCCGGCCGGCCAGAGCCACCGGCTTGTCGGGATAAAGACTGACCCAAGAAAGATCATTGATCGCCGCCCCCCAGATTCTCATAATACCTTCGCACTAACTCGGCAAAACGGCCGGGCACCGGGTCGCGATCGATCGGCACCAGCGCCTCATCCGATTCGAGCTTGGCTAATTCCTCATCCAGACGCTTGCGCAATTCGATCAGAGGCTTGGATATCTGGTCTCTGACAAGGTCCCACTGAGGCTCCTTGCCGTGACGTTTGAATTCCACACGCATCGAGCGGGCGCGGTCCCGGACTCTCGCCGCCTCGTTGCGCAGATCGCGCTGGCTGAGCATCTCCTCGACGTCGCGCAGGCGGTCGGACCATTGCCTGAAATCTTCGCCCGTGATCGGCCCCCTCGCACTTGTGCCATCCCACTGGTCGGGCAATCTCTGACCTCCACCCCAGCCACTCGGGTCGGTGCGCCCGTCGGTGTTTCTGTTATTCGCTTGCCTCTGCGAGCCGTCGCGTTGTGAACCTTGTTGCCCGTCGCCCTGGCGCGGAGAATCTCCCGCACGATTTCCCTGTCTGCCCGCGTTCGCGGATGCTGTGGCCTCCTGCGGCTGATTCGGGTCCTGGCCCTGCCGTCCGCCGCCCTGCCCGCGTTGAGCGTTGGCGCGTTGCTGCTGATTCGAGCCCGTCTGTTCGTTGGGATCGTCGCCTTGACCTCTGCCCGCTCGGCGCTGAGCATCGGCTTGCCGTTGCTGATCCGCGGTTGAGCCGCCAGGCTCGTTGGAATCACCGCCCTGGCGCTGTCCGGCCCGACCGGCACGTTCGGCTTCTTCGTTCACCTGCTTGATCAGTTCGTCGAGTTGCTTTTGCGCCATACGCAATGCCTCGGCTTCGTCGCCGAGTACGCTCTTGGCGGCCTCTTCGACACCTTTCCTGATTTCTTCGATGCCCTTTCCAGCCGGCTTCTCAACCTCCTTGGCCTGCCGCAAAAAATTGCGTCTGAGCAACTCGCCGGCCGCTTCGAGCGATTTGTCGATATTACCCGTGCTCTTCTGGCGCACCGTATCGTAAAGCTTTTTTGAGAGCAGCGGTTCGGATATCTCCGACTGCTCACTCACTTCTTTCATGCTCTCGATAAGTTCCTCGGTACTCTTTTTCTGCTCGGCGATGCGTTCGGACAGGTCGCTGCCTGCGCCGGAATCCACGAGCGTCTTTTGTTTCAAATCCAACTGTCGTTCTATCTCGTCGGCAACTTCTTTCTGACGCTCGTCGAGTTGCTGCGCCTGCTCGCGCATCTCACGCATCGCCTCTTCGAACTGGCCCGAAGTTCTGCGCCTAAACTCGTCGCGCATCTCCTCGAGCTGACGTCCCGCGCGCGTAGTGGAAGTGACGGCCCTCGAAACCTCCCCCTGCTCCAGCTCCTCGGCCGATTGACGGATTCTTGACCGCGAGTCGGCGAGCTGCTCTCTTGTTTCGGACATGCGCTGGCGGTTCTGAGGTCTTTCCATTCGCTGCTGAAGCTCGTCCACATCGCGCAGCGCTTCGAGCTGCTCTTCTCTAAGACGCTTGAGCTGGCGGCGAATCTCCTGCCTTTCCTCTTCGGTCTCGGCCTGTCTGAGCGCCGCCTGGAGTTCCTTGAGCTTGTTGCTCATTTCATTCTGACGCCTGGCCAGCTCGCGAAGCCGGTTGAGAACCTGAAGATCCTCTTGCTGGGCTGTCTGTTCCTGGGATTGGGCCGACCGCTCCATCTCGTATCGGTCTTCTTTTTGCCTAAGCTCCAGTTGCTGCAATTGTTCCTGGGAACGGGACGAACCGCTGCTGTTGCCTCTACCCGAGCTTTGACGGCTGCGCCCAACCTGGTTCTCCTGTCGTTTGAGTTTGAGCAGCTCCTGGTAGGCCGCCTGCTCGGCGCTCAGTGCCGGCATCAACTCCGTCGCCGAGGCCGATTCTATCGCTTCGGCGAGATGCTCCAGCGATGTCTCCATGTGCCTTGACGCATCCTGAAGTGCCTGGGAAGCCGACGGATCTTCGGCCTCCGCCAATGCCGACTGTACTTTTTGCAGCACATCAGCCTGCGATTGGAGGACCACGTCGACGTCTTCCTTTTGTTGCTGGTCGATGCTGCCGGACTGATCGGCCTGTCGTTTTATGTTCCAAGTGGCGCTGATGATTTGCTTCTGTGATTGTGCGAGCTGATCTTGTCGTTGGCCTTGCTGCTGCTGGCCGTTCTGCTGCTGGTTCTGGCGCTGCTGGCTTTGGGACGCCTGGCTTTCGCGGAATATTTCCTCGAAGTGGCGCACCTCTGCGAAGTACATGTCACTGAATGTTCTGCGCGGCGTCCCGTCGGAGGCCACGTCGTCGGCCCAGAAGGCGTACGTCAGCAATTGATCCGGCCGGGCGCTCAGCTCTTCAAGCCGCAGAAGGTGTTGTATCAATTGCTTCTGGTCCAATACTATCGACTGGGCCAGCGTGAGGTCCTTGCTCTGCGTGCCCGCAAGGGCATAGCTCAGTCCGTAGCCGGTGACGCCGTAGTCGTCCGAGACCTCCGCTTCCAGGCCCAGCTCCTCCAGTGGCGAGGCCACCACATCACGGTTTGGAAATACCGGCTTTAGCTCGGGCGGCAGATTCTTATGGACATCGATCACGAAGCGTTGCGGTATCTTGTTTGCGAGCCCCCGGGCATCGGTCAGATGCAGCTCGTACCGCCGGTCCTCCGTGGCGGTGATTGAGGTCGTGTAAACGTTCGGATGTTCACCATCTACCGTCAGATCCAGCGCCGCTCCTTCTTTGCCGACAAGCTGCGCCGTAGTGACCGCCTTGTTGAGAATAAATGTCAGACTGATTTGCGATCCTTCAACCGCACTGACCTGGCGCGTGTCTCTAATGATCTTCTCCGGTAGTTTGGTAAATGCAGGATAGACAATCCTTGCGTCGGCCCTGGTCAGTGTCGGGTGCTCGTAGATGCTTATCCTGTAATCGCGCGTGCGCTTGGCCGCATACTCGATATGATAGAGCAGATCGCTGTTGACCTCGGTGATAATGCCGCCGAAGACGGGATCTTGAAGATTCTTGCTCAACACGATTCTTTGCGGCTCTGCGCCGGCTTCGCCGAACAAGAGATTCGCCTCGGGTGGGACGATCCCGTCAAAGCGCGCCAGTATAACCACCGGCGTGCCCAATTCAGCGCTGGCGTCCCCCGGGGTCACCGTGACGTCGTAACCTCGTCTGGCCGGCGCTGGTCCTTTGCCTGTAAATACAAAAACCGCCGGTGGCGTTACTCGTGACATCACGAAGAGCAGGAGCAGCAGTGAGGCGATCTGCCCACATTTCACGAGCATGAGCTTTCTCGGCGCGACGCTTTGCAGCCAGTCGTGTTTGGCACCGTGTTTTAAGGCTTCGCCGATGACCGATTCCTGGAGATAACCCAACTGGCCGTCCGGTCCTTCTGGCTCCTGTTCTATAGCAGCCAGCAACAGCGCCCGTGCTTCAGGATGTTGCTGCTCGATATTTCGGGCGGCGGCCTTGTAGTCCGGCTGCATGTGGCGAGTCTTGTAGATTGTCACAACCGTAGCCAGCACGGTAGCGCCGCACAGCAGGGCAACCGCGAGAGGCGGGCCCCACCCCCAGAGCTTGTTGGCGCCCATCAGTGCGATCCCGACAAGTGACGCGATGAGCCAATAGATCGACAGTCTGAGCGCTAAGTGTAGGCGTCTGCGGCGATTCACTATCGGCTGGATTCGTTTGCGTAGAGCTTCTTCGATCATTCTTGCTACCTCCCAGCTACAGGCTGCGGACGGATCAACCATCCGGCCAACCAGGTTTCGATCAGTGCCACGGCCAACAATGCAACCAGCGCCCAGCGCCAGAGCTTCTGCTCGGATTCGAGATCTACAAAGCTGCTGCGACGCGATGCCTGCTTAACCAGCTCGGCGGGCACGCTCGAAGATTGCCCGAGCGAGACACCGAGCCCCTCCAAATCCTCGACAGACATCGGGCTCGTACGACATTCGGCGACAGGCAAGTTGACTGCGAAGAGCCGATTCCCAGCCGACGACTCGATAGTGTAGATGCCGGGCTGGTCCGCTTCGGCGAAACTCTGTTGGCTTGCATCAGGGCTGATCACTGAATCATCGGGTTTGCGAATCTTCAAATCAGCCGGCTGGGACCCATTCGGCAGGCTCAGAGCAGGCATCGGTGAGCGCGGTATCGGTATGCTGTCGCCTACAAAATGCTGTGACCGATGTCCCACGAGGACTCCGCCGTATTCGAGGATCGAATAGAGCAGCGGGACGAATTTGGATGAAAGTGCGAGTTGACTGTCTGACGGGTGCCAACTGGAGGCCAACACCAGAAGCGATCCGGTGCCTACCGGCTGCTCGAACAACGCCGGCTCGTTGCTGTCGAACGATGCCAACACCCGGGCGTCGGGCAACTGGGTCATGTCAACGCTGCGGTATTTCCAGAAGTGGATGTTCGTGAAGTCTCCAAACCGAGGTTCGGCAAAAGGCGCCAGCAGCGGATGGTTGAATTCGATCCGATCGAGCATCGCGTATCCGTCGATCTCGGCTTCCTCGGATTGCAGATTGTCGATGCCCGTCAGAGCGGCCACGGTCGCGGCGGACTGGGGAGACTTCATTACCAGCAGGGCCGTCCGACCCGATTGAAGATATTGGCGCAGAGCACCGACGAGCTTTCGTTCAAGTACATCCGCTACTATGACAAAGTGTGCCGTTGCAATGTCGGCATCTGCGAGAACACTATCCGCCGGGTGGAAGATGATTTTCGGATTCAGCGCTTGGCTGGCACCGAAACAGCGCTGGACATAATACGGCATTTCCCTGGGATCGTCAGGGCTCTCGCTGCCTATGTAAACGATGTTGATCTGCTGCTTTAAGTGCGGCGCCAGATAGAGCCGGTTGTCGAAGTCATGGTCGTCGCCTGTCAGGATCAGCTCGCGCCCCGCCGACTCATCTGCTCGATTCGGAACACGGACGACAACGCTGCGGCCGGGCGCTACGTACACGTCTGTGAGCTCTCCGGCGTCGTTCGCCTCGGTCCGGTCGGCCCAGCGAAGGGTGAATTGCTCTGAGGTTGCATCGGGTGAGTTTGTGATACGAACGGGTGAGCGAGCCTGGCTATCTGCGGCGGCCAGATCGTCGCGATTTCTCAATAGCTGTAATGTCGCATTGGTGGTCCCTTCGGCGATGATCGGCTTGACGACTAATTCTGTCCCTTCGGGCCACTCGTAGGTTCGCAGTGTTTCAAGCCGGCTGCCCTGCTGCAGGTCGCTGACAAGCACGATCTGACGCAGGCCCGTGCGGTGCTGTTGCTCGTTGACCTCATCATCCTGGATGGCTTCGGCCGCATTGACCAGGGCCTGACCGAGAACGGTACCGGCCCACCCCGGTGACAACTCGGATAGCTGCTTGATTGCAGCAGGCACGCGCCGGGTCGGTTCCAGCAATTGCCACTGCTCGAATCCGATGAGTGTGCGCGCGTTTTGATCGAAGCTCATAATACATACGCGATCGGTCGCCCTCACGTCCTCTAACACCGAGCGGGCTTCGTTGACAGCCTTGCTCCACATTCCGGCGCGCCGCATGGATGCGCTCGTGTCGATCAGAACGACCATTCGCGTGCCGGGACGAACATCTCTGGCGGCGTCCGGTCGTGAAAAGAAGGGGCGCGAAAAGGCCAGTGCGAGCAGACAGAGCATTGTGCATCGCAGAATCAGAAGCGGCAGGTTCTCGAGCCGGCTGCGACTGGTAAATCGCGGCAACGTGGTGCGCAGGAACATCAATGAGCTAAACGTCACCCGGTGGCGCGTATGACGGCGCACCAGATGCAGCACGATGGGCACGCCCACCGCAGCGACCCCAGCCAGAAACAACGGGAAAAGAAAACTCATACGGTACTCCTGACTCTTGAGCCGCCGGCGCGTCTAATCCGCTTCCTACGATGCATGCGGTCGTGTAGAAAGTCCAGCAGGGCCAGATCGAACGAGCGATCCGTCGCGAACAAGTGGTAGTCGATCCCGAGCGTCCTGCACGTGGACCTGGCGATAGCCAGATGTTTGTTCAGCATGTCTTTGTAACTGGCCCGGGCGGCTGAAGGATCTATGTACATGTCGCGCCCGGTCTCTATGTCTCTAAACAGTGCAGGCGATTCGAAATCGAAGCTCAGCTCTGCCGGATCCAGCACGTGGAACACCACAACATCATGGCCTCCCGCGCACAGATAACCCAGATCCGATTCGAGCCGGTCTATCGACGTCAGCAGATCGGAAATCAAAACGATCAACCCGCGTTTGGTCAGCATCTCGGCAATATGCTGCAGCGGCGGACCCAGGTCGGTGGTTTTGCCGCTGGGGATGGTCTCCAATGCCAGCATTAAACGGTGCAGATAGCCCGGCCGGTTGCGCGGGGCCATGTGCTGCCTGATCTGATCGTCGAATGTCGCCAGGCCGACGGCGTCACCCTGGGTGGAGAGAAAATAGGCCAACGTCGCGGCCAGTGTGCCCGCATATTGCGACTTTGTGTAGTCTCCGGAGCCGTAGCCCATAGACCGGCTATGGTCGACGAGCAGGTGGCAGCGCAGGTTCGTCTCATCTTCGAACTTCTTGATATAGAGTCGATCGCTGCGAGCGAAGAGCCGCCAGTCAATATAGCGGGGATCGTCACCGTGTGTATACTGGCGGTACTCCGTAAACTCTACCGAAAAGCCGTGATAGGGGCTTCGGTGGATGCCCTTCCAGAATCCCTCGACGACCACCTTGGCGCGCAGCTCCATCGACTTGATCCTCATCAGCGAGACCGGATCGATCATGCCGTCGACTTTTCGTGGCGTGACGGCCGGCTCGGATGGCGCCGCTTTGTCTTTCATTTGGGGTAATTCTCCTTGACCGATTCGAGCAGGCGGTCGACAAGATCATCGACAACCACGCCCTCGGCCTCGGCGCGATAATTGATCAATACGCGATGACGGAGCACCGGGTGGGCCAGCGCCCGTATATCCTCGAATTTCACGTGCGACTGACCGTGGAGCAGTGCCCGCGCCTTGGCGCCGAGCACCATGTACTGCGACGCGCGCAGGCCGGCGCCCCACGTGACCCACTCGTTTACAAAATCAAGTGAATTATTCGGTCCCGGGCGCGATGCCGTCGCTATCCTCACGGCGTAGCGCACCACGTCCTGGGCGACAGGCACCTTGCGCACCACGCTTTGAAAACGCAGCAAATCTTCGCCCGCGAACACCTGCTCAATGGGCTCGGGCTCGGTGGTCGTGGTCTGGCAAACCACGGCGACCTCGTCGTCTTCGGACAGGTAATCGATGTACACATTGAACATGAACCTGTCGAGCTGGGCCTCAGGCAATGGATATGTGCCTTCCATCTCGATCGGGTTCTGCGTCGCGAAAACATAAAACGGTTCGCTGAGCTTGTACGATACGCCGATGGCGGTGACATGATGTTCCTGCATCGCTTCGAGCAGGGCCGCCTGGGTCTTGGGAGGCGTACGGTTGATTTCGTCGGCAAGAATCATATTGGCAAAAATCGGACCCTCGGTGAAGACCATCTTTCGTTCGCCGTCGGCCTGCTGAAGGATCTCGGTGCCGGTAATGTCGGCGGGCATAAGGTCCGGCGTGAACTGGATGCGCTGGAACTTCAGGTCAAACAGTTGCGTGATCGACTTGACCAGCAGGGTCTTGGCCAGACCGGGGGCGCCGGTGAGCAGACAGTGACCTCCCGATAGAATTGCGATGAACAAATGTTCTATGACATCCTCCTGGCCTATGATCACTTTTGACAGTTCGGTATTGATGCGATCGCGCGCGCCTTTGATCTGTTCGACAGCCTGTCGTTCGAATTCATACGTCTTGGTAGCCAAAGTCTCTTCCCTTTCGTGTGAAAATCAAATATCAAAACTTAAATATCAAATAGCGGAATCCGCCGTAGGCGGATGACTTCCTCAATTTTGTTTTTTGTTTTTTGCACTTTGATTTCTTTTATCCTCAGTGTGTCATAGCGTAAAACACAATATTTATCCCCAGCGGATATGCACTCTTCTCGGAAAACTCATGGAAGTACCACTCGTTTTCGCCCTCGCGCTCCCAGCCGTCGCCGAGATCGGTGTTATGGCAGATTATTGCCATTATCCGGCCCTTGTCATCATAGAGGGCTTTGTAGTGAACTTCGCGTGCGTCTTGGCGCTCCCAGGTGACGCCGTAGCTGCGCCCGCCCAGAGCATAGCCGATGCTGGGAATTTGCGGCCTGTCTTTGAGTTCGAATGGGCGGTGAAAAATCGGTTCTGTGTAATCAAGTGGGATCGGTTCACGATCGGGAAACACCCGTTTGATTTCGTAGTAGAAGTTGTACCATTCGTCCTCGCCCCAGAAGTCGTCCACCATCAGGAAGCCGCCGTTGAGAAGATAGCGGCGGAGGGCCTTGACCTCCTCTTCGCTGAATGCCAGATCGCCGGGTTCGACAATATAGATGAAAGGATAGTCGAAGAGTCTTTCGTCCGTAAGTTCCAGAACCAACCCGTTGGGATCGACCTCCATGGATGTCAGTTGCTGGAGGCGGTAGGAGAAGTTCAGATCGCTGTCGGGGTAATCTGTGGTCCATCCGCCGCCCCCGCGCCCGCGATGTCCTCGGCCGCGACCGTATCCGCCTCCGCCGTATCGGGAAGAATACCGGATTCGCACGAACGTGAAGACATCCTTGGAGAATTCTTTGTCGGGCTCCCATTTGGGCACGCCTGCTCGGTCGCCGTAGTATCTCCGCTGCGCGAACGTCAGGCCGCCCGCCAGCGACGCTACGATGAACAAGACAATAAGCCACCTTGATTTTCTCATGGCGCATCCCCCTGAGTTGCCTGCCCCCTCGACAGGCTCAGGGCAGGCTCTGAGCTTGTCGAATGGGTCTGCGGCTGATTCACTTCTTTGGTGATCTCTGACAGCAGTCTGTGGGCCTCGCGGAATCGTGGCGCTTCGGCCAGAGCTTCAAGGACGTGTCTCTTTGCCCTGGCGGGATCGCTATGTCGCAGCAGCCGCGCCAGGCGGAAGTTGACGTCGGCGGGATCGGTCGGGTCCAGCAGGAGCAGGCGCCGGTATGACCCTACTGCCTGCTCACGCCGGCCGAGCTGCTCATTGGCGCGGCCCAGCCTCCAGTGGACCGTAGCCAGCATGGGATAGACCGCTATGTATCTGGCGCCGTTGGTGACGACCTGCTGCCAGTCCTCTTGCTCGATGCCGATCTCCATCAGCCGCTCGTAGGCATACACGGCATTGGGTGACAGGGTCGCCAGGTCGCCGAGCACGAGACGTTCTTGTTCGGTGTCACCGAGCTTACGGTGCACTTCGGCAAGAAGGCGATATGCATTGTCCTCGCCGGCATATCTCGGATAGAGCCGGATCAGTTTCTGGAGCGGTTTTTTCGCCTCTTCCAACTTGTGATCGGCCAGGAGATTATTCGCCTGCACGGTCAGGGCCCAGAAGCTGTTCGGGTGCTCGGTGAGCCACTGCCCCAGAGCATTGGGGTCGGCGGGATCAAGCTGTTCGTTCTCCGGCTGCTCCCAGTCCACATCAGGGGCCAATTGCTCGGCTCGCTTTCGGGCAAATGCCTCGAATTCTTTCTCAACGTTCTCCAGCGGCGCGGCGCGGGTTGCGATGGCCGAGTTGATCTGATCGCCGCCGGCCAGATCGGCGAGGATTGCTTTTAGAGTTTCAAGCCCGTACCGCTTGACAAGATACTCCACCGCAAGTGCGGAGTTGTAGTAGGCGAATTGCAGGTCCATGGAGCCGGGCGGACTCATAAATGCCCCACTGAGATTGCCGATTGGTATCAGCTCGTTGCCGAGAATCTTTCGGCGATATGGCGGATCCATCCGCTGGCCCCAGGTCGGATCTCGCTGGAATTCCTCATATACTGAAATCCCTTCGCTCAGCCAGCGAGGCATTTTGTTGTGCGTTATGTTCAATGTCACGACATGGCAGAACTCGTGCCACAGCATCGATTTCCAGTTGTGGGGCCTGCCCGCTCTGGGGCTGTTGGCTGTTATAACGTTGCCGAAGCAGACGCCGAGGAAACCGTCGCCGCCGGGCATGCCGAACGTGCGCACGGCGAAATCCTGCTGATCGTCAAACAACTCGACGGTGACCGGCTGGGCCAGTTCTATGCCGTATTTCCTGCATAGCTGTGATTTCGCTGATTGCAGCAGCTCTACGACCTCGTCACCGTAGATGTCCGCTTCGTGCTCATCCATCCTGATGACGAATCCGTCGGTCCGCAGCGTCTTGAATTTGGACATGTTGTCTCGCAGGTTGGCGAGATTGTAGGCCTCGACGTTGTATCCATCCTGACTGTGAACCGCGTCGGCCAGCGCCCAGCCCTCCTGCTCGCGGCCGAGCCGAAGCAGGTCCTGGGCAAGCTGAATCTGCGCCGGCAGATATTGCGGATCTGATGCGAGCGCCAGGCGCTGATAGGCAGCCCCTTCGGCGAAGCGATATTTTTGAGACAGTTTTCTGCCGACAAGATAATCGACCCGAGGATTCTTCGGCCAGTACTTCAGCGCATTGGCGCGATGGCTGTCACTTGCCTCGGAGTCGTTTGCCAGATGAGCCAGGACGGCTCGGTATGACCACGCATCCTCGTGCCAGGGATTCACGGCGATGACTCGATCGAGCAGCTTGGCTGCCGCGTCGTAATCTTCGCAGTCGATCTGGTGCTCGGCCAGCAGTATCAGCGCCGGTGCATGCTTTGGATTCAGGACAAGGGCCCTCTGGAGTGACTCGATCATTGCACCGCGGTCGCTGTTGAGAAATGCCTTGGCCAGTCCGTAGTGTGCGTCTGCATCTGCGCCGAATCGCTTTAGGGCTTCGCCGTATTTATTCGCGGCCAGTTCGTAGTCCTGCTTGGCCAGCGCCAAATTACCGGCGGCGAGGTAGGCGTCGAGGCAGTTGGGGTCGCTCTTAATCGCGCGGTTGAAGAACTCATCAAGTATCAGCTTGGGTTCGCCTCCGAGCTGCAGCAGTGACTCACCCAGGGCGACGAGATCGTCTGCGTTCACGAATCGGACATCGCGTCCGGTGCCAATGCGGAAAACTCTCGTGAGCATATCGGTGGCCCGGTCGCCTTGGCCGTTGCGATTGTACACGGTATGGCCAAGCTTCAATAAGCGGATGCTCCAGCGATAGTCCCCCAGGGCGGTGTCCATATTCTCCACGGCTTGCTCGTACCGGCCCAGCGCCATAAGCGATTCGATCATCAGGATTCGCCAGTCTGCCGCGTATGCTCCGTCTTCGATGGCCTTTCGTGTGGACTCGAGACATTGGGCGTATTGGCCGGTCTTGAACTGTTTGCGAGGTGTGTCGATGTCTGCGCCAAGTGCAGACTCACACAAAGACACAAAGACACAAAGGCACAAGGCGCATGCGAACAAGGGAGCCGCATTAATTCTACCAGACCTGGCGTACATCCAAATCTCCCATACCCATAGTATGATCCCGGTGGACCCGGCTAACTGCCAACCGCCACCGTCCCCAAAGCGGAACGACGCTTCCAATACTCTGATTCTAACGCTAACAGGCAGCCGAGTCAACCCGATTTGCGCGAGCGCGTTGACAATCCCCGGCTAATAACACCTTCCTTCACGGCGATACGATACAACTATACTGTGTTCCTGAGGCACGAACTGTCACACGATAGTCGTTCACCGCGGAAGGCCAAGTTGTGGTGTAAGACGCTTCGGATTGCGGAAATATTTCACTATTCACGGACTTGAGACCGAAACAGTGCGAACATAACGAAGGCGCTTTTTACGAACAAGTGAATTCGGCTCAGGTGCGGGCCCTGTTTGCTCAGATATTGCCCGTCGGTTTTCAGGCAAATAGATGTTCCAAGATTACGTCCCTGACTTTTTCACACAACACCTTTTCCGGAATGTCGTTTAGGTTTTTCCTGGTGATCAGTATCGGCTGAATATCCTCGGGGGTCTCGAGCCTGCCGTGTGAGCCTTTTACCAGGCTGGTATCGAGCGGGATCACGTCCATCAGTGTTCTGAAACCGAGCTTCTTTTTCAGCAGTTTCAGGGCTATCGTGAGCTTCGGATTGCCGATCGCAGGGTCGATAAAGAGTTCGCACGGGTCGTAGCCGGGTTTGCGGTAGATATCGACCGTCCGGGCAAAGTCGGGGGCCTTCGAGTCATCCAGCCAGTAGTGATAGCTGAACCAGTGGCCCTGGGCGGCCACGAGAACTATATCTCCCGATCGTTGATGGTCGATGCGCAGTTTCGATTGCGCATCCTTGTCCAGAACCTGTTCGATGCCCGGGACTTTCTTACAAACCTCGAGTATTCGGTCGATGTTCTGCCCGTTCTTGATGTATACATGGGCTATCTGATGGTCCGCTACGGCAAATGCCTCCGATGCGCCTGCGTCGAGCAGTTCGGTCCCCATCTCTTGACGTATCGCGATACAGTCTTGTTCTCGAAGTATTCTGTTTATGGGTACGCACTGGCTCACCGGCTCTATGCCGTATTCACTGACTATTATTGGTTCGGCCGACCGACTGTCGAAGTAGCTTAGCAGATCGCCAACCACCTCGTCGATCTGCGATACGTGTTTCTTGATGTCTTGATGGTCGGGGCCCAGCTTTTGCAGGGCGTAGTCCAGATGGGGCAGATAGACCAGCGTAAGTGCGGGGTCCAATTTCTTGTGGGCAATTACTGTCGCATCGGCGATCCATCGGCTGGATTTGATAGAAGAGCCGGGACCCCAGAAGTTGAATAGCGGGAATTGTCCCAGTTCTGATTGCAGCTCGTCTCGCAGCTCGCATGGATGGCTGTAACAATCGGGAATCTTGCGGCCGTCGGCTTTGTAAATCGGCCTTGGTGTCACCGAGTAATCGGCGCTTGAGTACATGTTGTACCACCAGAACATGTTCAGGCATGTGAACTCTGGATCTCGCTTGCGGGCGGTTTCCCAAACCTTTTCTCCGCCTACCAGTTGATTGGATTGCTTCCAGAACCTGACCTCGTTGGCCTGGCGGTCGAACCACCCGTTGGCTACTATGCCGTGTTCGGATATGCTGCGCCCGGTCAGCATGCTCGATTGGACGCTGCAAGTGACCGCCGGTAGCACGGGCAGGAGTTTCCTGGTCCGACCTTCTGCGCAGAATCGACGGAGGTTCGGCGACCAGGCGCCGATCAGTGACTCATTCAGGCCCACGACCAGAATGACAGCCGTCGGATTACTCATACTATGTGCCTCCGATCTTGCGGTGACTCAATGTCACGACCGCGAAGCACAGACCGGCTATAACCGCCGACACCGGACTGGCCAGCACTGCCAGCAGCAGACAGTCCAACAGGCATATACAGGCGAGCCATGTCAGCACGGCCTGCTTTATTCTCGGCGGTTCGGCGAACGCCAAGAGCGCCGCTCGTGAGAGGATTATCAGCAGGGCCAGGGCAATAATGCAAGGATAAACCGTCGTCGGCAACGACAGTGCGAACACCGCGGGCACCAGTAATATGATAGCGATTGAAAGCCATCGGCGTTTGTCGAGCTGTTGTCTGTTTTCACTGCGGGCGATCAAGGTCACCAACGCGATGTACAAGCCAAGTACCGCTGATGCTATTGCGATGTCCGTGGAAAACTCTCTTGTGCCGGCGCCGAAAACGGCGCAGGCGGATATGATATAGATCAAGGCTCGGCACCAAGCCATGAAGACAACTGAGTACGAAAAGCGTTTATGTGTTATGTCGTACAAGACTATCATTGCCGCCAACAGCAGGGCGAGGTATATGCAGTGCCGAAAGTACACCAACAGAAGGACAAGGGCTGTCGCGAACAACATGATGATAGAGAGCAGCGCCGCTCTCGGCGATATCCGGCCCGAGGCAATGGGGCGATCAGGTCGCTGCTCTTTGTCGATCTTGACATCGACAAGGTCGTTTAGCGCCATGCCGGCCATGTAGAAAAGACTGATAATTATTGAAAGGACGACGACGGGCAGTATTGCGACAGGTTCTGAGGCTGCTATTGATCCGATGGCGCATCCGGTGAGCACGTTCGTCCAGCAGGTCGGCAGGTTCGATATCCGGGTCAATGTTGCATATTGTTTTGCAAGCTTGTACATACGACTTCGGTCACTGCTATATCTCGTGGTTGAACGTTCCCAACAGGCGCCGAATCACGTACGCAAACCTATTGGCTCGTTGATCGGCTTGACGGATACCGCGAGTTTTTCTAACTTCTCTTGCATCCAGAGCAGCTCTCTTGCAATCCCCTGGGCCAGGTCATTGGCTTTCAGCTCGTCCGGCAAAACGGTCCAGGCATACGTCTCGACTTCAAAATCCCGACAGTCGCTCATCCTGTAAATGTTCTGCAGGCAGTCAATGATCTCGTGCCGGGTCGTTTGAAGGTGGCCGAATTGTTCAATGAAGATCGGCACGTGGAAGTGACATCGAAGTGTCCCCTCCGTCCGGGCTTCGACGTCCCTGATCGCCCGGGGCAGATCGTCATATGCCACGATTCGGTCGGATTGTCGTATGTACGTCTGGTGCAGGTACCTGTCTTCCTGGAACGTCTTTAACTGGTCGATGACAGGTTGGAAATTCCCGATGGAAATCTCCGCCTCGATAGCGGACGATATGTGAACCTTGCCTATCCGGATGCCGTTTGCGACATAGTTCCTGATCGCTGTTTGCTGATCTTCGAATACGACCGACGAGTGACATATATCGTGACAGACGCGAATGTAGCGCAGGATGTCGTTCTCAAGGCGGCCGGGCAGAAGGTAATTCTTGAAGTATGATACAACATCTCCGCTGCTGCTCAGAATACAGCCCGGCTCCGGTTCGATATCCAAATGGATCAGTTTTCCCGTTCGAAGCTCATTGACTCTCAGCAATTCCGCGATTCGAATCAGGTTGTCGGCCGCCTTCTTGTAGTCGAATTCGCGACAGGGCCAGCCAAGAGGCAATGTGGATATGCTTGCCTGCGATCCTTCCGGCATCAGCTTTGCCAGGATTCTTATCAAGTTGACGGTGTGGTCGAGTCTTTCGGTCCGGGTCCAGTCGGGCGCATATACCTGGTACTTGACCGTGTCTGCGTGGAAGTTCCCGTATGGGAATCCGTTCATCGTGAACGCACTAAGGCCGCGGGATTCGAGAGAAGCTCTGAATTCCGCCAGGCGGTTTTCGATCAGGATCTGGCTCGCCGTCCGGGCCGAGAGCCAAAGCCCTATCGAAAGGGCTTGCTCGCCAGGCATCCTCGATTTCACGCCAACGGCATATCGCTCAAGACTCGCCAGATACCGGTCGAGGTCTTCGCCGGCGTGTACATTTGTGCAGTATCCGAGATTATATTCTGATGCATTCATATAATTCATGGCCATGAAGGAATCTTTCACTCTGACCCAGAAACTCAATAGGATTTCTATACGTTATCTTCTCGATCAACTCTTCGCTGTGGCCCCTTTGTTGCATCTCGAAACGCAGCTTTGGCACCGAAAGCGGATCGCTGTCGCCCCAGTCGGCTGCCGAGTTAATCCAGATGCGGTCGGGGCCGTACATTTCGATTATGTCGGTTGCGCGCTGCGGTGTGCACTTGGTGTTGGGATAGATTGTCAGGCCCGCCCAGTACCCGCGGTCGAGTATCTCCGAGACCGTGTGCTCTTCGGCGTGGTCGATGAGGACCTTGTCGGGGTCGATGCCGCTGTTGGCCTCGATGGCGTCCATGATCAATCTGGTTCCCTTTAGCTTGTCTTCCAGGTGCGGCGTGTGGACGAGAATCAGTTGGTTGTATTCTGCCGCAAGTGCAATTTGCTCTTCCAGTATGACCAGCTCGTTCTTCGTATTCTTGTTTAGCCCGATCTCTCCGATGCCGACCACGCACTGAGCTTGGAGAAATTCCGGAATGATCGCGATCACCTCTCTGGCAAACGCCGGGTTGTCGGCCTCCTTCGGATTGATACAAATCCAACTGTAGTATTCGATACCATACTTGGCAGCTCGCTTTGGTTCGTATTGAGTCAGTTGGAGGAAGTAGTCACGAAAACCGTCAACGCTGCCCCGGTCGAAGCCGTTCCAGAATGCAGGTTCGGTGATGCAAACACACCCGGCAAGCGCCATGCGCATGTAATCGTCTGTCGTTCGCGAGACCATATGAATATGGGGATCTACATACTTCATCAGGAATTATTCTCCTCTTTTGCAGCACCCGTTGCGCTTTTGATGCCTTCGGCTGATTGCAGAAGCTCCGTACTCGCCTCACTGAAGATCGTCAGTATTCGTCCGGCGCGGTTTGCCCGGCCATCGGAGAGCACATCAAGGGCTTTGAAAAGCGCCGCCATGCGGTAGTCGCCCTCTGCTGCGCGCGTGTCATTGGCGCGGTCTATTCGGTCGAGAAACGCAGCTATGTCGATCAGCTTGGCGCGATGCTCCAGAAAATAGCGGTCTATGACCTCCTGAGAGGTCAGCGCGTTATGAGTCTGTTTTGTCGTCATTCTTGCCCCACTCGTGAAATCTTTTCAGATACGATATTGCAGCGAGCATCTGGTTCGTGTCTATCTCGAATATGTCGAATGTCTCGCCGATTCTGCTGATCGAAGGGATCGTGAGCCTGCCGCCCAGGTGTTCCTGGAATTCGTCCAGGCCGCCGAGCAGAGTGTTGGCTTGCCTCATCACTCGGTGGTAAAGCCTGAAACCTATTCTGTTTAGACATTCCAGAATTCTCTGGTGGTTGGCGTCACAGAGCCAACCCATGAAGTTGGCGTACGTGGCGTCGATTGCTATTCCGATAGCGACGGCCTGGCCGTGCGAGAGTTCGAATCCGCTCATCTGTTCCAGCTTATGCGCCGACCAGTGTCCGAAATCAAGCGGCCTGGCATCCTGGCGTTCGAACGGGTCCCCGTTTTGGGTAATGTGGTCGAAATGCAACCTGCCGCTTCGCCGGATGATGGGGATCGCAATTTTAAGATTTCGCGACCGGACGCGATCACAGTTTCTATGAATGTACTCGAACAGCAGGGGATCTTTGAGCAGCGCCACCTTAATCGCTTCGCTAAAGCCTGCCAGCCAGTGGTCCGTGGTCAGTGTTTCCAGCGTTGCTTCGTCATTGATAATGGCCCAGGGAGCAGCGAAGACCCCCATATAGTTCTTCTTGCCGAAGGCGTTTATGCCGTTTTTTACCGCCATGGCCGAGTCTGCCTGTGACAGTGTGGTTGTTGCTATTCGGATCAGTCGCAGACCTCTGTGTGTGATTGAAGCGGCAAACCCCACGGCGTCCAGTACCGCGCCTCCACCGACAGCGATCACAAATGATTTCCTGCAGAGCCGGGATTGTTCGAGATCGTCAAGGATTCGTTTGAAATCCAGCTCGGTATTCTTGATCTGCTCGCCGCCCGGTATTATGAGGACCTTCGGTGATTTTTCGGGCAAATATCTCTTGAAGTAATTGCCAATTTCATCGGCCAGATTTACCCGGCTTCGAGCTACATTGGCATCCACAAACACAGCGACATTGGAACAATGACCGCTCTGCTCGGATAGGATTTCCGAGAGGGTATCGTTGCCGGCGGCGAACACATTGGCGGTAAATCTCAGGCGGTGAGTAAATTTGCAGGAAAAAACAGCGTCATGAGCAGCATTATTGGTCGCAGGCGTCAGTTCGATCGGCCGCAGATTCGGTGCTTCACTAATGTATCTTAAATTACCGTACATCACCTCGCCCCCCCAATACAGGCACAACTATATCACGCTCAAGCGTTATTATAGCATATTTCGCCTGCTAAAAGCAAGTGAATTCCGGTCCGGCTGCGCAGCCGAAATGCTTATTGCGGCACGACCTCAATGGGGATTGCGGCAAGGAAACCCATCGAAGAACGGCGTTCCGGCAAGGGTTTGCCTTGCTTGTCCTTGGGTATGTATTCTCTGAAGGCTTCGATGAGGATATTGTCCGCAAAACCGCTTTGTACAGTGTCCTTGTTGGCCTTGAGTTGAAATGTCAAACCTTTGGGCACAACGGTCACACCGTGCAGGGTCAATCCCTCGGGTGGTTTGTTCAGCACGAGCTTCATTTGTTTGAGCGCTTGGCCCTTGCGGGTCTTGAGCGTTACCTGTGTTGAGCCGCCTATGGGAATCCGGACGGGACTGTCGCCCAGAAGCTCGACAGGGGGGGCGCCCCATCTGTCCTTTTGGACCAGGACGAGGAATTCCTCCGCGGGCACGAGGTGCCGGTAGAGAAATGCCTGCATCACGTCATCCGCGGCGACAGCCGTACGGCTTAGGACTTTGCTCCCGACCCGGATGCGGCCTTCCAACTGAATTGGGATCGGCCCGGCGGTGGCCTTCGCCGGCGCCTTGAGGATCATGCGCACGCTGTCGCGGCCGCCAGGAATACGCCCGCCTTCGAGCTTGAACCCGGCCGGGGCATTTTTCAGCACGACTTCGATCTCACCGTTGTACCCGTCTTTTCTCAAAGCGTGCACGCTGATCGCAGCGATGCCTCCGGCGCGCATGCTGAGACTGGATGGCGCCACACGGAGTGCAAAATCACCTTCTGCGACAGCAACGCGCAGGCGGTAGCCGTAGGCGTCGCCTCCGTGACGTTGCGAATCGGCGAGATGCACGTAGTAAGTTCCAGCCTTCGGCAGCTCGGCCATCAGGTACGAATCGGCGTGGTGGGTGGTCAGGCCCATCATGTTTGTGTGAAGGTGCTCGTCCTTGAGCATGTAATCATCATTCAATTCCAGTACGTTGCCCGACGCATCGGTCAACCGTAGGAGCGAGTCCAGTTGAGAATTCAACCGGCGGCCATACACTTCGGCGACTATCCTTTCGCCGGCGCTAGCCCTGAACTGGAACACGTCGACGTCGCCGGGCCTATCGATCCGGCCGTTAACGATCTTCGGCAGCTCGATGGGCTGGGCGTGCGTTATCGTATCGTTGGATTCGGTTTCGTTGCACTCGGCCAGAGTATCGACCGCATACGGGACGGGGTTGGAACACTTCTTGCCCTCATAATACGTTGCCTGCCTGATGGAGTCGCCGCCGGGTTTGGTGTCCAACGGCAAGCTGCTTTCGGGCAGATTCCAGCCGGTCACCGCGGCGACTGTATTGACGCCTGCTTTGCCGCCTAACGGGTACGCCTGTGTGATGTAAGGCTGCTCCCCTACGGCGACGCGGTAGACGAAATCCTCACGCCCGCGGTAGATGGAATCTCGAATTTCCAACTCGTAGTCGCCCGCTCCTGGAATCCGGTAGAAGAGAACCGGATCGGGATTGAAATGGTAATCGTCTGCGAAAGCCACTTCCTTACCCCTGGCGTCGTAAAGCGCCACGGTAGCCTGGAACCAGCCGGGGACGGCATCGGCAAGATACGGGATCAGGCTTCGGGCGTGCGTCTCGATTACGAGCCGCTGTCCCTGCTTGGCTCGGAAGCGGAAGCGATCAACGTCCCCCGGCATGATCTGGCCGTTCAACAGCACGGGCGTCTCCAGCGGTTTGTCGCTCGGCAGGCTGAGAAGCTTCGGCATGTTCGGCAGAGGCGGATAAGCCTCGCGATCGTTGGGCTCCAGCTCGCGGACTTCCGGCAGTACGCCAACGTGGAAGACCATGGGGTTGGTCAGTGAGGTGCCGGTTCGAAGCCTCAGCTCCCGCTTGCCCGGCGCGGCGTCGGGCTCTACCGTAATCTCGATCAGAACCATTTCGGAAAGCTGCCGGTTCATCTGCTGCTTGGCCCGCGGAAAGAACATAACGCTCGCAACATGGGCCAGCTCTCGAATGCTCTTGTCGTCAAGGTCTTCCAGGAGCGGGTGGTCCGGCAGTTTTACCTCTTTCTTCTCCGTGGCCTCAGCCTCTTTCGCTTCGGGTCGGGTCTTCGCCGAGGTGCTCTTCGAGGCTGCGGGTTTGGCCGCGCCTTTTCTCGCCGCCGGCTTAGCCGCACGTGCTCTCGCGACCGGCTTCTTTGTAGACGCGGCGCTGCGCCGCCCCTTGGGTGACAGCTCGGCCAACCGCTTATCGCGCAATTCCTTCAGACGTGCCTGCAGCCACTTGCGCTCTTCGCTCTGCAGATTCCTGAACGCCCTGCAATACTTGATGACCTTGGCGTGAACGCCTTCGCCGGAAACGTAGACGTCCGTGCTGTTTCTAAGGGCCTGTCCGCCCGCTGTGATGCGAACGACAGTGCCCTGCTGCGCGCCTGCCGGATAGAGATAACCGATATGCGGCTGATCAGTATTCCTCTGGCCCCGGGCGGTCGCAACGCAGAAAAACAGAACAACGAATAACGAATATCGAATAATGACTGGCAGACCCCTGCTCCAGCAGGGGCAAGCTTGCCCCCGTGAAAACTGGGGTTCGACGTTCCTTGTTCGATATTCAATATTCATTTGTCCCGCTCCTGATATAGATCGCGAGAGATCCAATCCAAAAGACATACATTTGAAATCCATGCTTTGCCACCCTTCTCTTAAAGGCGCCTCTACAAAATCTAATCCATTATACCCAATCGGTGGCTGTTTGCAAGAATTCCATCGGAAAAAGAGGCCGAACAATCCCCCACAACTCATTGAGTTACAGCCATTTAGCTGAAAACTGAGTGCTATCAGCTTTTTCATGTTTGACATTTCCCGCGCCATACCCCGTGATTCGACCGCGAGCGGTGGAATATGACGTGTGACAGCCGATAAGGACAACTTGGCGGGCAAACGGTGTCTTTCCAGGAAGAACGCTCTTCGGTTCCTCGGATCTTTTTTTGGGAAATCCTCATTTTTTTCTTGACGCGAGACGTGAATCAGTGTTACACATGTGTCTGTGCGATGCCTTCAAAAGAGGAGGGCTACATCGCAGGTCGCTGCTCATACGGATGTTTGCAGGGAGTGCTATTCCGTTATTGAAGGCGCGTGAGTCTCGACTTTACTCGTGCGCGATTCCAGGCGGATAGTACAAGTGTTGTGAACCCAGTTGTCTGACGTTCACTCAGCAAGATAAGGAAAGGAGTTGCAAAATGATGAAACAGATCCGAGTTCTAACTTCCGTGGTGTCGTTAGGTCTTCTGCTCAGCCTGACAGGCTGCAGTGAAGGCGTAAAGAGTGAAGGCGTAAGGTGTGAAGGCGTAAGGGGTGAGGTCGTAGGGAGTGAAGGCATAAAGCAAGAAAGCGAGCCGGACAGTCTTGCTCTCGATTTGCAAAGAGCCGAGGCCGAAGAGCAGGACCTCATAGCAAGAATGGAAACTGTCACGCGGACCTCCGATCACTTGCAAAACCAGCTTCGCACACAGTTACAAAAGCAGGTCGCCACCCTCACACAATCGCGCGACGGACTGCGAGAGCAGATCGATGAGTTGACTAAGTCGCGCGGCGAACTGCGAGAGCGAATCGACGAGCTCATGCGATCGCGCGATGTGGCCGCTGCAGAGGCGCACAAGGCTCAGAAACAACGTGACGCGCTTCAAAGTCAGTTGGAGGCTGAGGCGAAAACGGTTAGTCAGCTAAAGGATCAGCTGGAGCAGATTAGGGAGCTTCAAGGAACGATTGAGAAACTCCAGTCCGAGTTGGCTAAAGTTGTGAAAGATGGCTCTCCTGCCTCAGGGTCCGCTACGGCGGATTCAGGAGATTCAGGAGATTCAGGAGATCCAATGGTGGTGGACGCCCCCGCCGGGCCCAACTGAGCCGCATCTGTTCTGTGTTCCGAGTGGTGTCCATAGCGTTGGATTCCATCCGGGCATGAAAATCAGTCGCAAGACCGGACAAAAGGAGCGCTGGCATTCAACGGGCAGAACCAGTACGCGCTGTGGCCGACAAGCATGCTGGATACCCGCAAACGCCGGAGACACGGCAGGGGTCCGTCATCCGTTCAATTATTGAGGGCGTGCCCGGCTTTCCGCACCCCACGTTGTATTAGGCTCATCTATATCCAGTTCCTGGATCCAGGCATTGCGATACAGCACCTCGTGACCTTCACACTGCAACTTTAGACCTCCGGGCACATCGGTAATGCCCGCACCACCCTGATTACCTCCATCGATGCCTGAATTCTCTCCGCCCCAAACCTTTTGGATTCTTTGGTTCGCGTGGGCTTTGACTGCATTGAAGAAGATAGTCACCAGTGCTTTTTCGGTAAGCTTTCCATCCTTGAATCTGGCAGCGCGGAATTTGATATCGTAAGCGTTCCATTTTCCCGTACCGTTATAAGCATGGTAAGGTCCCTCTGCCTCGTTAATCACCGCTGCCATCCCGTGCTTTCCGCCGTCACCGTCCAGTATCTGGATCTCATAACGATTCTGCAAATAAACCCCGCTGTTGCCTCGCGTATGGGGAACCAGAAATTCAATGTGCAGCCGGAAATCTCGATACTTCTTCTTTGTAACAATGTCCGCGGCGCCGTACTTGCCTCCGGCGGCGGCAGGGTCATAGCTCGCGATCACCTTACCCTGATCCACGGGATCGTCGAGAATCTTCCACTTGATAGGCAGAGAGGAGCTGAATCGCGGGCCTTTCCAATACGTCCATTTCTTGTCCAGCAGCTTGCGAGTTCCGTCGATTATGACCTCGGCTCCCGGCGGCGGCGATGCTCCAACGCCGATCTGGCCGGCGGTGCTGGAGAAGGTATTGCGCAAAAGTTGCAGAGGTCCCATGTCCCAGCTACGAGCCGTAACAATGTCGATATCACCGTCATTGTCAATATCCCCTGTCTTGGCTTTGTAGGCGCTGCCGGCGGCCAGCGGTTGTTTCCGCCAGGCGAGCCCGTTGCCTTCATTGACAAACACACATATTTCGGGAATCTTTTTTCTGATCAGGGTAGCCGCGACGATATCCACATCGCCGTCCATATCCATGTCGGCGCCGGCAAGGCTGTGACAGAAATCGATAACACCGACTTCGTGTTTGGTCCAGGCGTCAGGACCACCTTTGGGATTCGTCGATTCATACCATGCGACAGCAAAACCGGTCTTTTCCGAATGCGAGATAATCACATCGACTTTGCCGTCGTTATTTAAGTCTTTGACATCCGCCATGACGCTGTGATCCTGCCAGCCGCCGGTAGCGTCCTTGTACCACGTTGGATCGATATCATGTCGCTCCCAAGCGTCTCTGCGAGGATGCTCGGGATTCTCCAGCCAAAACCCATTCATCACCACATCGTAGTCACCGTCTCGGTCAACATCGCCGATCGTCATCCCTTCGCGTTCGGCATTGTCGGCCTTGACTTCGGTCCAGGAATCGGGCGACTCCTGGAAATAGACGGCGAATTTGTGCTTTGTCCGGACAACTACATCCGGCTTGCCGTCATGATCCATATCGTGCACTTCGATATCTTTGACCTCACTGGCCCTTTCGACAGTGGCCAGTTTGTGTTCTTTCCAGCCTGAAGCGGCTTTGCCGCCCGGGTTCTCATACCAGAATACACTGGCCTCACCGTCGCTGCCTTTGGCCGTCACGACATCGTTGTCACCGTCTTTGTCAATATCGACGACAAGCACGCCGTCGCCGAAGATATGGCCGCTGTCGACAATATTGTATCGCCGCCATTGCGGATATTTGTACCAGCCGATCTTTCCGTCGTTCTGTTTGCCTCTGTCGCTCGACCAGGTATGAACGACGATGTCATTGAAACCGTCACCGTCAATATCACCGAGTGCCGTCCTGCCGCCGATATTCTCATCAATGACCACATGTTCGAAATCCATTCCGTTGACGGCGCCGGCGAAAAAGAAAACAAGAGCGGCAGCCATTAGCTCTGATGAAGCGATTCTGTGACGTGCCTGAGGTTTCGAAACCGTTTTATTTCTCATTGCATTTCTCCTGATTGGCTCGGTCCGAGCGTTTCTTTGTCCGTCCAACTCTTCTTCAAGTACTCCCCCTTGATCGGCATCGAGCGGATGCGCAGGCCTGTGGCGGCGAAGACCGCGTTGGCGATGGCGGGGGCGATTGTGATCATCGGAGTCTCGCCGGCCCCGGCCGAAGAGACATCGGGACGGTCTATGAGGATCACATCCAGTTCGGGAACATCACTGAATCGAGGCACCCTGTAGTGGCCAAATCCCGCATTAAGAATGCGGCCGTCGTCAAAGCGAATTTCTTCCCAGAGGGCGCCGCCCATCCCCATGACGATACACCCTTCGACCTGGATCTTCAAGTTGGCCGGATTGATGATGGCGCCGCATTCGAATGCCTCGCAGACTCGCACGACGCGGATTTCTCCGCATTCTCTGTCTACCTCCACTTGGGCGCATGTTGCGACATAGGATCCTTTTTCAGTACCGCAGGCAATACCGACGCCGCGCGTATCCGTTACGTTTCTGCGTGCTTTATTCCAGCTAAATCGTTGCGCCGCTGCGTCGACTACGGCGCGCAGCCTGTCATTCGAAATGTGCCGCAGACGAAATTCCAGCGGATCTGCCTTGGCCGCATGTGCCAGATCATCCATGAACGATTCCCGGGCGAACACATTCGCCGGCGCGGCTACGGCTCGGTAGGAACCTTCGCGCACGGGCGCACTGCAGGTCTTCGATTGCACAAATATGTTGGGTATCTCATAGGGCACGGCGATGGCCGAGTTGCCCGAGTGCCATGTCGTCCAGTCCCAGGCCGTGATCCGTCCTGATGTGTCGATTCCCGCCCGGACGTCGATGATGCCGGCCTTGCGGAAATAGGCCCAGGTGAATTCCTCTTCTCTGGTCCATCGAATGTGCACAGGTTTTCCCGCTGCACGGGCCAGCTTGGCCGCCTGGATGGCTGCTTCTCCGGTGTGCTTGCCGCAGAAGTGTCCGCCGGTGTCTGGCACGATCACGCGGATGCGCTCTGTGGGAATACCCAGCTCCTTCGAAAGTGCGCTCCGCACGGGAAATGGGCTGGATGTACCCGTCCAGACGGTGACGTTTCCATCGCTCCATTGCGCTACCGCGGCGCGGGGTTCCATCGGCGCGTGCTGGATGTGCGCCAGGCTGTACGATTCTCTGAGAACCTGCGCTGCGCGATCCAGGGCGGCCTGCAAAGTCCCCTTCTTCTGCACTACCTTGCCCTGTTTCGCATGTTTGTTCGACACGTGCTCTCTGATATAAGTGAACAATTCATCAGATGACGGCTGGGCAACTGTATCCCACTCGGCGGTCTTGGCGATTTGCCTTACGGCCAGTTCCGCCAGATGCGATGTCGGGGCCGTCACGCCGACGAAATCACCATCGCGCAATACCGTGACACCCTCGGTCTCTTCCGCCGGCTGCAGATCGATAGCCTTGAGCTTGGCACCATATGCGGGAGGATTTAGAACCTTGCCGTAGTGCATGCCAGGCCGCCGGATATCTGATGGGAAGACCTGGGCGCCAGTGACAATGTCTTCGCTTGTCAATCGCCGAACGGGCCGTCCCATGACGGTCCACTCCGCGACTGGCGTGACCGCGTTGTTATCCTCACCCGCTCGCGCCATCGCATCATCGACGCCCCCGATGCGGGCAAGTTCTCCGTAGGATATTGATTGATCGTCGTCGGTATGAATGACCGTGCCGTTGCGCACTTTGAGCAGACCGGCGTCGCAGCCCCAGTGTTTGGCTGCCAGCTTGACAAGTACCTGCCGAGCAGCGGCGCACGCGGCCCGGACCCTTGGGACCGTCCGGGGCGTCGTCAGGCTGCTACCCGTAGATCCGTCATCAGGGCAAAGAGCCGTATCGCCCATAATCAAGCGGATGCTCCCGATGTCCACCTTCAGTTCTTCGGCGGCCACCAGCGTCAATTCGGTCCGGGAACCCTGACCTATATCGACCTTGCCGGTCATAACGGTAATGATGCCGTTGACGCCCACATGAAGACGGTCGCTGAGCGGTGTCACGGCCTGAGCCTTGGATGCCTGACCGGTGTCCGTCCCCCCGACCGTCATCAGGATGCCGGCGCCGAGGAGCTTGGTAAACTGCCGCCGATTGATCATCACGATACTCGACGAGATATCACGAGGTCCGATGTCTTTCTCAGGGCCGCTCATTGATCGGCCACCTTTCGGATTGCCGCAATGATGCGGCTGTAATTGTTGCACCGGCAGATATTGCCGTCCATTTTTTCGATTATCTCAATTTTCTCTGGATGCGGATTCTCCCGCAGCAGCGCCGCGGCGTTCATGATCATGCCGGGGCAGCAGTAGCCGCACTGCATCGCGTCCTCGTCGATGAACGCCTGTTGCAGAGCATGCAGGTTGCCGTTCTCGGCCAGCCCTTCGATGGTGACAATGTTTTTGCCTGTGACCGACTGCGTGAGTGTTCTACAGGAACGTACTGCCTTGCCGTCGATTAGCACGGTGCAGGCGCCGCACAGGCCTTCGCCGCAGCCATACTTCGTCCCCGTCAATCCCAACTCTTCGCGCAGGGCCTGCAGCAGTCTCGGGTACAGACGGGGATGCGCCTGTCTCGGCCGACCGTTGACTGTCAGGTCGATCGCTTCCGGCACCAGTTCTGCCTCTTTTGCTGTCATTGTCATTCCTCTATTAACTGACTGATAGGAAATCTGATATCCACCGATGGGCCTGATTGTATCAGCGCCGGTAGAAAGATTCAAGCCGGGAACCACCCCAGAGACAGTCCTATCCCGGGCGAATCTCGCGTTTGTCACAGTCGCAGACCATCCGATGTCCCTTTATTTCTTAAGGTGCCTGTCGAGAAACCTAAAGTTACTTTCAATTTCAAATACGTGGCCTCCGGGATGTACGGAGAATTCAAATGAATCTTTTCCCACATAGACAAACCTCGGTTCGGCGCCCTCTACCGGTTTGGGAGGCGGATAGCCAAGCCGGCGCGCATGCTTGTCTCTGTATGGCAAAAGGGATTCTTTGTATCGCTCAATACTGGAAAAATCCGGCTTGAAGAAGCTCAACGATCGTACCTTTTGCTCGGCGATTAGTTTGTCGACGTATTCTTTTAATTCTAGATGCTGTTGCTTGCGAATAGGGAACGATTCGGAGAACGTCTCCCGATACTGCCCGGGGACCTCCTGGCCCATGAGACAGACAGGGTGAAGAAACATCCAGAATAATCCCAACAGTAGACATCTTCTAATGAAATGATTTGGTGACCTGTGCATATTCATCCTTCCTTTGGGCAATTCTCCTGGTTCAACTGGCATCCAACACCATAATAGCATCCCACAGTCCCGCCAACAAGGCCTCCGCTCGACGGCCTCCGGTCGGCACAGTTGTCGCTGAAGCGCAGAGCATCTTCCGCCAAGAAGACACACTGCAATTCAGGCGATGGAAGGTTCTTCTGGACTGCTACGCAGATAGGAGTTGATTAAACCTTGACTGCCATTCTTCCTCGTCTACAACGTGGAATGATATCTTCTCGCTCTCCAACTCCATTCCAAGCCGATTTGTTGTCGTTGCCTTTGCCAGAGTGTTGCAAAGGTCAAAGACGGATCTCTTGTAGCCGGTGTCTTCGTTTCCCTTAAGGTGCAACCCTTTCGTCTCAACAACAAAAACGCGATCAA
>JADHXR010000198.1 GCA_016782865.1 Phycisphaerae bacterium
CATTGTTGTCGTCGGTCAGGAAAGAGAGCAGATCAGCGTGAGAGAATGACTTTGTTTCACCCTTGTTTCCTGCCGTACTGAATGTAGCGCCGAAGGCGGGTGTCAATTTGGTGCTATCCAGGTCATTGTCGTCATAGGGGGCGTCCCGGTCGAGCCAGTCGCAATTGTTCCAGGTCAATCCCGTCTCGGACCAGTCGGCCAGCGCGTCTCCCGATACCCCGTTCGAGACTCCGTAGATGTAATTGGGACCTGTCGGGTCATTATCTTCATTCTTGATCAAATTGAGTGTTGCGTTCGTAATCGTTCCTATTATGCCGGATAAGTCGAACCGCAATACGATATGGTCGTTGCGGCTACTGCCCTGGTTCCATCTGGCCCACATACCCGCCGAAGAACCATTGTTGTTGTTTTCATCATTCTCCTGGACCACTGTGTCGGCGCCGTTGCCGTCAGCCGTCGTGATCGTGTACTCGACGCCTGTGGATGTCGCAGGCAATACCACAACGAGCATGACAACCATTACTATCACAATGAGATTCCTCATCACACACCTCCTCTTTCATACCTGTAGTTTCTCGGCTATAGCGGACGCGACAGCGCGTCCCTCCATTCTTTAGACATCAATCAACTGCTTCTATTCGATAGAATCTCTGCGGGCCGTCGGAAGGCGCCGTTTCACTCCACACATTAGTGCCTGTGGCTGAACGAACAACGTTGGATGTCAGCAAGGTAAACCCAGCACTTGTCTCCATGAGATTCGTGGAGACATATATTTTGTAAGGCGGCAGGTTCGTGTCACCGCCCAGCCACTTGAGTATGTTGGTTCCGTTCACAGAGATAATGTCCATAATTCCAAAGAAGGATGCGGCGTTTGTGGGGTCGGTGCCGGCAATGTACTCCGCCCAGGCTGCCATGCCGTCGCCGTCCGTATCATTGGTCACGGCGGACTCAAAATCACTGAAACCGTGCGCATCCAGCCACCAGTGTGGCGTCGGGTTGGTCGTGGTCAGATCCGGATCAAATGTGACGGTCAGGCTGTGATTGGACACCACATTGTTCAGCAGGAAGACGTTCGTCGCGGGCTGCGTGACTTCATCGAGCAGGATTTCGCCAACGTCCCAGAAGGTATCGGCCATGATCATGACACTTGTGCTTCCGCCATAGGGAACGAGAACATCGCCCGACGGGTCAAGCGTGCCGCCCCGGCTTCCGTCGACCTGAACGATCAGCTCACTGCGATCCAGCAGTCCATTGATATATTCTTCCAGATTGCTGTAGCCGTTTGTATTGGCATCGCCGTTGCGGTCGGACGGATCGTTCGGATTGAAGCCGTTCGCTGTTTCCCATGCATCGGGCATGCCGTCGCGATCCGTATCATCAGGTGGATCAATCGAGTTCAGTGTAGGCCAGCCGCCCACGCTTCCTTCGTTGCTGATAATGCTGCCATTTGTGTTCACAACATCGCTGACAATCCGCGTATCAACCGCGTCCCTGACAAAGGATGCGCCGGCGTGGGCCAGCACATTCGTATAGGAGTCGGGCGCTGCCTCTGCCGGGATAGGCTCATCAAGCACGAACTCGGAACCATTCTTATTGGCGCCCGAGACCAGGCTCCAGGGATCGGCGGGCAGGGAATGCTGATAATAGTTGCCGGCGAACCAGGACTTGCCCCCGGAAGATCTATCGTCGAATACAATACTGCCGCCTGAATTCACTCCTTTTACATAGTAGTTGTTGACGAAGTTGTATCTGGAAACCTCATCATCGTCGTCATTGTACCCGGCAAAGTTATTGCCCCAGTTGTAGATCACGTTGTTGCGGAAATCGAGAAGCATGCCTTTCGGGTCCGTATTGCCGGCTTCATAGTTTCCGGGTCGCGGAACACGGGAAAGGTGATGCGCTAACAGATTGTGATGATAACTTATTTGGCTGTCGTGGTGCGAGCGTATCAGCGTGGCGTAGCCGTGCGATCCGCCCACACTCTCGGACGCGATGCACCACTGGACCGTTATGTTCTTCAGCGTCGTCAACTTGGGATTTACTGACACCGACAGGGTCTCGTCCTCGGACCAGCTTAGAGAACAATGGTCCACGATAACATGGTTCCCCTCGTAAACGCTCAGGGCGTCGATCCCTCCTGCGGCAGAACCGGGGCGGCTGCGAATGTATCGAATGATCACATTCTCAAGCTTGTCGAGCGTTTTGTTAAACCCGCCCACGCGGAAGGTTGCACCCTTGAGGCAGATGCCGTCGCCTGGTGCGGTCTGGCCCGCAATGGTAATGTCAGAGTTCGTGATGGCCAGGTCGCTCTCCAGGTTAATCGTGCCGGACACCTCAAAAACCACGGTTCTGGGTCCGCTGGCCTCGATGGCTTCACGGAGACTGCCCGGTCCGCTGTCATCTAAATTGGTAACGATATAAACATCCCCGCCGCGACCGCCGGTCGCCCATTTTCCGACTCCTTCAGCGCCGGGAAACGCGGGAACGCGAATCGCGTTGGTAATCACGACCTCGTCCGCCACGGCCGAACCGATGGTATATCCGGCATCCGGGGACAGGGTCAGAATGACGGTCTCATTGCTTTCACTGTGAAGATCATCTGGAATCGGCAGCACATGAACCGGCACTGACAGCATAGCGTTGGGGATCGTCGCCGTTCCGGACAGTGTCTCGTAATCCGTGCCGTTGATGGCGGTTCCGCTGACTGTGTAGTAGACTGTCAGGGCTGGATTGGTCCCGTTATTATCCGGGCGGTGGATGGTGAAGACGCCGGGATCCCCGAAGTCAGTTCCGCCCAGTTCCGTGGTCAGGGGGTCGAAGCTTCAATCCACACGTCACCGCTGGTCACAAACGTCTTTGACGGCCCCGGTATGTGCAGACCGAACGCGTTACTGGCACAGAAGGTGTAGAAGTAGGTGGTATGCTCCGTCAGTGTTGTCAGGTTGGTTGCGTAGGCGGCGGGAACAGCAGAAACATGCGGACTGAACCAGTTTGTATTGGCCCATGCAGTCATATTTGTTTCGCCGTCCGTGGTTCCCCAGAGTACACCAACAACCGTTTCTGCAAATCCTGTGGACGTCAGGTTGCCTTGCATGGTCGCCGCTGTGCCGGATATGGCTGTCGGCCGAACGTTGCGCACAATGGGCGGCTCCGTGATTTCGTGGAGCAGGGAAACCTGGCTGTTCCGAATATCGCACATACGGTCCAAGCTGGCCGAGCTGGTATCGCTGATGGTACAGAAGATAAACTGGATCGGGTCGCCGCTCGCAGAGAAGTCAGGCTTTATGGTGCCGTTGACAGTAGCTTCGCCCGTGCCCAGGAACAGGCCGAAATCATGGTACGTGAGCTGTTGATAGTTATGCGTCGCGAAACCCGGTTCGTTGGGAATCATCGCTTTTCCAGTGGTGCCGTTTTGGGTATAGAAGTATGTATTGTCGCCCTGCCTCAGGCCGAAATAGACCTTGGTAAACCCGTCTAACAGGCTGGGGTAGGCAAGCTGGGTGTAGACATCGACAGAAAAGATCTTGCCATGCACGGTCGGGTCATGCGTGACGCCAAGAAGATCATGGGAATAGGTAACCGTCTCTTGAGTCATAAGACTCGTTGTTATCCGCAATTCGTTTGGCGACTCTGTTGTCGGATCGGTAAACGTGGACGTTGCCGTCCAGGCTCCGCTCCCCCGCCTGGCATACAGGCCGTAGCTGCCCTCTGTCTGGAAATCCTCCAGCGTTGTGGGTGTGAAGACGGAAGTCATGGTCGGTGGCGCTGCCTGGTTGGTTATAATTATCTGTGCCGATGAGGACGCGCCGACTTCATAGGTTGGCTCACCGTATATATTGTAGTCGCCGGGTGCCACGGTCAATACGACCGTCTCGTCGCTTTCCGAGAGAAGATCCACGACTGGGGTGAGTGTCACAACCGTCGAGAGCGAGCCTGCAGGAATCGTGAGCTCGCCGCTCAAAAACTCGTAGTCCAGTTTGTTTGCGGCGGTGCCGCTCATTGTGTAATAGACCGTTATCCTCGTTGTAGGTCATCTTCTGTTCGGAGAATGGATTGCGGATGATGTATTGGGCTACGCGTTTAAGGCCGGCGGTATCATTGCGTTTGATCGGCTTGCCGTTATGCACGCTGAATCCGCTGTGTTTCCAGCTTAGGAGCTTGCGAGCCAATTCTTCCGCCAGCAGTTCTTCTTCTACCAGCATCTTAATGACACGCACCCGGAACATCTGTTCCAACGGCTTTGTACTGACTTTAGGCGCAACATAGAACATGCCGCTCGGACTGAACAGGCCATCTGCTACCAGGGCGTGTAGATGGCAGTTAAAGCCCATGTATTCACCGAAGGTATGGATGGTCATTACCATGCCGAGCTGACCGTCGGGCTTGTGCGTGACCTGGCGCAGGAATTCCAACAGGCATTCGTTGGCTATCTTACACAGTTGTTTCAGAAGCCTGCGATTGTTCCGAAAGTACACGCGGAGCATAATGGGCAGACTGAAAACGTACTGGCGGTGTGGCAAGGGATAGCAGGCGATTCGTGCATACAAAACGCTATATCCTTATGAATCACCATCACTTACCTTGGTCCGGCCTCAATTTTGCATGAGTTCAGAGCTGTCTCGAAATAAACTTATAACTCCCTGATCCGACGGTAAACAGAGCGCTGCCGCCCTCCATGCGCAGGAACTTGATGCCATCCGCCTTGTTTACCGGTTTTCCGCTTTCTGTGACGGACTCCACGTTCTTAGCCGGCACATATACGGTGGCCGTCGTGTTAACGGGGATATCGATGTTCATCTCAAGTTTCCCGTCCACTCGCTTCCACTCGCTTTTTATCTTACCATGCACAGAGCGATAGTCGGCGCGTACCCAGTCCAAACCATCCCCGATTTCTGGCTTGAGGATGATCTTCTTGAACCCCGGGGCAGTGGGGTCTGGACGGATGCCGGCGTAGTTCCGGTAGAAGAACGCGCCAACCAGTCCGAACGTTGGATGATTACGCGACCCGCCTCCGTCCCAGGCCTCCCACAGTGCGGTTGCACCACCCTTTATCATATGTAACCACCCGGGGAACCTCTCTTTGGTCATGATCCCATGCGCCAGATCTGCCCGGCCGTTGTCCGTCAGGACATGCAGAAGATAGAGCGTTCCGACTATCCCTGTACTGAGGTGGCCGTTCCGTCTTTCGGTGATGTTCTTAACAAGCTGATCGAATACTTTTTCTTTCTGCTCATCCGGCACCAGTCCGACAAACAGCGGCAACGCCTGAGCCGTTTGGCTGTCCGGTGCGTAAAGTCCCGTATCGGCATTGAGAAAATGGCGATTGAAGCTCTCCTTGATGGCGCGGCATAGATCCGCATACTTCTTTGCGTCTTCATCGTGGCCCAGCAGTTCGGCCGTCTGTTGAACGATACTGGCGCAATAATAGTAAGCGCATGTTGATGTCTGCGGAATCGGTGTGCGCTTCGGACGACCTCCCTTACCGACTTCTAGCCAATCTCCCAGGAACCATTTGACAATATGGTCGTTGGCAGTGCTGGACAGATAGTCGACATACTTCTTCATCGATGGATAGTCGTCTTTCAGAATGCGGATATCGCCGTAGTACTGGTGCATCACCCAGGGCGCAATTACGATGGTTCCACCCCACCAGGGATCGGCGTATTCGCCTGGAGCGCCCTTTCCTTTCACGCGTCCCCATCCACAAGTCGGTATTATGGATGCAAGGTGGCCGGACTCATCCTGCGCATCCTGCATATCGTGAATCCATTTCGTATAGACCATAGGTACGTCGAAATTGAAGCTGGCAGCTTCCATTGTGACGCGACCATCGTTCAGCCACCCCATCTTCTCGCGCTGAGGACAGTCAGTGGGTATGCTGTGGAGGTTGTTCAAATAGCTCCTGGTCACGAGTTCATGTATCTTGTTGATCCCGTCATGCGAACATTCGAAGCTTCCGGCCGGCTCCGGGTCCGTGGTCACCCAACGGCCGACCAGATCGTCCAGCTTCGGCTTTTGAGACAGGCCCGTGATCTGCACGTAACGGAATCCGTGATAGGTAAAACGGGGTTCGAACGTGTCTTGCTCCCTGCCACTGAGAATCAACTCTCCAAGCTGAAACCTTCCTTTTGTATGACTACTCAGGTGTTTCATATTGACTGTGCCGTCTCTTCTGAGCAATTCGTTGAACCCGAGCGTGACTTTCTGACCTGCTGGACCGTGAGTTTGAAAACGTACCCAGCCTGCGATATTAACGCCGAGATCGTATACCCAGACACCCGGCTTCGGCTGACTCAACTTGACAGGCTTGATGGTCTTGTGAGCACGAATCGGCGGCAGTTGCTGGGACACAAGCCTACCGCTTGGGGCAGGTGTCTTCTGTGCCTTTTCCCACGTGCTGTCATCAAAGCCGTGGAGCTTCCAGCTTTTATCCTCGAGGCGTGCGTCGTACGTCTCGCCGCCGCGAAGACACTGATAGACAATCGGCCCCGTCGACCACTTCCAGTCAGGATCCGAGGCAATGGTTTGTTGCGTGCCGTCGGTATATTCAACCTCGATATCCAAAAGCAGTTTGGGCGGTGCCGTCCAGGGTGCCGTTGCAAATCCGAATATGTCAGGGGTCGGAAGTCTGTAGAACCCGCCGCCAAGGATTACTCCCAGCGCGTTATCGCCCTTTTCCAGAAGGCTCGTCACGTCATGGGTCACATACAGGACCCTTTTCGAGTAGTCCGTGAAACCCGGGTCGAGAACGTGGTCTCCCACGCGCTTACCGTTGATGAAGAACTCGTTGTATCCCAGTCCGCATATTCGCGCGACAGCACGCTTGACCGGTTTTTTAAGCGTTGCTTCCCGGCGCAACAGGATTGCGGCAAAGGGGGTTTTGGAGAGGGAGTTCTGTGTCTCTTGCGGCTTCTCCTGCTGACTCGGCGGGCGTTGTGCTGTTTGTTCCGCCCCGATCCATTCGGCCTTCCAGTCCTCAGGTGATAACAGGCCCATGGCCCAGGTTCCCGGTTTGCTCCACTCAGATGCTTTGCCGTCTTTGTCCCACACACGGATTTTCCAGTAGTAAATCATACGCGACTTCAGTGGTTGGCCTTTGTAGAGCACATGGGCTGACTGATCGGACTTGATCTTACCGCTGTCCCAGAGATCGCCTTTGTCTTTAGACAGCTTAGCCATGCTGGTAGCAACAAGAACCTGGCAAGCTGTCTGCTTCTGGCTACGGACACCAGACCCAAGAGTCCAGCTCAGCCGGGGATTGACCACATCAATTCCAAGAGGATTGGTGCGGTATTCACAATGCAGATCCGCGACCGTGATGTCCTTTTCTTCCCGTGCGAATATGGCACTGACCATGAATACGGCAATGACCCAAACAATAAAGATGCGCGATAGCTGATGCAGTTTCAATGGATTTCGTTGTTCGGTAATTAGTCTTTTAGTTGTTTTCATTTCTTCAGCTTTCATGTTTTCCACGTCAATTAATATTTTTGCTTTGATTGACTAAGGTTAATGCAAAGGTTTTCTGATAGTCAATAGTGTCGACATTTTTTTAACCTATATTCGGCAGTTGACAAGTTTGCTGTAGCTGCAACCTGCCCGCCAGCCTGCTCCCTTCGTGAGGGCGGGCAGGCCCTCCTGTAGTCGGGAGCAGGCGGGGGCGCGTGTTGTTCGGCTATAGTAACTATGCCGAACTGCACGGAACACAGCAGGTGCGGTAAAATCGTCAACCTGACTTGTCCCGCCGTAGCCCTGAGCTTGCCGAAGTGGCGAAGGAGGAAAGGGCAAAAAATAGAAAGCTTCATCTTCACCCAATGGGTGAAGATGCTATAAGAGAAAAATTCAATATTTATAGTGCTTTTCATCGCTTTCTATATTTTGACTGCCGTTTATAGGTTTAATACTTAAACAGGAATACTGCGCCTTTCCGTGCTTCTTTCCCCGGCGCACGGAAACTCCAGCTTGGGCTTGCCCAAACGTTGGCGGTCGAGTTGGTCGCGCGGAGGATATAGTAATAATCTCAGCACGGACAAGTTTATTTACAGTACAGGCGAGCGTTAATCTCAACCGCCAACCCACTGCGCTGCAGGAACAGATGCACATCATCGGACATGCTGACAAACTCCTCCTCGGAGAATGCCTTGCAGTCAAAGTCCAGATCTTCCGAAAACCGGTCAAAAGAGTATTCTTAAGGGCTAATTTCTATTTTCCAGGTGTGCCCCTGTGAAGAGACTCCAACACGGCCTCGGGGCTGACCCGATCCACCTTGCCGTTCGGTTTGAAGCACTCCAGAACAAACGAGAAGCGGTCCACATTATTATCAAGAAGCACCGTGAACTCCCATGGAAACTCCAGCTTCTCTATACGTTTCTCCTTGCTCCCGTTAGTATAGACAAGTTCGACCTTTTTGTAATCGCGCTTGCTGTATTCCAGGAAGACATATGCGTAGCGGTTCGCCGAGCCCAGGTTGAGGATCATGGCTCGTCCTTTCGCCTCCTTCAGGTCGACCATGTCGCGATCCCACGCGTCACTTTCATCCAAGTCCGCGATCTTGTTCTGGAACATCGGAGTCACTTTGAGCTTCTTGATAATCAGTGCCGTCAGGCCCCGGCCCTTGACCGGCACGGATAGCTTACCACCGGTGAGCATCGCCGTTGATCTGTCTTTCCCGGTGATGATTTCCACCCGATATTCAGCTGTGGAAACTTCAGGCAGAAGGGCTTCGTTGAAAACGATCTCAGCCTTAATGTCTTTCTCCAATTCGTTCATCAAAGCAACATACATATCGTTTTCACCACGGGCCGAGAGGTAGTTGATCTGATCAGGCACCTCCAGAAGGGCCTTCGGCATCCAGAGAAAAGCATCGTTGTGTTCGTAGAACTTCCCTTTCATTCCTCCGTACGCTTTGTTTTGCATGTAGGCATAGCCCTCACTGTAATTGTAGGGGAAGTCAATCTTTCCGCCCGAACGACCATAGGTATCCGTGACCAGGTAATCGACCAACATCGAGAGCATCGGGATAATGTGATTGTAATGAAATGAACTGACACTTTGTTCCTTATGTCCGCAAAGTGGGAAATCTCTCTTCTCGTAAGCCGTTGTCCGAGCTGTATTGATGTGATACCCTGGAAAATTCCGATAGCGGCCGATGACCCCACTGCGGGCGATATCCCTCAGGAATTTATCACCAGTGAGATAGCCGATCCTCAACATCCACGGGGCATGGAAGGTCATGAACGTGGCTCGGTGCCCTGCACATGTCGTGGGTCCCTCAGGCATCATTCCCATAGACGACAACCGCCAGGCAGGGACGCTCTCTTCCGGTACAAGGACTTGCTTATGTCTCGCCAGATACCAGTATTTGGGAGCTTTGCCGCCTTTATTCACTGTGATCTCAGCATCGGGTATGGCCGGGCTCAGGTACACAAATTGAGCAAATCGACGCGCCCCCGTTCTGGCCGCATCCAGATATCGCTTCTCCCCTGTCGCTTCATATAACATCAAAAGGTCCATGTAACGGGGGACGTAACCCGACCAGAACATAGGACCCCCCAATGCGTCAGGGTCTTTCCAATCTACTTGCATTTTACCCAGACGCTTCTCGAGATAGATATCCGCTCCCGCTATTGCTTTATCGAGAAATCGTTGTTCGCCTGTTGCGCTGTAGAGACTAAGTGCGTTCCACCAGGTATCTCCTTTTTGCACCGTGTTGAGATTACGCGCCCGAGAACCCCTGATTTCCTTTTCGGCCAGGGTCTTGAACAGAGGTGTCGCTTTGTGAAACATGGAATAGAGTGATGCAAGTTCACTGATAGGTGCCGCCGGGCCGTTCAGCCGGTACGACGGTGATTGAGTTCCTTGCTTTTCATTCACGGTGAACAGGAACTTCCCCCGGGAGATCATATATTCCATATAGGGGTAGGCGCGCTGCTGAAACATCTGCTCGTCGTCCATAACAATCGACAAATCAAGCGGGTCGATGCTTGAGACGTTCTTTACGGCTCCCGGCGCATCAGTCGAATAGTCACATCCTTTATACTTGTACTGGAACCGGCTGTAGCTGCTCATGATGTAGTCACGCATGTTGTCGATGGTGCGGTTCAAGGGACCCAGGGCATTGTTCCGAATATCCCGGAAGCCATAAAGTTCTCTGGCAACGACTTCTTGTGCCTTGGTTGTGTCACCCACAGTTGTAAACAAATGCATTGTAAACTCGAAGGGGTTCCCGGCCGCCATTTTCGAACCACTATACCCAAATGCCGGGGCAAAGAGTATTGGACGGGCATTACCCTCAGCATCCCTTACTGCAACAGCGAAACGGGAGTTCTTTGCAGTGGGCAATTGTTCAAATGGATATTCCTTCTTATCGGCGACTACACCTGTTGTCACCCCATCTTCTGTAACAAATGCTGAAGGAACCGAGCAGCGGAAAGCCAGGGTTACGTGACTGGCTCTTGGAAATCGCTTTTCCTGCCAGACCAGGGGCTGCCAGATTTCGTCAACAGCAGACAAAGTGCATGCAGGTGCACCTACATAGCCCACCGAGTAATACCCGGCATCTTTCGGTGTGAACTTGAAAGAGAGTTTCGGGTATGCTGCGCCACTTCCCAGCTCAAGAGAGGTCTCAAACGAAAACAAGGGGTGTCTGCCAAATGAAAATGCGACTGTATCACCTGACAGAGTGTGACCTGAGGGAGAAATCCTGAATGACGGCGCTGATTTGAAGATGTCAGCGGTTGAACCTTTAGCCCATTCGGCAATAGAGTCATCAAAACCGTCGCCCACCATGTTCGGGTCCTTGGCGAATCTCTCTTTCAGTATATTCGCATTCCTGGGATCTGCGGCCTTCCAGGTTGAGGTAGAATAACGGACATCACGTCTCAACATCTTCAGTCCCGGGCTCGGGCTTTTGGGGTTGTACAGAACAACAAAATTCATCTTAAACTCGCGGACGCTTTTCCCCTTTTCACTCATGATAATTGTTTGGCTGTCTTTGACTTTGATGCTGAATCGGTCGTTCCTCAGCTCCTGTCCGGAGAGCAAGCCCGGCAAGAGGCAGACAGCCAGCAAACATGCAATCCTTTCTTTCATCTTCATATTGATCCTTTCTCTCAAATCGTACTATCCAGCCACCGACCAACGTCGGCACAGCGAATCAGCGCACCACCAGGCGTGCAGACGTGGCCATGTAGCCAAACCCATAACTGCACATGACCGTGTCACCCGGCTTTGCGCCTATAGTTGCCATGTCCACACCCCCAAAGTGTAGTGTAACCACGAACTGATAGGAATTTGCTTTCACACTTATCACTCACATTACCCTCTATTAGCAGTTAAACTTGCTTGATGCGCAAATACCAGGTTTAAAGAGGAAGGTTTTCAAGGTTATAACGGCCAATTTCAAGGCGGGAATAAGGAATAGTGGGGAATCGCGTTACGATGGCGGTCTCAAGGCCTTTTCAGGACAGAGTCCAACCACCTGTCCTGAGCTTGCCTGCTGTGAGCTTGTCGAACCGGCCGAAGGATTATCCAGCGACGGCCTCGCCCGCCTGCAGCGACTATGTCGCAGACATTGCGGGCAGGTCAATGACCGCACTGTCATCAATCAGTGCGATAAGCTTCATTTCTGAGCCGCACCTTGGACAGTCAAACGGATCGACCTCCCACACCTGTCGTCAGTCCCGCCGTAGCCTTGGCGAAGGAGGATTAATCAGCTCACGCCACTTTCCCGCCTGCTCCCGACCAGCGGGAGGGCGGGCAGGTTCGAAGGAAGGCGCCTTGGCTGGTAGTCTGAGACGTC
>JADHXR010000199.1 GCA_016782865.1 Phycisphaerae bacterium
GGTGCGGTTCGCAAGAGCATCCTTTGTTTTCATACAACAACACCATGAGATTACACCGAGTATAGCAAATCAAGGAGTCAGTGCAAGTCTGAAAAGTCTATTTGCTCTCGGCAGACTTTGGGCGGAGAAGTTTTCTGGCCGGACAAAGAGAAAGAATGGATTTATAGGTTGGCGTTAAGGCATCGGTAGCCTGCATGTGATTTCAGTGGCTACCTGCGCGACGTTGGAGCGTTCCTCGCGGAGTCTGGTGAACTGCGTCTGGCGACAACAGCGATAAAATGGAGTTGACTTACGAGTCCAAGGTCTTTCTAATATTCATTTGAATGGCGGCTGACACATTAGTCGCTCTTGCCAAGATTCCTATTAGACGCCAAAGAATTGTCTGGACTTGGGAGTACCCATCGTGGGCCCGGAAGGCACCGAGTTAAAATTGAATGCCCTGGAACGGCGAATCGGGCTTGCCAAGGCTGTTAGACGGTACAAGCGGAACATTTCTCAGAATTCCGACGAGGAAAATGCATTTGAACGATTGGCAGTTATCTACAGAAGCCGGAATCAGATAGAGGAGGAGATACGTGTGTCAAAAAAGGCTATTGCCTTCTATGAGCATGCTGTGTTCGTCGAGCATCTTCAGAGTATGCTGCCGATGCTAAATCAGTTCACCAAGAGTCTGAAGGCAGCCAAGTCAATTCTACGTTCACAACAAAGTACGCAAGCGAAGCGTCGACGCGGGCCTTGAGACTATACTGGAGGACGCTAGAAACAATTGTCGTCAGAGACGGGGAGTGAGTTTATGGTTGGCGTTACACGAGCCTTTAATGGTACAACCAGTTCTGTCGTTGGGAGTGAGATTTCCTATATGTCGATGCTTGTCATTTGGCGATCAATATGAAGAAAGAACATACAAGGGAATTTGGAAAGTATGTCAGAAATCTCCCCGTCGATTTGCAGGACCGCATTCTGTACGTCCAGTCGGCCGAAGGTTCCACCGGCGATGGTTATTGCTACAAGGGTGATCCCCTCAATGAGCGGTACAAAATCAGCCGGGACCAATGGAGTCAGTTTCGAATCAAGGCGTGGGAAGTCTTTGAGGAGGCTCTCAGTGACAGCAGCGGTCGCATGGTCAAACCTCTACTGGTGAACTACGACTCTAATCGCCAGCCCGAATACAACTGGCTGCTCCGGAACCTCGATACGATCGGCCTGAAGAACGGCATGTTCAGTCACGGCTACCACATCAGCGACACGCAGCAGCGTCTTGAGCAGTGGCGCCGGTTCGTCAGTGACGTCAGCGGTAGGGGCAAGACATTCTTTTCTCGCGGCGAGCAGGATGCCGAATGGCAGGTCTGTGGCTGGAGCAGTCGCAATACCCGGCAGGCACTCTATTGGTCGGCTCTATTTGCCGCACACTGCGGCCTCGACATGTGGAACCTTCCTCAGGATGCCTGTCAGGGTGACCTGTACGCGCCGGCCATCAACTTCTTCAACAGGTACGCGGGGCATCACAACGCTTGCTCATCTGCCGCCGCGTTTTGTGCCTTGCGCAAAGGTTTGGACGCGGCGGACACAGTAGCTCATCCGGAGAGCATTTACGGCAAGGCCAGGAAGTCCAATGTAGCGCGTTATCTGCGCATAGCTGAGGCGTACAGCGATCACGGCGCCATCCAGGGCGACCCCGAAAAGGCAACCGGCGGCGGCATGAAGAACCGTCAGCGCGATAACTACAACGATGCCGGGTGGGACATTCTACCCGGCAATTACTACCGTTACCTGGAACAAATAGATGCCGATCAGACCAGTGTCGGATGGTGGCACGCGGGGCCTCAGGAGAGCATTTACAGCCGGTTTGCGCGAGGATTTGACGTGGAAGCCGGCAAGACCGAGATGTTCTTCAAACTTGACGGCGAGTTCTTCCAGGACAGCCGGGCTCCCCATCAAGTTGAACTGACTATTACCTACCTCGATCGGGGATACGGTCAATGGTTGCTGTGCTACTATGACGGAACCTACAAAACGATGACCCCGACGGTGCATTGCCAAAACTCAGGTGACTGGCGAACAATCGTTTTTCACCTGGATGGTGCGCATTTCAACGGTGGCCTGGAACGCGGTGGCGACCTGACGATCAAGCACCTCGACGGCGACGACACTCTGTTCCACATGCTTGAACTTCAACGGCACTCACTTGGAGAACCGCCTACTTGCGCAGAACGTCCACTTTCCACGGACCCTTCGTCTCTTGGGCAGTAGTTATCGCAGCCAGCAAGCGCATTTCGCCCTTTCTGACAGAGACTGCTTCGAAAGTGTGTTCCGCCGTGCCTTTGGGGACTTCGCCATTCAATCTGACGCCCGCAACGTCCAGAGTCGCTTTGGCATCGGTCTGCAATTCGGGAAAACGAAGCTTGACGTCGTACTTGCCCGAAGCGGCCGCGAACAGTTCCCAATAGCCGTTCGAGTCGGGCGCCCATGATCTTCCCTTGATGTGTCGCCAGTCCTGGCGTGTCAGAACGACCGGATTCTCGTGCTCGGTCCCGATGTGGATTCTGGGTGGAGCGTAGTTATCCGGCCTCGTGCTGCTGACGTCTTCGAACCACTGCTTGTACTTCCAGCGCATTGTCTGAACTATTTCAGGCCGCTCCTGAGCCAGGTCGTGCTCTTCGAGCGGGTCCGAGGCCATATCGTAAAGCTCGAACTTGGGCTCACCCTTGAGCGTCTCATTGCCGAAGCCGCTCGCATTCAACAGCTTCCATCGCTGCGTCCGAGCCGCAAAGTGGTGGTACAGGACAGGCGTGTCGCCTCGGTGCGATTGAATGACGATTGTCCGCTCGGGCCAATCCACCTGCCGGCCTTTCAGCAACGGCAGCAGACTGCGCCCGTCGAGTTTGAGCCCGGCGGGTTTTTCTACGCCACAGGCCTCCAGGATGGTGGGCAGTACGTCGATATGAGCGGCAATTCGATCGGACGATTGTCCGGGTTCCACAACGCCGGGCCAATGAACGAAGAAAGGTGAGCGGATTCCCCCTTCGTGGACGTGAGTCTTGCTTCCTTTCATCCCGGCGACGTAGCGCCGTCCGTTGGGTCCATTGTCGACCATGAATATTGCGATTGTGTTCTCCGTAAGGCCGAACTCATCGAGCTTGTCAAAGAGCCTGCCCACGTTGTCGTCTATATTCGTAATCATGGCGAAGATTCGAGCCCTCTTGTCCTGGTCACTCGTATCGGGCAGGGGGTGACCTTTGGCTTGTGGGAAACGTTTGTTACTCAAATCCATCTTTTTGTACCGATCAAGGATATGCTCCGGCACGTCGTGGAAGGGTCCGTGAGGGGCGTTCGTGGGAATGTAGGCGAAGAAGCTCCTGTTCTGCGCAGCGCATTTCGACATCCACTCCGCAGCTCTCTCGAAGTAGACATCTGTGCAGTATCCCTCGAACTTCTTGAGCTTGCCGTTGTCCAGGAGAATCGGATCGGTATATTTGCCTTCGCCGCCCGGCGGGTCCGGCGGCTGGCCGATCCCGCCGCCTCGATGCACGAGCGACTCGTCGAAGCCCTGGTCCATGGGCCGCATCGGATAATTGTCGCCGAGGTGCCATTTGCCGAAGATTCCGGTTGCGTAACCGGCCTGGCGCAGAATCTCAGCGATCGTTGTCTCTTGTGGCTCCATCATCGCCCGGCCAAGCCACGTATCGACGACCCGCGTTCTGTAATTGTATCGGCCCGTCATCAGGCACGCGCGCGTTGGTGCGCAGACCGGATGCACGTAGAAGTTGTCCATCGAACCGCTGCGACTCGCCATCGCGTCGATGTTGGGGGTTTCGATGATCGGATTGCCCGTAACGCCAAGGTCTCCGTATCCCTGATCATCGCTCATTATCAGAACCACATTCGGCCTGCCCCTGTCCTCGCCTGCCTTTGGCGCCACCGAACAGGATGCAGCCATGGCGGCGGCTCCAAGACCCAGGGATTTTAGAAAAACGCGTCGAGATCCATGCCATTTAGTCATGATTCTTTCCTTCATAAATAGGATCCGTCCTTCAATGCAATTCTCTGTTCTTTCTGCTCGATACCGAATTCTACGCATGCCTGTCTGAAAAGCGAACAAATTCTTCAAGATTCGGTGATATGGGTGTAACGTCAATTTGTGCACACGAATGTCTGGACAGGACCTGTCACTTTGCAGATAATCTATGTCCTGTGCGGTAGTGTCACTTGCCGCTCTGAGAACACGATTACGAGGTAAACGATGAGAGCAATCCAGATAGTGGAGCCGAGAAAGATTGCGATGTTGGACGATGCTCCCGATCCCGAGCCGGCCGAAGGCGAGGTGGTGGTCCGATGCACCCATGTAGGTCTTTGTGGGAGCAACATAAGCCAATACATGGGAACAGGTCTGTGGGGTGACGGTGAATTTCCCAATCCGGTGGGCTGGTCCGGGCACGAGAACATAGGGATAATAGCCAAGTCTCGCTGCGATGACTGGAGCGAAGGTGCATTGGTGATGGCCAATCCTGAAGGCCCGTACGGGTTTGCCGAGTACGTAGTTGCTCGACCTCCGGGGATTGCCCGCCTGCCGCAGGATGCGCCCGACCCGGCGGCGCTGGTCGTTGCCCAGCCGCTGGCGACGGTGCTTCGGGCGCTTACGCGAACCGGTGGCGTGATCAACCGAACCTGTGCCGTGGTAGGGCAGGGCCCGATGGGATTGATTTGGACGCATGTATTGGGCCTGATGGGAGCGAGCACGGTGATTGCGGCCGACCCGCTCGATTGGCGTTTGGAATGGTCGAAGCGCTACGGAGCCGACCACATAATCGACACTTCGAAGGAAGATACAGTCACGGCTGTCGAAGAATTGACTGGCGGTGAAATGGTCGAATTCGCCGTCGAGGCGGTGGGCTACGTCGATTCCCTCAAGGCCGCTGCGCACCTGCCCAGACACGGCGGTAGGCTGCTGGTTTTCGGCGTGCCGCATTATCAGTTACAGCAATTTCCCTGGTATCATGTCTTCCGCGAGGAGATTCAGATCAACACCTCTGTAGGTCCTGAGTGTGGTGAATTCTTCCAGACAGCGGCGGACATGGTCCTCGATGATCGAGCGTCGGCACTAACCGAAATGGTCACCCCTCGCATGCCCTGGGATAAGGCGCCGGAGGCCTTCGAGATGTATGCTGAGCGTGCAAGGGGCTCCTTGAAACTGACGCTGGAAGTCTGACCCGCCGGGCTGTTAGTTTAACTAGTTGTAGGATTAAGGTTTCTCCTTGTTCGCCGGTGCGATCCATCTACCGGCCAGATGCGCGCCGACGGTTGCGACCACGAGCATGACACACAGGCTGCCGATCGCATACGGGCGGCTTTCATGATCCCAGTAGCCTTTGATCCCCAGGCCGAGAAAAACAAAGCCGGAGACGAGGTTGAACAACCACAACCACCCGGGCAGCCGCAACGCTTTGGGTAGAAACTTGCGGTCCATCCACAGGTTCAGCAGGCAGAGTAATCCACAGAGTAGTACGCCGGTGAACAGGTTGGCGGGAGTCAGGATTGCCAGCAGCAGGCGAGGCTTGCCCGCGGCGCCGGTGGACTGGTAGGCAAACAGCAACAGCAAGATTGCGCATGCACCGACGGCGCACCAGATAATTGTCACACGCCTGATGCGGCGGGCGTGCCTGACGGCAAACTTGTGATTGACCGCGTGTGCCATTTCGCCGGCGATACTGCACGCGATTTCCATCGTGCCGTAGAGCGTTCCTATCATGGTCAGGAACGCCCCGGCGACATACAGCGGCAGCAGCCACGGATGTATGCCGGTGACAAACTCAGCCTGGAGATTGAGCAGATTCTTTTCGTCGGGGATCTTGTGCTGCGGGCCGAGGATCAACGTACCCGATGCTACGAAGACAGCGCTGAAGGCGACGACCACGAGAAAGCTGATCGAGCAATCGACCAGTGGGGCGCGGGCCCAGCGGCGAACCGGATGGGCCGGATCGGCCGCGATCTCGGCCAGACGCTCGGGCGACGCCGGACCGGCGCCGGCCTGTCCCCATGCTTTGTCTCGCATGAAAGATGTGTACGCCAGGTAGTCGAAGCCAGCGCCGCCGATGACGCCTACGTAGCGCGTCGTTTCGACCCACACGGGCTGGGCGGCGATGAGCGGATACTCGGCGCTGAGCCAGGGTGGGTATGCGTATGATTGAGGAACGACGGCTCCTTTGAAGAGCCCCAGCCAATCCGGGTTGTAGAGGACCAGCGTTGCCCCGGCGCTTACGACCATCGCGGCCACAATAACAAGCTGGATGCGTTCCAGTGTTGAGTAGCCGCGCAGCGCCGTAATCGTCACCACGAGGGCAAGGATTGCTGCGCCCCAGAGGTAGTCTATGCCGCCTCCCAGCATTTGACTCGTCCCGGTCATCCAGGCTGTCAGATTACCAAGGACGCCGCTGTGGAAACAGATCCAGATCGGCAGACAAACGGCTGCGATCAGAAACAGCACCATAGGCAACCAGCCGCGAGGCCCCGGCAGATCGAGCATTCGTCGATAGGGATGGACGCCGGTTAACACCATGTGACGCGATGATGCCACGACCAGGCCCCACTTCAGCAGCGAGATGACGATGAACAGAAACAGGATGCGATATCCGAAGATTGCGCCGCCCCTGCTCGAAAAAATCAGCTCGCCCGTTCCGATAGTCAGCGATGCAATGATTGCTCCGGGGCCGAAGACCTTGAGCCAGTCCAAAGGGCGGCGAGGCAAATCGCCGGAGCGACTCTCGCCGGTGACGGTAGTAACTGGCGTCTCGTCCATAGTCGGGCTCGGTTATGGTGGCACAAAATCACTCTGTCAGGAATGACCGAATCTGTCGTTCCAGGCGAGCAGGAAGATACAGGGAAAATAGGGGGCCGGCAAGGAAAAAGGACAAAGTAAAAAGGGCAAAGGAAAAAGAACCGCGGATTTCACTGAGGGCAAGAAGAACCGCGGATTGACACGAATAAACACCAAATTGGAACCGCGGATTTCGCGGATTTCGCGGATTACACAGACGGCACTGAGAAGAAAGTAAAAAGGACAGAGTCAAAAGGAGAAAGGAACCGCGGATTCCACGGATTTTCGCGGAGAAACGATCAAGAACCAACTGAATTAGACACGGATTAACACTGGTTAACACGGTTTTACATTCACCACGAATTAACGCGAATTAACGCAAAGAGAAACAATAATCAATAGTATTGTCATCCCTGCGAAAGCAGGGACAATAATCAATTACAAGGTCTTGTCCAAAAACCTTTTCAAACACCCCCCAACCGAAGCCAGATGGTTGCCTGAAACCTTGAACACTAATCAATATCTCAAAGCCTTCAAAATATCAGTGAAAATCGTGTAATCCTGTCCAAAACACCCTTAAAGATTTGTGTAGATTCGTGTGAATTCGTGGTTAACAATATCTCTGTACATCCTGTCCTGTCCAGAAACTCAATCATCAATCATCACTAATCAATGAAGAAACCCTCCTGCCCAAAAACCTCTAAAATCGAACGAGCCTTATGTCGTCGAAATACAGCGTTCCTGTTCCGCCGTCGGGAGCGGGAGCATTCTTTGTCCCTACGCCAATCGTGATCGAATTGACATTGGAAAGGTTCACGCCAAACGCCGCCAGGTCGATTACCCACTGCTTCCATCCGGTGATGTTTGTTGCGGCCGGATCATCGTGGTAGATCACGGCGGTGCCGTTGAGAGTGACAAACAAATGATCGGGAGCGTTTGCCGATGCGCCTCTGTGCCACATTGAAAGCTTTGTGACGCCTTCGTCGGTCCAATCACGCGGCCAGACCAAAGTCAAAGTTGCCTCAGAGGTTTTGCTGGCGTTGTCGTAGCGATAAACAAGCGACTGGCCACCACCATGAACGATGTTTTGCTCGGCATAGGGCGGCAGATCATTTCCAACCAGAGCCCCGTTGGTCGTGGTTCCGAAGCCGTCGATCCACTTGTCGAATATCCTATTGCTGTTGGGATCGGGGGGATCGATGTCATTGTAGGACTCGAAGTCATCCACGAGCAGAAAGTCCGCCGTTGTGAAGGTCCAGACAAGACCCTTCACCGTCTTATCCGGATAGACCTCATCCACACGCCAGGCATAGCTGCTATTCCATGCAAGCCCTCCGGGATCGTAACTCTCGGCGCCCAGCGCTCTGGAACCCATATACTCGGGCGAAGTCGTCGTGGCGTTCTTGACGGCATCGGCATCGGCGCCGAAGTACAGCTCGTGCGAAGCGGCGTTGTTGGCCGCCGTCCAGCTCAGCGTTTCGATTATCTGCACATCCGCCGCGCCGTTGGCCGGCTGTGGATTGCCGACCGCGCCGGGTGTTGTAAAGCTCCAAACGTCACCTTTGTGCGTCTCGGCGCCGTCGAACTCATCGACCCGCCAGTAAAGGACCTTCTCGCGTTCGAGAGTGCCGGGATCGTAGCTTGTGGGTCCGAGGGGCATACCGCCGGTCGCGTTGTTCACGTCGTCATAGCTGTCGCCGAGATAGACGGTGTGCAATTTGGAGGCGTAACCTCCCGTCCATGTGAAGATGAAATTCGGATCTACAAACTGGGCGCCGTCAGACGGATCTGGATCGTAGGCGGTCTTGGGTGGAATCGAGAAGCTCCAGATGTCACCTTTCCACGGGCTGTTCGGGTCTGTGTCGTTGACCTCATCGATTCGCCAGTAATAAGTAGTACCGGGCTCCAGGCCGTCGGGAGCCGGGAAGGCCGGGAACCCGACGACCTGGGATGTGACGCCCAGGTTGCCAACAAAGGTTCCTTCGGTCCCGTTGTTGACGTCGTCGAAGCTGGTCCCAAAGTACATATCGTGCGAGACCGCCAAACTGCCCGGGATCCAGGAGAGACTTGCCCAGGTAGCCTCGTGCAGGGCGCCATCGGCGGGAGTGGGACTAAGCGCAAAGGGGAAAGGTTTACCTTCCATGGTATCTAGAATCTCGGCATCGGTCAGCGCGTGGTCATACACGCGGAACTCATCAATCGTCCCGGCGAAAAACCGACTTCTCGCCCTGTTCACACCCACCGTGAACTCGTTGAATATGCTGCTGACGAGAGTCGCTTGATTGGCGGCAACACCCTGGTAGTAGAGTTGCGCGGATGTACCCTCACAGACTACGGCAAGATGTACCCAGTCCGTGGTAGCGCTGCCGAATACTCCACCATCACTATTAGGACGAATCTGGTAGACCTGGGGGGTAACCTGGGTATTTATATCAATCTGGAAGCCAGCGCCAGTGGCCCCACCAGGGAAACGGCTGGAGAATGCGGCCGCCAATTGGGCCTGATCGACGTCATCAGCCTTGACCCACGCCGCGATGGTGAAAGCCGCATATGTTTGGTCTCCGGGCAGGACGTGGGAAACAAAGTCATCGACGCCGTCGAAATGCAGCGCGCCGGTGCTTTTGTGCCCAGCCACCCACTGCGGCTCGCCGGTGAATGTGCCGTCCCTACCATTGCCGGACGTGTCGGCGGCGATGGTACCGGAGCCTTCGTCGAGTCTCCAATGGACCAGCAGACCGGCCGACGCGCCATTTCCGATGCTCACCACAAGAACAAACGCAATTAGACAGGTCAATCTCTTCGACATAACAGTCCTCCTTCAAGAAAAGGGTTGACATCAATTTGAAACCCGCATTTGATCGTAATCAGAAGCGAACTTCATGCATACCATTCAATCTCATCGAATCCGGCACAGGCTAACACAAGTTGGATAATCGAGCCTCAGGGCGTCCTTGCATGCTCCACCCATTGGGTTCTTCCGTAAAGAATGGCTGAAACTGGCTTGAGTTGTCTCCATAGGCCTTATACTATCATAATACGGTCAATTTGTCACGCACTACTTGGGAAATCCGGGCTAAAGATTTGTGTAGATTCCCGTTCGGCTTCGCTCAGAGCCTGCCCTGAGCTTGCCGAACGGGGCAGGCAGTGTAAATTCGTGGCTAACAATATCTCTGTAAATCCTGTCCAGAAACTCAATAATCATTAATCGATCATCAATAATCAATTACATGGGCACCAAGGCACTGACTTACACTTCGACATTGGATATTTCTTGTTCGATATTCGATATTCCAACGCTCTTTGCCTCCTGATTCCCTGCTATCCTGATCACCGGCACCCTGTTGCCCTGGTTTCCTGTTCGCCTGTCCCCCCTGTTGGCGCGCTGGCTTGGAATTGTGGGCTTTGGCACTTGGAATCTGGTTGATTTTGTGTAGCTGGGATGTTAGATTTGGATTTTTGAGAGGTTTGCATCGCACAGAGGTAGTCTAAGGTACTACCGCTGCCGCAAGCGGTTGCAGGCCTACCACCAATTGGAGCGGCAGATTGCCGAATTGCGGGCACGGATCAGTGCAGAGACTCAGCTCAACCGCCATGTGGAGTTGAACACGAGAATCAAAGCGTTTGAAGACCGGTTGAAAAAGGAAGCCCAGTCACATGAATTTTGAACAACTTGTTTCACTCTTGAAGCAGACCCACATGGAACTGCAATGCCGTGCCGAGCGTTCCGTAAACACCGCCCTGGTTATAAGGAACTGGCTTTTTGGCTGGTATATTGTGGAATATGAACAACGAGGTGCAGATCGGGCCGACTATGGCACTCAACTCATACGCAATTTGGCTGAAAAACTGAAAGGACAGATCAAGGGGTGCTCGTTTACGAACCTGAACCTCTGTAGACAGTTCTATCAGTCATACCCAAAAATGATTCAGACGCCACCTGAACAATCGCCACCACTGGCCCCGCCAGAATCAAGCAAAGTCGACAAAGATACGGCAATGAGCCCGACTTCGTCCTGTGAATCAGGTGGCACAATCATGTCGGCCGACATTATTCAGACACTGTCCGAACAATTGACTACCAGGCTTCGACTCAGTTGGTCTCACTACGTCTTTCTGGTAAAAATCGAAGATTCGGATGAACGGTCGTTTTATGAAATTGAGTCGATCAATGCAGCCTGGTCTATTCGCGAACTCGAACGCCAGTTCAACTCCGGCCTCTATGAACGCCTCGCACTGAGCCGCGACAAAGCAGGCATTCGCAAGCTCGCTCAAGAGGGGCAAGTGGTTGCACACCCAACCGACTTAATAAAGGGACCTTATGTGCTGGAGTTCCTTGGTCTCAATGAAGAGGTAAAATACTCAATATCAACTCTATCTACCCTCCAAGGAAGAATTAAAGGCCAAGTTACTGGCCTGGACAGAGCAAGAGCAGCAATGATATGGGCCACAGAGGGCGGGGGGAAGTAAAAAGGACAAAGGCAAAACAGCCACGGAGAAGCCGGACGTGTTATTATCCATTTCCTTTCCTTAGCTCTGAGAAAGGAACAGCTAGACTTATGCTAAGTGCTTGAAAATAGAGAACTGGTGATCTTGCTTGTTTTCCAAACGTGAAATAGGGATAACTTGCGACATACTTGCGACATAACTTGCGACAGAATCAGACCGGATAACAGGATAAAGGCGGATTTGGATTAACCACGAATGAACACTAATAGACACCAGATTGAAACCGCGGATTGCGCGGATTACGCGGATTTTTGTTTACCAGGAAGCAGAACAATAATCAATAATCAGTAATCAATAATCAATTACTAGGTCCTGTCCAAAAACCTTTCTCTGTACCTGTGAATCAATATCGAAGATCCCGATCCATCGGGAATCAATTACCAAGGCCGCAGACTAACGCTGATTTTCGCGGATTCATGTGAGAGAC